>JBKJKM010000266.1:0-7159 GCA_046597375.1 Acidimicrobiales bacterium | reverse complement strand
CCTGCATCCCGACTCGGGCGGCGACGAGGAGAAGTTCAAAGAGGTCTCGGCCGCCTACGACGTGTTGGGCGACGAGACCAAGCGCAAGGAGTACGACGAGGTGCGCCGGCTCGGGCCCGGAGGCGGGTTCGGCGGTGGAGGCGGCAATCCCTTCGGCGGCGGCGGAGCCAGCGGCTTTCCGGGTGGATTCCGCGTCGACGACCTCGGGGACCTCCTCGGCGGCATGTTCGGTCGGAGCGGCAGCGGCTCCGGGCGGACACGTCCCAGTGGCCGAGCGACCGGACCGCGTCGCGGCGATGACCTCGAGACCGAGCTCCACCTCGCCTTCGACGACGCCGTCAACGGGGTGGAGACCACGGTCAACGTCACCAGTGACGCCGCCTGCACGAATTGTGGCGGCACCGGGGCCGCGCCCGGCACCTCCCCGGTCATCTGTTCGAGCTGTGGCGGTCGGGGCGTCAAGGACGAGAACCAGGGCCTGTTCTCGTTCAGTCAACCGTGCCGCGACTGCAAGGGCACGGGCATGCGGGTCGAGACGCCGTGCAAGGACTGTCGTGGGTCGGGCGTCGTTCACCGACCCCGGAAGGTCAAGGTCCGGATTCCGCCGGGCGTGCAACACGACCAGCGCATCCGTCTGAAGGGCCGGGGCGCCGTCGGCGCCAACGGCGGACCAACGGGTGACCTCTTCGTCACCGTCCGAGTGGGAGGCCATCCGTTGTTCGGTCGCAAGGGCAAGGACCTCACCCTCAACGTCCCCATCACGTTTCCGGAAGCCGCCCTCGGCGCGACCGTCACCGTGCCAACCCTCGATGCTCCGGTGACGTTGAGGATTCCGCCGGGCACGCCGTCGGGCAAGACCTTCCGTGTCCGGGGTCGTGGCGCGCCCATCACCGGCGGGTTCGGCGACCTGCTGGTCACCGTCGAGATCGCCGTTCCGACGGCCCTGAGCGACGACGCACGAGCCGCCGTCGAGGCCCTCGCCGCCCTTCCCACCGAGTCACCGCGAAAGCATCTGGGAGTTGAGAACACCTGATGAACGAGCGAGAGCGCCGGGCCGTCTATGTGATCTCGGTCGCCGCCGAGCTGGCCGGAGTCCACCCCCAGACCCTCCGGATCTACGAGCGCAAGGGTCTGCTCGATCCCGCCCGCACCGTGGGCGGAAGCCGTCGGTACAGCGACATCGACATCGCCCAGCTCCAGCGGATCCAGGAGCTCACGGCGGCCGGGCTCAACCTCGAGGGCGTGAAGAGGGTCATGGAGCTCGACGCCGAGGTCGCCGCCCTCCGGGCCGAACTCGAACGGCTGCGGGCTGAGGCTCGCGAAGCCGTGGCCCAGACCCACCGCCAGTACCGCCGCGACCTCGTGCCGCTCCGTCAGTTGCCTGACGTCTTTCGTGGCGGCGCAACGCCTCGTCGCTAGATGCGCCGACCCTTCGGGCGCCGAGAACTAGTTCGTTTTGACGGTGACACTTGCGCAAAGCCGTCTCGGCGTGTACTACTGAGAGCGTTCGGGATCACCACGTACAGCGGCATGTCTCCCATCTGAGGGGAACCTGCTCCAACGTTCTCGGCATAACGGCAATCAACCTGAAGGGTCAACATGCTCGATATCCTCCGGCGTCCCCGGGGTCACCACTTCCGCTCCCGGGCCGAGGCCCGTCCAGCGGCCCGCCCGGTCGGCGCACTCATGCTCGCCGTGGCGCTGCTCGTCGGGTTCGTCCCCTCCTTCGGTGGGGTTGCCAGCGCAGCCGAGGGCGACCCGGTCGTGACGCGGGAATCCGGTACGAATGGGTGCAACGGCGTCCGTCCGACGCCGGGCAGCGAGAACACCACCAAGCGCCTTGACCCCGACTACCCCAGCGACCTCTCGCCCGGCGGCGTGGTCGGCTACATCATCGACTTCCCGACGGAGGATTCCTCAGTCTCGGGCCGCGAGACCTTCGTGATCACCGACTGCGTGTTCGTGAACGGCACGGCGGTGGCGAAGTACTCCGTCTCCTTCGTCCCGACCGCAGTGGACTTCCTGCTTCGTTTCACCGTCCCCGTTCCGGCAGACACGCCGCTCGGCGCTCAGTTCTGTAACTACGCGAAGACGACGGCCGCGCCGTCGGAGTCGCAGGCCAGCAACCGGAAGGCCGGGCCGGCGTGTTTCACCGTCGGCGGCGCCCTTCGGATCGAGAAGCGCAGCGGTAGCACCACCGGCGATCTGCTGCCCGGTGCAAGCTTCACCGTGAGCTGTGCCCCGGAGACGACGCAGCCCCCCACGATCATCACCGGCCTGTCGAACCCGAGCACCACCAGCGGCGGCGTGGTGAGTGCCAGCGGCACCGCCGGCGACGGCACGATCGCCATCTCCGGACCCTCCGGCACGGTGTGCACCGTCACGGAAACGGCGGCCCCGGACGGCTTCGTGGTCGACAGCGAGCCGCGCGAGCTCGTCATCCCTGTGGGCACGAGCCAGACGATCAACGTCTTCGTCAACTCCCAGACCAGCAGCCTGACCGTCTCCAAGACGACCAACGGCGGCACCGGGACCTTCACGTTCGATCTTGACTGCGATGACGTCGGAGACGCCTTCGACCAGTCATTCACGATCGACACCAGCGGCACCGTCAGCTTCGACAACATCCCCGTTGGCACCACCTGCACCGTCACCGAGACCCCCGATCCGCTGTTCATCTCGGTCCCGGACAGTGGCACCGTGACCGTGGACGAAGACGGCGAGTCCATCTCCTTCGTCAACACCCGCCGGCTGGCCGACCTCAGGATCGTCAAGACGACCAACGGCGGCACCGGCACCTTCGTCTTCGACGTCAACTGCGGCGGCGTCCTGTCGACCGTCGAGATCGTCGACTCGGGCGTGGCGACGGTGGCGGGCATCCCCACCGGAACCTCGTGCACCGTTCTCGAGCGGGCCAACGGTGACTTCACCAGCGTCGTCGTTCCGACCAACGGCACGGTGACCATCGACAACGACGGCGAGCAGGTGGCGTTCACCAACACCCGCAAGACCGGCGACCTCGTCATCTCGAAGACGACCACCGGCGGCACCGGCATCTTCACCTTCACCGTCGATTGCACCGGCACCACCTTCGACCGGGTCGTGACGATCACCAACACCGGATCGAACACCATTACGGGTATCCCGACCGGAACGACCTGCACCGTGACGGAGACGGCTGACCCCGAGTTCACCTCGACGGTCACCCCGACGACCGGCGCCGTTGTCATCGCCGTTGGTGCAAACCCCGTGTCCTTCGCCAACACGGCCAAGCCGGCCGCACTGACCGTCGTGAAGACGGCTGACGCCGCCAGCGTCACCTCCGGCGACACCATCGGTTTCACGGTCAACGTGACCAGCACCGGCACCGGCACGGCGAGGGCGGCGACGCTGAACGACCCGCTGCCGACCTCGACCGGCGTCTCCTGGTCGATCAGCCCGGCCTACGCCGGCCCCGGCACCTGTGCCATTACCGGCGCCGTGCCGGCACAGGTTCTGTCCTGCTCGTTCGGTGATCTCGCCCCCGGCGCCTCGGCGACGGTCCACGTGAGCAGCCCGACGGAAGCGACCACCGCCGGCACCCTCGCCAACACGGCGGCGGCAAAGGCGACCAACGTCCCGGAGACCACGGCGTCGGCTTCGATCGTCGTGACGCCCGCACCTCCGGTCGTCCTGGCCGAGGTCATCGCCGCACCGGCGGAACTGCCCCGCACGGGCTCGTCGACGAGCGGTCCCATCCGAGCGGCCTTGGCGCTGATCATCTTCGGTGGGCTCGCCCTGCTGCCGGAGCACCTGCGTCGCCAACGGTTCGGCGTCTGAGCACCAGCAACTGATCTGAGGGCTCCGCCCGCCTTGCCCGCCCGGCGCTTCAGCCGGGCGGGCGGCGGGCGGCGCCGATGATCCGCCAGCCCCGATCCGGAAACCCGGCGGCGTCGGCCACCTTTGCGGATCGAACATTCGCATCGGCGTGGAGATACGTCGGTACCGCTCCGCCCTCGAGCACCCGCCGGGCGGCTTGCGCCACCAGTCGTCGGGCAAGCCCCCGACCCTGAGCCGCCTCCTCGGTGACCACGGCCAGCTCGTGGCCGAACTCGTCGTGCACCTTGAGGCCGACGCCGGCGACGTATCGACCGCCGTCGTCGAAGGCCATCAGCACCTCGCCGCCGAAGGGCACCAGCCACGGCGGCACCCGGGGATCGCCTACCGGCACCCACACACCGGCGTCCTCGAGGGCCACGGGAGCAGCCGACCACCGGAACACGCCCTCGAACAGCCGACCTTCCGGCCAGCCGAGGGCCTTGGCCAGCCCACCGGACAACGAGGCCTGGTGCAACCCCGCTAGATCGTCGGCCAGGACTGCGACCGCCGCCACCGCGTCGGGAGGCACGCTCAGGACGGCACCCTCCGGAGAGGAGACACCGACCACCGGGTGGGCGCCGCCGTCCCAGCCAGGAAGCGAGCGACTCGGCGACGTGGTGACCGTGAGCGGTCGGGCCGGCGGCCAGCTGCCGAGCCAGGTGCCGAGGTGGGCGTCGAGTCGGTCGGAGACGGGCAGCGACATACGTGCATCCTGCCGGTCAGCGTCGTCTGTGTGACAGATGAGGAGGGGCTGGGCGAGACGCCACGGCGGAAATCGCTCAACCCGGACGCAAAGGGACGGCACGAAGCCGTTCTCTTGCGTCGCCACAGTGAACGTGGTTCGATGCCACTCTGGGTGGTGAAAGGTGGCTTCGATGAGAGTTCAAAATTGTTCTCGGTCGTTGAGCTTCACGGCTTTAGCGATTTCTCTGATTGCCCTGGCAGGTTTTCCTCAGGTGGCCGGAGCGGTGGGGCAGCCGCCGGACAAGGGCAAGTCGAACGCTCCTGGCCAGGAGCGGAAGGCCGAGCCCGATCCGGATCCCCAGCCCCAGACCTCGGACACCCCGTCCAACGGCACGCCGACGGCAGCTGACAGCCCCGAGGGCTTCTCCAATCACGACGCCGCCAACGGCCCCGGTGGCCAGGTGTGCGACGGTGACCCGAGCGCCAAAAGCGACACCGGCAACGGCGCCAACGGCGGTGGCGACAACTACAACGACACCTGCGCCGGCGGTGTCGAGCCGTCACAGAACGGCGCCGGTGACGGCGAAGCCACCGGCAAGCCGTGTGCTGGCTGCGTCGGCAACGCCGACGACAAGAACCCCCCGGGCCAGTTCCCGAGCGGTCCGGGCGACGCCAACAATGGCTACGAGTGCGACCAGAAGGGCCGGAGCACCAACGAGGGCAACAACGGCATCGGCTTCGGCAACCCGGCCCACACCGGCTGCGCCGACAGCCTGCCCCCGCCGCCCCCGCCGCCCGTCGAAACGTGCCCGAATGGCGATCCTCTCCCGGCTGGTGGCTCCAAGAACTGTGGGCCCAGGTGCCCGAACGGTTCTGCCTTGCCGGCCAACGGTGGACTCTGCACCGAGCCGTGCGTCTCGACCGCCGGCGCCGTCTGCGCCCAGGCCACGCCCACCTGCGTCGAAGCCGCATCCGAAGCCCGTTGCGGCGGTGCGGCTGCGGTGCTGAGCGAGACCTTCGCCCGGCCCGTGGATCCGGGGCGCCTCGAGGTCCTCGGCGTCGTCCAGTCCGCTCCGGCCGCCCTTGGCCGAACCGGTCTGCCGCTCGCTCCCCTCGGAGTGGTCGGTCTCGCGCTGGCGGCCTTCGGCCTGGTGTTGACGGCACTGTCTCGGTTCGGCAACCGCAAGGCGTTCGTCGACGTCGCCAGCGATCTCACCGCCTGACGCCGGCCGCTCCCGCAGCGGAACGCGCTCAGCACCAGACGCGCCCATTGGGGGCTCCTGCGGGGGCCCCTGATGTCGCGCGTCGGGGAATTCTCGGCCTCGACCAAAAGTTGTTACGGTCGTTATCAACTTTCTTGAGGTGAGGTTAAGACGTGACGCTCGATCCGAACCGTTGGACGCTCAAGACGCAAGAGGCCTTTGCCGATGCCGTCACCGCCGCCAAGACTCGGAACAACGCGGAGGTCTCGCCTGACCACCTGCTGTCGGTGATGCTCGGGCAGGAGGGGACGGTGGTGCTGTCCGTCCTCGAGCGGGTCGGAATCGCTGCGCTGAGTCTGCGCAACTCCCTCGATAACGCGCTGTCGAAGTTGCCCAAGGCCTATGGCGGCGTCGAGCCGACCATGAACCGGGCTCTTCGTGAGGCGCTCGAACGGGCCGACGGGGAGAAAGCGGCCCTCGGCGACGAGTACCTCTCGATCGAGCACGTGCTGTTGGCGATGGTCGATCGCGTCGGCGTGTCGAAGGAAGATCTGCTGGCGGCGCTCCAAGCGGTGCGGGGCAGCCATCGGGTCACGAGCCAGAACCCGGAGGAGGCGTACCAGGCGCTCGAGAAGTACGGCCGCGACCTCACCGAGGACGCTCGGAAGGGAAAGCTCGATCCGGTCATCGGGCGTGACGAGGAGATCCGTCGGGTGATCCAAGTCCTCAGCCGGCGCACCAAGAACAACCCGGTGCTCATCGGCGAGCCGGGCGTCGGCAAGACGGCCATCGTCGAGGGTCTGGCCAACCGCATCGTCGAGGGCGACATCCCCGAGAGCCTCAAGAACAAGCGGCTGATCTCGCTCGACCTCGGCGCCATGGTGGCCGGCTCGAAGTACCGCGGCGAGTTCGAAGAGCGGCTGAAGGCCGTCCTCAAAGAGATCCAGGACTCCGGCGGCGAGGTCATCACCTTCATCGACGAGCTCCACACCATCGTCGGCGCGGGCGCCGCTGAGGGTGCCATGGATGCCGGTCAGATGATCAAGCCGATGTTGGCGCGGGGCGAGCTCCGCATGATCGGCGCCACCACCCTCGACGAGTACCGAAAGCACGTCGAGAAAGACGCCGCCCTGGAGCGTCGCTTCCAACAGGTGTACGTCGGCGAGCCGTCGGTCGAGGACACCGTCGCCATTCTCCGCGGGCTCAAGGAGCGCTACGAGGTGCACCACGGCGTCCGCATCCAGGACTCGGCGCTGGTGAGTGCGGCGGTGCTGTCGAATCGCTACATCACCGGCCGGTTCCTGCCCGACAAGGCCATCGACCTCATCGACGAGGCGGCGTCGCGGCTGCGCATCGAGATCGATTCCATGCCGACCGAGATCGACGTCGTGGAGCGCCGCATCCGCCAGCTCGAG
>JBKJKM010000238.1:0-2632 GCA_046597375.1 Acidimicrobiales bacterium | reverse complement strand
AACACGTCCACTTCGGACTCGAGGGCCGGATCCGGCCCCGAACTCGAACGTGAAGGAGGTGATCGACGTGCGCGTCGAACACTGGTCCGTTGTCACCGCCAGCGCCGAGTCCCAGTGGGGTCTCGTCACGGCCCAACAGATCGCCTCGACGGGCTGCCCCGACCGCAGCCGGAAGCGAGCGATCGAACTCGGACTCCTGACGCCGTACCGGCGCGGCGTCTACCTCATCGCCGGTGCGCCGGCGTCGCCGTACCATCCGGTGCTCGCCGCTTGTCTGGCGATCGGGCCGACGACCGCGGGATCACACCTGTCTGGCACCTGGCTCTGGGGGTTCGAACGGGTGCGGTCGGACCACGTCGAGGTCACGACCCTGCTCGGAGCCCGCTTGCTGGCCCGCTATCTGCTCGAGCGGATGTCCACTTGCGAGGAAGGGGCCGGATGTGGCCCCCAACTCCGAAGTGGACGTCGGGTTTTCAGCGGATGAGAGCGATGGCGATGATGGCGAGGCCGGCGACGGAGCGGTAGAGCACGAAGGGGAGGAACGAGCGGGTGCGGATGAGGCGGAGGAGGGCGGAGACGGCGATGAACCCGGTGACGCCCGAGGCGAGGATCCCCCAGGCGAAGGGCGCGGCGAAGCCGGGGGGCAGCCCGCCGTCGACCACGAACAGCTTGAGCGCCTTGTAGAGCCCGAGGCCGCCGGTGATCGGCACGGACATCAGGAACGAGATGCGGGCGGCGGCGTCGCGCTCGAAGCCGAGGAACCGGCCCATCGAGATCGTCGCCCCCGAGCGCGATACACCGGGCTGGAGGGCGACCGCTTGGGCCGTCCCCATCAAAAGTGCATCACGAAGGGAGAAAGAGTCCGTCGCACGGCGGCCGAGCAGGCGGTCGGCCAGGAACAACACCAGACCGAAGACGACCAGCATCAGGCCGATCACCACGAACCCGCCGTTGCGCTCGGCCAGCAGCGTGTCGAGCACGAAGCCGACCGTCGCCGCCGGCAGCGACGCCACCAGCAAGAGCCACACGAGTCGCTGCTCGGGCCCTTCGATCCGCCGGGCTCGCAGCGACACCCATCCGGCCCGGGCCAGGGAGAGCAGATCGCGCCGGAAGTAGATGACCAGCGCCACGAACGTGCCGACGTGAAGGGCCACGTCGAAGGTCTCCTTGAGCTCCGGGCGGGTGGCGAACTCGTCCCAACCGAAGAGCCACGGAACGACGAGCAGATGACCACTCGACGAGATGGGGAGGAACTCCGACAGGCCCTGGACGATGCCGAGGACGATGGCGTGGAGGATCGGCATCGCTCGCTAGAGCGCCTTGGTGGACGGAACCACCCGGGGCCGCCACTGGCGCGGGGCGTCGTAGTGGTGCCCGACGATGCGACCCTGGCGCAGCGACTGCAGGAACGAGGCGGGCGAGGCGTCGTCGAAGTCGGGCATCTCGACGTAGGCGGCGCCCACGGCCGAGGCCACGTGCGCATCGGACCCGGCCCCGGCCAACAGACCATGCTCCGTGGCGAAGTCGGCAGCCCGCCGGTTGAGGTGATCGAGTGAAACCTTGGCGTTGAGCACCTCGATGGCGTCGAGGCTTCCGGACCGGGCCAGTCGCTCGAGCGCATCCTCCGACAGGCAGTGTCGCATCGGGTCGAACGGGTGGGGCACGTACACCACCCCGCCCTGGCCACGAATGGCGGCGACCGCTTCTTCGGGCTTGAGCCCGAACGGAAGACGTTCTCGGAGGAAGAGCCCGATGAGCTCGCCGGCCGAGGTCCGAACTTCCTCGCCGACGATCACTCGACAGCCGAGCAAGCCGGAGGCGGCGAGCTCGACGGCACCGTTGATCGTGCCGTGGTCGGTGATGCACAGCACGTCGATGCCGGACTCGACGACAGCCTCCCGCAACTCCTCGGGGGTGGTGGTGGCGTCTCCCGACCACATGGTGTGGGAGTGGAGGTCGACGCGCACCCACCCGTCGGGCTTGGGCTCCGCCAGGTGGGGATGGCGCGTCGCCGCGGCCGGTTGCACCGGCGGAATCTACTGGGGCGTGGCGCCCCTCTACGTACCGCTCATCGACAGATCGGACATGGCCAACGTGACATGGGCGGCCGAGCCAAAGCTCCACTCGAGGTCGTTGCCGACCGCGGTGATGCCCTTGAGCATGCGCTGGATGGTGGAGCTGATGGTGATCTCCCGCACCGGCTCGGCCAGCACGCCATTGCGGATCATCACGCCTTCGGCCCCGACCGAGAAGTCGCCACTCACCGGGTTGACCCCGGAGTGCAGCCCGCTCACGCTCTGGACGAGCAGGCCGAGTTCGATGTCACCGATCAGTTCGCTCTGCGTGCGGTCGCCGGGCACGAGGCTGATGGCTCGGGCGCCGCACCCCGGGCCGGACTTGAACCCTGCACGTACACCCGAACCGGTCGACGCCGTTCCGGCCCGGCGGGCGGCGTAGGTGTTGTAAAGAAACGCCGTCAGCACGCCGTTCTCGATCAACGGCGTGCGTCGGGAAGCGAGACCTTCGGCGTCGAAACGCGAGGCCCCCGAGGCGGCCGGATCAGAGGCATCGTCGACGAGCGTGACGAAGGGCGCAGACACCTCTTCGCCGACGCGATCGGCGAACAGCGACC
>JBKJKM010000159.1:0-3481 GCA_046597375.1 Acidimicrobiales bacterium | reverse complement strand
GAACGGGTCAAGCCGCTCTCGGGTCAGGCGATGCTGATCACGCTCGGGCTCATCGTGGTGGTCTGCGCCGCCATCCTGTTGGCGGGCTTCGGGTACTTCTCGTCCTCTGACGACTAGGCCGACGAACTAGGCCGCAGCCGGCTCCAGCGCTGGCTCGACCGCGGTCACAGCCCCCGATCGGCGCCGGCTCCGCAGCAACACGGCGCCCGCTCCCATTGCCCCGACCAGCGAGGCGACGCCGCCGACCACGAAGCCCGCACGGGGGTTGGCGTTCTCGGCGATGGCCCCGATGATCGGCCCGCCGATTGGGGTGCTGCCGAGAAACACCAGTAGGTACAGCGACATCACCCGTCCCCGCATCTCGGTCGACGACGAGAGCTGCAACGTCGTGTTGGCCGTCGAGAGGAAGGTGATGGTGGCCGCCCCCGTCAACGCCAACAGCACCCCGGCGACCAACAGGTTCGGGGCCAGCGCCACGCCGATCATCACCAGGCCGAGGGCCGCCGCCGACCCGACGAGCAGCTGCGGCGTCGGCTTCGATCGAGCGGCGGCCACGAGGGCACCGACCAGCGAGCCACCCCCCATGGCGGACGTCAGCAGGCCGAGCGTGCCGGGGCCGGCGTCGAAGGTGAACTCGACGAGTAGCGGCGTCAGCACGGTGAAGTTCAGGGCGAACGTGCCGACGACGGCGACGAGCAGGATCGTCGACCGCAGTTCGGGCGTCGCCCACGCGTAGTGCAGCCCAGCCCGTACTTGGCCCTTGGCCTTGCCCGTCGGCTTGCCTCGCTGGAGCTCTTCCGGGCGCATCCGGGTGAGGCTGAAGATCACCGCAAGGTACGAGATGGCGTTGTAGGCGAAGCAGGTGCCGGTGCCGCCCACGAGGATCAGCAGCCCCCCGAGGGCCGGGCCGACGATGCGGGCGGCGTTGAACATGGCGCTGTTCAGGGCGACGGCGTTGGCCACCCGCTCCGGTCCCACCAGTTCGCTCACGAATGCCTGACGCGTCGGGTTGTCGATGACCGTGCCGACGCCGGTGAGCAGGGCGCAGGCGAAGACCATCCACACCTCGACGATGCCGGTCAGCGTGACGAGGGCGAGCAGCGCCGCCGCCGTGGCCAGGATCGACTGGCTGACGAAAAGGATGCGGCGCTTGTCGAACCGGTCGGCGATCACGCCGCCCCACACCCCGCCGAGGAGCATCGGCACGAATTGAGCGGCGGTGACCAGGCCGACGGCGGTGCCGCTTCCGGTCAGCTGGAGGACGAGCCAGCCCTGGGCCACGGACTGCATCCAGGTGCCGCTGGCCGAGACGAGCATCCCGAAGAAGAAGACGCGGTAGTTGCGTTCCTGCATCGAGGCGAAGGTCTGGCGCGCCAGGCGGCTCATGACTCCTCCACCAGCCGCTCGAGCAGCGGGAGGGCGCGCTCGAGCAAGGCCCGCTCGTCGGCGTCCAAGCGCTCGAGACCGGCGGCCAGGTAGGCGTTCTTCAAGGTCCGGCTGCGGGCGACGTAGGACTGGCCCTCGTCGCTGACGCGCACCCGGGCGATCCGGCGGTCACGCACGTCGGTTTGGCGGATGACGAGCCCCTGCTCCTCCAACTTGGCCACGATCTTGGTCATCGATGGCGGCTGCACCTGCTCGACTCCCGCCAACTCGCCCAAGGTGAGCGGGCCGAGCCGGTTGATGCTCCCCAGCGCCGACAACATCGATGCGGTGACGTCGCCCTCGGCCTGCTGGCGCAGCCGGCGGGCCAGGCGCACGACGACCAGTCGCAGGCCGGCCACGAGCGTGGCATCGGCGTCGATCCGGGTCGTGGCAGGAATCACTTCGCCAGACTAATGAGTTGAGCGAACTATCGCCAATCGTCCGCCGATGAGATTTAGGGGAACAGGCCCCGTGCGGCGATGGCGGCGGCGACGCGCTCGACGGCGACCACAAAGGCGGCTCTCCGCATCGACACGCCGAGCGCCTCCGAGCGGGTCCAGACGACGTCGAAGGCGCTGTCCATCCGGCGCCGAAGGCGAGTGGCGACCTCGTCCTCCTCCCACGCCATCCCCTGGCGGCTCTGCACCCACTCGAAGTACGAGGCCGTGACGCCGCCGGCGTTGGCCAGGATGTCCGGCACGACCACGATCCCCCTCCGGTGCAGCACGGGGTCAGCCGCCGTGGTCGTCGGACCATTGGCCGCTTCAACGACCATCTTGGCCCCGAGAGTCTCAGCCACCTCGGCGTTGATGGCGCCGGCGAGGGCCGCGGGCACGCAGAGCTCGCACGGCAGTTGCCAGAGCTCATCCGGGGTGATCTCGTCGGCACCTTCGAAGCCCGCCACCGACCCCGTTCGCACGACGTGGTCGGACAGTTCGCCGGGATCGAGTCCGCCCGGGTTGTGCACGGCGCCGCCGATGTCGCTGACGGCGATCACCCGCATCCCGGCCGATGCCAGGAGGAAAGCCAGCGGGCCCCCGACCTTGCCGAACCCCTGGATCACGGCCCGGCCACCCACGAAGTCGAGCCCGAGGGCGTTGAAGGCGGCGCGCGCGGTAACCAGAACGCCAGTCGAGGTCGCACCGGCGTGGCCGCGGGTGCCGCCGACGGCCAGCGGTTTGCCGGTGACCGACGCCGGCATGTCGACGCCGCCGATCATCGACAGCGTGTCGTAGAGCCACGCCATGACCCGGCCGTCGGTGTTCACATCAGGGGCCGGGATGTCCTTGTCCGGGCCGAGCAGCGGCGAGATCTCGAACGTGTACCGGCGCGTGAGTCGTTCCAGCTCGCCCGCCGACAGCGCCGTCGGGTCACAGCGGACGCCGCCCTTGGCCCCGCCGAACGGGAGGTCGAGGACGGCCGTCTTCAGCGTCATGCCGGCGGCCAGGGCCGACACTTCGGAGGCGTCGACGTCGGGATGGAAGCGGATGCCACCCTTGGCGGGGCCGCGGGTGGTGTTGTGGTGCACCCGCCAGCCGACGAAGACCTCGACCCGTCCGTCGTCCATCCGCACCGGGACGGCGACCTCGAGCACCCGCCGGGGAATGCGCAACATCTTGTGGATGTCCGGGTCGAGTCCCGTCAGTGCCGCGGCGTCGTCGAGCCGTTCGAGGATGGCCGACCAGGCCGACGGCTTGGCGATCAGAAGGAGGGGGTGACGCCTGGGCGGTAGTGGATGTACAGCTCCCGGATGATCTCCTCGAAGCCATCGGCCTTGCCACCGGACTCGAGCTCGACCGACACGACGTTGGAGTGGATGTGCACGGACCGGACGCCGCCCCCGGCGAACAGGCGCCGGGCCAGCTCGTCGGGCGGCCGCTCCCCTGTCACCTCCGTACCGGCGAGGTACCGCTCGTGACCCGTCCCGGTGAGCGTGCGGTTGATCTCGAATCGGGCGAGACCCGCCCTCGATGACGGCTTGCGGACGACGGTGATCGGCTGGCCCATGGCGTGCGTCAACTTACTCGCCGGCTCCGGCTGGAAGGCAGGCCGCGAG
>JBKJKM010000207.1:0-7459 GCA_046597375.1 Acidimicrobiales bacterium | reverse complement strand
AGCCCAGGGCGGCCGCCCGGCCCAGCGTCTCGGCGCTGCTCTCCTCCCAGAGGAGGGCAACGACGAGCACGGAGACGCCGGTGTTGAGAAGGAGCTTCAGCTGCGCCGCTTCGGTGTCGCCCAGCTTCGGCGTTATCAAGATGTTGTGGGCGTCGCGCTGGCCGTTGGCCAGCATGCGCATGATCCCGCCGGACAGGGCGTCGCGACCCATCTCGATGCGAGCCAGAGCGTCGAGGAGCAGGAGCTGGGAGGTCGGGCCGCGCAGATTGCGGGTGAGCTTGCCGCCGTTGGTCTCACACTTGATCTCGTAGCCCTCGCGGAGATGACGGACCCCGAGGGAGGCCGCCACGCGTATTCCGGCCTCGAACGACTCGGACAGTCCGTCGCCATCGCGGCTGTGGTGCCCGCGGTCGGTGTCGAGGATGATCGTGATCTTGTCGGTGATGCCCTGCTCGGCCTCGCGGACCATGATCGTGCCGGTGCGAGCGGAAGCTCTCCACACGATGCGTCGGAGGTCGTCACCGGGCACGTACTCGCGCATGCCGTAGAACTCCAGGCCGGACGGCCACGGCTTCGAGACCGGCGGCCGGATGGGCGGATCCTCGAACTGTCGGGTGAGGGGCCGGTCGGACACGAGCTCGACGCGAGGGTGCACCAGCAGCTCGAAAGGTTCAGCGACGATCGTCTCTCGCTGGGTCAGCCCGAGGGGGTCGCCGGCGACGGCCACGAGGGGACCGACTTGGTAGACACCGCGACGGCTGCAGCGCAACCCGTAGTAGTGCGAGACCTCGCTGCCCGACGCCAGCTTGGTGATGGGCACCTTGACCGGGTTGCCGAGACGCTCGGGCACCCGCTCTTCGAGGATGAAGGTGGAAACGCGGCGCTTGGCCCGGAGCTTGACTTCGACGTCGAGGCGATCGCCTTCCTGGGCCCGGGGGAAGAGTCCGGCTCGCTCACCTTCCAGCTTCAGGCGCCGCGGCGAGATGATGAAGGCCATGACGACGAGCAGGACGACGCCGTAGGCGAACAGGTACATCGCCGTACCGGCGACGACCCGCGCCATCAACCACAAGACGACGGCGGCCACGATGGCTGCCTGCCCGTACCTGGTGATCGGGCTGCGTTCTTCGAAAGCCTTGGCCTTCTTCCGCAGGGTCGTCGGGCTGAGCTGGTCGCCGAGGCGATCGAACAGGGACTGGACCCTGCTCCGCCGATCTCCGGTCGCTCGGACGGCCGACGCCCGCTTCATCCGGGGCGCTCGTCGGGCCACTAACGACCTCGGCTCGACATCGGGGGCTTGACGGATCCCGTGACCCGCTCGAGCAGGGCGTCGATGTTGTCGCCACGAAGGATGGCATCCGGGTTCATGATCACGCGGTGGCCGAGCACCGGCCGAAGCACGGCGCGGACGTCGTCCGGGAACACGTGGGTGCGCCCGTCCGAGGCGGCCAGCACACGAGCTGAGCGGAGCAGGGCGATGCTGGCGCGCGGCGAACCGCCGGCGGCGGCGGCGGCGTCGGCCCTTGTGGCGTGCACGATGTCGACGATGTACATACCGACTTCGGGGGCAACCTCGACCGTCGCCGCGTAGTTGATCATCTCGGTGACGACGCTCGTGTCGATGACCGGCTGGATGTCCTCCACCGACAGGCGGATGGCGTTGTCAAACATCACTTCGTACTCGGCCTCGCGGCTCATGTAGCCCATCTTGAGTTTGAAGAGGAAACGGTCGAGCTGCGCCTCGGGGAGCGGGAAGGTACCGGCCTGCTCGACGGGGTTCTGCGTGGCGAGGACGAGGAACGGGCGGGGGAGGTCGTAGGTCGTGCCGTCCGCCGACACCCGGCGCTCACCCATGGCTTCGAGGAGGGCCGACTGTGTCTTCGGCGTCGCGCGGTTGATCTCGTCGGACAACAAGACGTTGCAGAACACGGGACCGGGACGGAACTCGAACTCGCCCCGCTTCTGGTCGAGGATCGAGGAGCCGGTGATGTCGCCCGGCAACATGTCGGGGGTGCACTGGACACGGTTCGTCGTGGCGTTCATCGACTCCGACAAGGCCCGAGCCAGCATCGACTTGCCAGTTCCTGGCAGGTCCTCGAAGAGAATGTGGCCTTCGCACAGCATCGCCACGAGGGCCAGTCGCACGACGTCGGTCTTGCCCTTGATCACCGTTTCGACGTTGTCGACGACCATGTCGAAGTTGGTCTTGAACGAGACCGCATCCATCTCTGCGCCTTGACGTTGGCTGCTCCGGGCGGATCGGGGCGTGCGGGTGGTCGATGCCATGCGGGCCGTCCTCATTCGATGTTGGGGTTCAGGCGGAGGGATTCTGCCAGCACCGGAAAGATCTCGACGACCGGCCCTCGCACCTTTCGGGCCGGACCGGTCGAGAAAGGTCTTTCGGCGCGCGAGACCGCAAGTCCTCCCGGGTGTACACCGGAAACTCGCAGTTCACAAAAAGGACGAGAGGGGCGAATGACCTTTCGACCCGTTGATCTCTAGACTGACCGTCGAACAACGGACGACAGGAATCGACGAAACCGGTGTCGAATTCCTATTTGGCGCCGGTGGAGTTTCGCGCCGCTTTCTAGGAGGACACGATGGCCACGGTGGTCGCCCCCAACTTGGGTGGGGGAACCTCGCAGATCTGGACGAGGAAGTATCCGCCTCTGCTCGCGCTCGTGGTGGCGGTGATCATCGCCGTAATCGTGTTGCCGTCGGCGCTCAACCTGCCACAGACCAACCCCTCGACGACGCTCGAGTACGCCCCCGTGCCGCCGAGCGACGAGGCCCCACCTCCGCCCATCGGCAACCTTTCCTCACTCGGCCTCGCCAGTACCGGCGGACTCGAAGACGGCGGCGCACCCGGAGGAAACGACGGGACGCCCGGGTTGCTCGATACGCCGCCCCTCGCTCCAGGCGAAGAACCGCCCCTCCCGCCCCCGTCGGCGGACGGTCTGGCCGGCGGCGGCAAGTCGCCCCGCACCAAGAATTGCGTCGGCACCCCGCCCAAGCAGACCGACGACTCGCTCGCTCCGCCGTGCGTCGCCGACTTCCAGGGCGACAACTTCGGGGCCACGTATCTCGGTGTGACCAAGGAAGAGGTACGGATCCTCTTCTACATCCAGGGCTTCGGCAATTACATCAACCTGTGCAAGGACGCCCTGCAGGTCACGCCCGACAATCAATACTTCGATCTCGCCAAGCCGGCCGAAGAAGGCGAGTTCTGCCTCAACCGCATCCTGCGCACCTGGCAGCAGTACTTCAACGACCGCTTCCAGTCCTACAACCGCTTCGTGCACTTCTTCGTGTACTACAGCGGGGAGGGCGACTCACCCGAGCTTCGCCGAGCCGATGCGGCCGACAACTTCAACCAGGTCAAGCCCTTCGCCGTGATCTCCACCTCGAACAGCTTCTCGACCGAGTACGCCGAGACGATGGCCAAGCGGGGCGTTGTCAACTTCGACTCGGCCGCCGGCCGATCGGCCGCCTTCTACAGCAAGTTCCCCAAGCTGATCTACGGCTATTTCCCCACCATCGAGATCGCCGTCGAGCAGTACGTGGGCTACATCTGCAAGAAGGTCGCTCCCAACCCGGTCAACTTCTCCGGCAACGCCACCGACAACGGCAAGCCCCGGGTGTACGGATTGTGGACGACCAGCGATCCCACCCACCCGGAGCTGCAGGCCCAGTCCAAGCTCTTCGAGCAGCGGGTGAAGGAATCGTGCGGCATCACCTTCGCCGCCCGCCGACTGTTTCCCCAGGCCGGTTACGTGCAGTCGACCAAGTACTCCGGTCGCTACGCCGCCGAGGCCGTCGTGGAGTTCCGCGACAAGGGCGTGACCACCATCTTGTGGCCCGGCGGCCTCGAAACGAACCTCTCCCAACAGGGAGCCACCGCCGGCTACCGGCCCGAGCTCGTCGTCCTCGGCGACAAGAACATCGAGCTCGACTTCGCTGGCGCCTTCCAGGAGGGCACCTTCTGGAAGCAGGCGCGGTTGATCACCAACGTGCTCCGTGACCCGCCGATCCGCGAGCAGCAGTGCTTCGCCGCCTTCCGTGAAGGCGACCCTGACGGCGCCTTCGAAGAGATCTCCACGGCGTGTGAGTACTACCCGTACATCCGCCAGCTGTTCACCGGCATCCAGGTGGCCGGACCCCGCCTGACCCCGACGGCCCTGGACAAGGGATTCCACGCCATCCCCCGCATCGCCAGCACCAGCCCGTTCGTGCCGGCCTGCTTCTACGACCCGGGTGACTACACCTGCGTTAAGGACGCCATCGTCGAGCGCTGGACCCAGAAGGGTCCGGCCGAGGACGACGACGGCTGCTACCAGCTCACCGAGCTCGGCCAGCGCTACTTCGCCGACATCTGGCCCGACGGGCAACCAACGGCGCAGGAGAAGCCGACCGATCCCTGCAACGAGTACGACGGATCGATCGTGCAGGACCCGTCACCGCCCGACGACCCGACCAACTACTGACATGAGGATCTGATGCGACTTCCCAAGGTCCCCCTGGCGGCTGTCCTCGCCCTCTTCCTCGCCGCCGTCGTCGTGCCGCTGCCGGCCAACGCTCTTCCCGAAGACGGCGTCTCCATCGGCGAGGGCCAGCGCAAGGTCATCGCCTATGACGGCATGGGCCTCGGATTCTCGACCGAGAACGAGACGGCCCAGCCCGACCTGTGCGAGGCGCTGCCCACGTGTCGCGTCATCCCCCTCGAGGTCGTGCTGCCGGACGACTTCGATGCGGCAACCAACGACTTCGCCGTGCAGGTGCGCCTCGACTGGGAGACGAGCCAACTCCCCAACAACCAGGGCCAGGCTAACGACCTCGACCTCTTCGTCTGGGACGAGCCGCAGGGCGACGACCCGCTCGCTCGATCGGTCGGCACCCAGGTGCCAGAGATCGTCGGCCTGGGCCAGCCCCAGAAAGGCAAGTACAACATCGTCGTCCGCAACTCCCTCGGCAACAACGTCGGCTTCAAGCTGACGTTCCGTTGGATCGACGGGCGGCTGGTCGTTCCCGACGAGTCCCAAGAGCCGAGCTTCACGCCGTTCTTCGAGTCGGGAGAGGCGTTCCAGGATGGTCCGACGCCGCCGGCGCCGGACGGCGGGTTCGCCGGTTCTTCCTTCATTCCGACCCGGCCGGCCCCGAGCCGCGTCCCCGTTGGCTCCTCGCTCTCCAGCGGAGCGTTCCCGTCGATCGTGCCGACCGCTCCCGATGAACTGGCCTCGTCCTCGCTCGAGGTCGACGAGTTCGTCGTCGGCGGGCCGGACGACATCCGAGCCCTACTCGGCGCCGGAGCCGACGATCCCGAAGGGGGGCTCGCACTCTTCGCCTCTCCGGTGGCGGCCACTGGGCCGCTCGATCCGCCGAGTTCCGCCCTCCTCTGGTTCTGGTTCGGCGTCGCTCCGCTCGTGCTGCTGGTCGGCCTCACGCTGTTCATGATCCGGCGACGCCCGGCCGTGCTCTCCTTCCGGGTGCCGACGCCGGCGGGCACCGCCTGAGAACTCCGTCGACCCGACTTCCCCTTGCGATGGCGCTCGCTTCGATCGCCATCGCGATGTCATCGTGCACTTCGACGACCACGGGCGAGGACACCCGACCTCCGTCCACCGTCGTAGTCGGCGACTCCGAGCCGGACGAGGGTCGCCCCGACGCTCCGCCGACGACAACCGCCACCACCTCGATCGCTCCCGCCGTGCGCCCGTCGACGACGCGGTCAGGGGCCGGGAGCGTCCCCGAGTCGGTGGCGGCTCCGGCGACTGGTCCATCCGGGCTGGCCGTCACGGTCGAGAACGCATCCGGGAAGGCGCGCATCGGCGTCCCCGTCCGAATCGACGGACCCGTCGCTGCCCTCGTGAGTACCGACGCCGATGGCGTGGCTCGACTCGAGGGCCCGCCGGGGCGCTACCGCCTCCGCATCGAACCGGCCTGCACCGACGTCGTGCACGTCCAGACCGGTGCCACGGCTGAGGTGGCGGTACCGGAGGGAGCGATCGTGGCGGGCGGCCTACGGGTGGAGAGCCGGGCTCGATTCGCCCCGGCCGGCCCCACCACGTATGCCGCCGAGAACGGCTCGTTGAGCTACGGGCGCCGGTGGCCGATCGGCGTGGTGCACGTGGTCTCCTTCACCATCGCCGACCGCTGCTCCGGCCAGCCGGCGCCGCAGGTCGACTTCGGCGGATTCACCTTCACCGGGCCGCCCGGCCTGCAGGTGCAACAACAAGCGCAACGTCGAACCGACGACCGGGGCACGGCGAAACTCCGGGTCACCTGCACGGCTCCGGCCGACGACCTCGAACTCGTCGGCACGGACCGTACCGATGCCGCCGACCGCATCGACCTCTTCGGGGCTGGGCAGCTCGACGACCCGCCGCCATCCTGCGTGGCTTGACGCCTCAGCCGCCCGCCCGCAACGCTGCGAGGTCGGCCAGGTCGGCGGCGTCGAAATCGGTGGGTGGCGGACCGCCGAGAACCTGGCCCACCAGCGTCGACTCGACGGCCCAATACATGACCGAGTTCCGGCTCGACGAGTGGCCGGGATGCTCCTTGTCCTCTCGGCCGGTCTTGCGGGCCAGGTCGACGAGCCCGAGGATGTGCCCGATCTCGTGGAGGCTGAGCGCCGCTTCCAACGTCGCCCGATCCACCAGGGGTGTTTCGGCCTGGCGGAGCTGGTCGGGGAACACGGCGAGCACGTCGCCGCGCACGGCGAAGCCCAACACGTTGGCATCGTCCGAGCGACCCTTCAGGACGAGCATCCGAATGACGGCCTGGTCGCCGCCCTGAACGGCTTGGCCGTATTGATCGGCCAGCTTGACCACTTCCGCCGGTGGGTACCGCCCGTCACCGCCGCCCGGAAGGGCGACGCGAGGCGTTGAAACAGTCTTCCCGCTGACGTCCGCCAGCACCTTCACGAGCTTGGTGCGGGTGGCCTCGCTGATGCCCGAACCGTCCTGTACCAAGAGCTCCAACACGAGCTCTTTCGCCGGCGCCGGCCGAAGGAGGTGGCGGGCGAAGCTTCCGACCGGCCCCTTCCCAAGCTCCCGATCGGCGGCCACCGTCGCCGGCGGAGCAGTGGGGGCCGGCGACGCCGGACTCGGAGCGGCCGCCGTCGTCGGCGGCGCGTTGGTGGTGGCGACGGCCGGTCGTGAGCTCTTGGCCGGCGGTGCCGTCGTTGGCGCCGCCGTCGTTGGCGCCTCTCCCGCCGGGGGCGCCGCCGTCGTGGCGATGTCGGCGCCGTCGCCGCCATACGAGGTCGGCCCCTCTTCCTCGACCGGGCCCGAACCCCCGCCACAGGCGCCAACGAGAGCAGCAGCGACCAGCAGCGCGGCCGCCCGCGTGGTCCTGCTCATGACAGGCCAGCCAGGAAGCCGATGAGCTCGACGTACCAGTGGTCGGGATTCTCGAACTGGGGGGAGTGGCCGGCGTCGGGAATGACGGCGAGGCGGGCGGC
>JBKJKM010000142.1:0-5731 GCA_046597375.1 Acidimicrobiales bacterium | reverse complement strand
GGCCTCAAGCCGAAAGGATCAACCTCTTGACGCCGCTGCTCATCGCAGCCGAAGGAGCCGCCGAGGAGGGTGGGCTGCACTTCCCGTCCATCGGTGAGCTGGTCAACTGGCCGGCCTTGTTCGGAGAGGGCACCTTCTACGCCTTCAACAAGATCGCCATCATCGTGCTCCTGGCGACGTTCCTCACCCTGTTGCTGTTCTTCATCGCCGGCAGCCGGGGCGCCCTCGTGCCGCGCGGCGTGCAGAACATCGTCGAGGCGAGCGTCGACTTCATCCGGGACGGAATCGTGCTCCAGACCATGGGCGAGGAGGGGCTCCACCGCAAGTGGGTCATGCCCTTCCTGACGTCGCTGTTCTGGTTCATCCTGTTCTGCAACTTCGCCGGGATCGTGCCGCCGCTCTCGATGCCGGCCTCAGCCCGGATGGCGATCCCGCTGTTCCTGTCGCTCCTGGTCTACGTCATCTTCAACGTCGTCGGCATCGTCAATCAGGGCCCGGTCAGCTACTTCAAGAACGCCCTGTTCCCCCCGGGCGTGCCCGTCGCCCTCTACATCCTCGTGACGCCCATCGAGTTGGTCTCGACCTTCTTGGTCCGCCCCTTCTCGCTGGCCGTCCGACTGTTCGCGAACACCCTCGCCGGCCACATCCTGCTGGTGACGTTCGGCATCCTCGCCTTCGAGACGCTGCAAGCGAACCTTCTGATCGTCCCGTCGATCCTGGCGACGATCATGCTGCTGCTCATGACCGGCTTCGAGGTCATGGTCGCCTTCCTGCAGGCCTACATCTTCACCATCCTCACCGCCGTGTACATCGGCGGTGCCATGCACCCCGAGCACTAGGAGAACCGGAACACCAATGGCAATCACCCCCATCCTCGCTGAGATCAACGCCGAGGGGACCGAGCTCGTCGACATGGGCCGGGCCATCTCCGCCGGCTTCGCCTACGGCCTCGCTGCCATCGGCCCCGGCATCGGCATCGGCTACCTCGTCGGTCAGGCCGTGCAGGCCATGGCCCGTCAGCCCGAAGCGGCCGGCATGGTCCGCACGACCATGTTCCTCGGCGTCGCCTTCACCGAGGCGCTCGCCCTCATCGGCTTCGTCGTCTTCATCCTTCTCGGCCTCTAAGGAGACCCCGTGTTCGCACGCATCACTGCCGACGGGCAGATCTTCCTCCGGGTGGAGGACACCGGCTCCGAAGAGGGGGTCAGTACCGAGCCCGGCGAAGCGGTCGCGGAGGACGAGGCCCACAACCCGATCCTTCCGGAGACGAGCGAGCTCTTCTACGCCGCCTTCGCCTTCCTCGTCCTCCTCGCCCTCATGTACAAGTTCGCCTTCCCGGCGGTACAGAAGGCGATGGACGGCCGGACGCAGCGCATCCGCGACAACCTCGACGAGGCCGAGCGGACCAAGGCCGAGGCGCAGCGCATCCTCGAGGAGTACCAGCGCCAGCTGGCCGACGCCAAGAACGAGTCCGCCCGCATCATCGACGAGGCCCGTCAGACGGCCGAGCAGATGCGACGCGACCTCATGGTGCGTGCCGAGTCCGAAGTCAACGAGCTGCGCGACCGCACCCGGGCGGAGATCGAGGCGGCCCAGGTGAGGGCCATCGCCGATCTGCGCACCCAGGTGTCGGAGCTGGCCATCGGCGCCGCCGAGGTCGTCGTGCAGAAGAACCTCGATCGCGACACCAATCGTGCCCTCGTCGAGCGGTACATCGAGCAGGTCGGGACGAACGCCTGATGGCTTCGGCCGATCGCAACGACGCCTATGCCGCTGCCCTCTTCGAGGTCGCCCGGGCCGAAGGCAACCTCGAGCGGGTCGAGGCCGAGCTCTACCAGGTGGCACGAGCCATCGACGGCAGCGACGAACTGCGGTCGAAGTTGACCGACCAAGCCATCCCGGTCGAGCTTCGTCAGGGCATCGTCGAGGAGCTCCTCGGCGACCGCACGCAGCCGGTCACGAAGGCCCTCGTCTCGTTCGTGGTCGGGTCGGGCCGGGCTCGTGACCTGCCCGCCATCATCGACCTCATGGTGCACCGCTCGGCCGACGAGCGGTCCGAGTCCCTGGCCGAGGTCCGCTCCGCCATCCCGCTCGACGACGATCAGCAGCAGCGACTGGCGACTGCCTTGAGCGCCCGCACGGGCCAGAAGGTGACCATCAAGGTCAACGTCGACCCCTCG
Source organism: Acidimicrobiales bacterium (assembly GCA_046597375.1). GTDB lineage: Bacteria > Actinomycetota > Acidimicrobiia > Acidimicrobiales > CADCTF01 > DATLED01. The sequence continues at coordinate 3,551 of JBKJKM010000142.1, read as the reverse complement.
ATCCTCGGCGGGATCATCGCCACCATCGGCGACACCGTCATCGACGGCAGCGTCCGACGCCGCCTCGAGCAACTTCGCGAATCTCTTTAGGACAGGAAGCCCAGATGTCTGACTTCACGATCAACTCGGACGACATCGCCTCCGCCCTCCGCACGCGCCTCGCCGGCTTCAGCCCCGAGCTGCGCAGCGCCCAGGTCGGTCGTGTGGTCGAGGTCGGCGACGGCATCGCCCGCGTCAGCGGCCTGCCCGACGTCTCCGTCAACGAGCTCCTCGAGTTCGAAGGCGGCACGCTCGGTATCGCCCTCAACCTCGACGAGGAGTCGATCGGTGCCGTGATCCTCGGCGAGGTCGACGAGATCGAGGTGCGGCGCCGTCCAGGCGACCGGCCGCATCCTCCAGATCCCCGTCGGCGACGGCCTTCTCGGTCGCGTCGTCAGCCCCCTCGGCGAGCCCATCGACGGCAAGGGCCCGATCGCCGGCGGCATCCCCCGGCGTGTCGAGATCCAGGCCCCCGGCATCGTCGACCGCCAGCCGGTGAAGGAGCCCCTCCAGACCGGCATCAAAGTCATCGATGCCAATACCCCGGTCGGGCGGGGCCAGCGCGAACTGATCATCGGTGACCGCAAGACCGGCAAGACCGCCGTGGCCATCGACACGATCATCAACCAGCGTGGGCTGGGCGTGAAGTGCATCTACGTCGGCATCGGCCAGAAGGCCTCGACGGTCGCCGAGATCGTGAACACCCTGCGCGAGGCGGGCGCCCTCGATTACACGGTGATCGTGAACGCTCCGGCGTCCGATCCGAGCCCATTCAAGTGGCTCGCCCCGTACGCCGGTTGCGCCATCGGCCAGCACTGGATGGAGAACGGCGAGCACGCGCTGATCGTGTACGACGACCTGTCGAAGCAGGCCGACGCCTACCGCCAGATGTCGCTCCTCCTCCGCCGCCCGCCGGGCCGCGAGGCCTACCCCGGCGACGTCTTCTACCTCCACTCCCGTCTGCTGGAGCGGGCGGCCAAGTTGTCCGACGCCATGGGCGCCGGGTCGATGACGGCGCTCCCGATCATCGAGACGAAGGCCGGCGACATCTCGGCCTACATCCCGACCAACGTGATCTCGATCACCGACGGGCAGATCTTCCTCGACCTCGACCTGTTCAACTCCGGTGTTCGTCCGGCCATGAACGTCGGCACCTCGGTGTCCCGCGTTGGTGGTGCGGCCCAGACCAAGGCGATGAAGGCCGTGTCGGGCGGCTTGAAGCTCGACCTCGCCAACTTCCGCGAGCTCGAATCGTTCGCCTCCTTCGGTGCCGAGCTCGACAAGGCGTCCCAGTCGCTGATCGACCGCGGGCGTCGGCTCGTCGAGCTGCTCAAGCAGGCCAACGGCAAGCCGATGGGCGTGGCTGATCAGGTCGTGTCGATCTACTCCGGCACCAACGGTTTTCTCGACGACGTCCCGATCGCTGACGTGAGCCGCTTCGAGTCGGAGCTCATCCAGGACGTGCGCAGCCGCAACTCGGCGATGGTCGAGGCCCTCGCCGCCGGTGGGGGCCTCAACGAAGAGGAGATGCGGGCGGCCGTAACGAGCTTCAAGGAGCGCTTCGTCCCGACTGAAGTGGCGGCGGACTAACCCGATGGCTGGTGGCGCAGAGCGCATCCTGCGCCGACGGATCAAGTCGGTGCAGAGCACGAAGAAGATCACGAAGGCGATGGAGCTCATCGCCGCCAGCCGCATCGTAAAGGCTCAGGCGCGGGTGGCCGCCGCTCGCCCGTACAGCGAGCAGATCACCGAGGTGATCCGCAACCTGGCGGCCGCCGGGGCCGGCGCGTCCAACCCGCTCCTCACGCCGCGCGAGGAAATCCGCACGGTCGGCTTCGTCGTGATCGCCGCCGATCGCGGCCTGTCGGGCGGGTACAACTCGAACGTCATCCGGGCGGCCGAGCGTCAGCTCCAGGCCGAGGTCGCCGCCGGGCGTCAGTACAAGCTCATCCTCATCGGCAAGAAAGCCGCGAAGTACTTCCGCTTCCGTGGCTACGCCATAGCGGAGGCGTTCGACGGATTCAGCGACGAGCCGACCTACGAGAACGCCCGCGAAGTCGCGCAGACGGTCGTCCGACTGTTCGAGGCCGGCGAGATCGACCAGGTCGAGCTGGCCTACACGCAGTTCCTCTCGGTGGCCACACAACGCGTGCAGGTGCGCCGATTCCTCCCCCTGGAGGCCGCCGCCATCACCGAAGTCGCCGACGCTCCGACCGGACCGACGGCCGATTACGAGTTCGAGCCGGCGCCCTCGGCCATCCTCGACCAGATCATTCCGCGCTACGTCGAGAGCCGCCTGTATGCGGCGATGCTCGACGCCGCCGCTTCGCAGCACGCCGCCCAGCAGCGGGCGATGAAGTCGGCCACCGACAATGCCGACGAGCTCATCAAAGTCCTCACCCGAGGCATGAACCGAGCCCGCCAGGACTCGATCACCACCGAGATCATCGAGATCGCGTCCGGCGCCGAGGCCCTCGCCGCCGCCGCCTCCGGCGAGACCGACTACCTCCACGACCGCATCGAGGATCCGGACCTGTTCCGGCACTTCCGTCGAGATCTCGACCGCCGCCACCACCCCCACTCCGAGGAGCACCGCCAGCGATGACTGCAATCACCGGTTCAGGTACCGAGAACACCAACACCAGCGGCGGGAAGGCCCGCAAGGACGGGCACATCGTGGCCATCGTCGGCCCGGTGGTCGACGTCGAGTTCCCCCCGGGCGACCTGCCCGAGATCAACACCGCCCTCGAGTTCGAGATCACGATCGAGGGCGAGACCGAGACGGTCACGGCCGAGGTCGCCCAGCACATCGGCGACAGCCGCATCCGGGCCATCGCCATGAAGCCGACCGACGGTCTGCAGCGCGGCACCGCCGTGCGCAACCTGGGTCGTGGCATCTCGGTGCCCGTCGGCTCAGGCGTGCTCGGGCACGTGTTCAACGTGATCGGGGAGCCGCTCGACACCGGTGGTCAACCCATCACCGAGGGCATCGACGATGTGTGGGAGATCCACCGCCCCGCACCGGCCTTCGACACCCTCGACCCCGAGACCAAGATGTTCGAGACCGGCCTCAAGGTCGTCGACCTGCTCGAGCCCTATCGCCTCGGCGGGAAGATCGGCCTCTTCGGTGGGGCCGGCGTCGGCAAGACCGTGATGATCCAGGAGATGATCACCCGCGTGGCCAAGCAGCACGGCGGCGTGTCGGTGTTCGCCGGGGTCGGCGAGCGCACCCGTGAGGGCACCGACCTCTGGCTGGAGATGCAGGAGTCCGGCGTCATCAACAACACCGCCCTCGTCTACGGCCAGATGGACGAGCCTCCGGGCGTCCGCCTGCGGGTCGCGCTGTCGGCCCTCACGATGGCCGAGTACTTCCGTGACGTGAAGGGCCAGGACGTCCTGCTCTTCGTCGACAACATCTTCCGCTTCACCCAAGCCGGCTCGGAAGTGTCCACCCTCCTCGGCCGCATGGCCTCGGCCGTGGGCTACCAGCCGACGCTCGCCGACGAGATGGG
>JBKJKM010000115.1:0-9621 GCA_046597375.1 Acidimicrobiales bacterium | reverse complement strand
AGTCCAGGTTCCGGGTGGGCATCGAGGTCCTTTCGGGTCCGGGAGTGTTTCAACCCGGTGCCTAGGTGCGTCATTCCCCATCCGCTCGTTGTGGAACCGGGGTACCTCCCGCCCGCTCCCACTCGTTACGGGTCGGCTGGGTTCGGATCCGGTCAGAGCGGCATACTGAAGGGGTGGCTGGGGCAGCGAGCGAGCCGGAGATGCTGTCTGCTGCGGCCGAGCTTCGGGAGAAGTTCGTGCGCTTTGCGGCGACCGGCGACCCGCAGCTCCGGGTCGAGCTCACCGAGGCCTATCTGCCGTTGGCCGCTTCGCTGGCCTCTCGGTATGCCGGCCGGGCCGAGCTCGACGATTTGGAGCAGGCCGCCAACCTGGCCCTCGTCAAGGCGGTCGATCGCTTCGATCCGGGCAAAGGCTTCGAGTTCACGACCTTCGCGTGGGCGACCATCTCGGGCGAGCTGAAGCGCCATCTGCGTGACAAGTCGTGGGGCATGCGCGTGCCGCGCCGAGTGCAGGAGCGCTTCTTGGTGACGGCCCGAGCCGCCGAGGATCTGCATCAACAGCTTGGGCGGCCGCCGACGGTCAAAGAGCTCAGTGTGCGCACTGGCCTCGACGAAGAGGCCACCATCGAGGCGTTGGAGGTGCGGGCCATGCACCGCTTGCCGTCGATCGATGCGCCCGCGCCCGGCGGCGAGGGTGAGGCAAGCGATCACGGTGCCGTTGATGCCGCCTTCGACAAGGCCGATGATCGCGACCTGGTGGAGCGGCTCGTCGGGAAGTTGCCCGAGCGAGAGCGGGAACTCCTGCGTCTGCGCTTTGCCGAGCAGCTCACGCAGTCCGAGATCGCCGGCCGGATCGGGGTCTCGCAAATGCACGTCTCGCGGTTGTTGAGCTCGACGCTCCAAGAGCTGCGTCGTCTCGCCAGCGAGCCCACGTCGGTCTGAGGATCCCCGTCGAAAGGATCGGCTTGACATCGCAAACGCGCAAGGTCTTCCTCACCGGGGCGACCGGTGTGCTCGGCCGGCGGGCGCTCCCGCGGTTGGTCGAGGCCGGCCACCAGGTCACGGCGATCGCTCGGTCGAGTGGCAAAGCGGCGATGGTGGAGGCCTACGGCGCCACCGCCGTGCAGGTCGACCTCTTCGATGCTGTCGCCGTGCGGAACGCCGTCGCCGGACACGACGCCGTCGTGAACCTGGCCACCCACATCCCCTCGGCTCGCCAGATGGCCCGCCCGGGTGCGTGGAAGGAGAACGCCCGCATCCGCACCGAAGGATCACGCCATCTCGTCGACGCCGCGCTGGCCGCCGGCGTCGGACGCTTCGTGCAGGAGTCGCTCGGCTTCGTCTACGCCGACGCCGGCGACGGGTGGGTCGATGAAGACTCGCCCGTAGAGGTGGCCGAGTACGCCGCCGCCCATGTGGCCGAAGCCGAGGTGGCCCGCTTCGCGAACGGCGGCGGAGCGGCCGTCGTGTTGCGCTTCGGGATGTTCCACGGCGCCGAGAGCGAGCAGACCCAACTGACGGTCGCCCTGGCTCGCCGGGGGTTCACGCTTGCCCTCGGGCGTCCAGGTGCCTACATGGCGATGATCGAGGTCGACGACGCTGCGCGCGCGGTCGTGGCCTCGCTGCACGCTGCCGGCGGCATCTACAACATCGTGGATGACGAGCCGCTCACACGGCGCGACTACGCCGACGCCTTGGCGGGAGCCATCGGCCGGTCGCGCCCGTTGCGCCTCCTTCCGGCGGCTGCGGCCCGCGTCGGTGGAGAGAAGACCGCTCTGCTGGCTCGCTCCGAGCGCGTGAGCAATGCCAGGTTCAAGGAGGCGACCGCATGGGAGCCCCGTTTTCGGAGCGCCCGCGAGGCCTGGCCTGCCATTGTGGGCGACATGGCTGAGCCTGCCGCCGTTCCCGCGTCGTGGACGTTCGTCCGGGTCGCTCTGGCCTTCGTCGCCTCGGGCTATGTCCTGGTCGGAGCCTGGGCCTTGGGGGCTCCCCGCTCGTTCTACGACTCGTTCCCTGGCGGTGGCCGGGCCTGGGTCAGCGGCGACGGGCCGTTCAATGAGCACTTGGTGCGCGACGTCGGAGCACTCAACCTCGCTGTGGCCTTCCTCCTCATCGTTGCGGCGTGGCGGGGTGGGCGCACGCTCGTGCGCACCGCGGCTGGTGCCGGGCTGATCTGGGCGCTCCCGCACTTCGTGTACCACGCCGGCCATCTCGATGCGCTGCCGTCGACGGCTGATCGCGTGGCCAACCTGGTGTCGCTCGGTCTCAGCGTGGTCGCACCGGTCGCCGTGCTCTGGATCACCCGGCGCTGGTCGGCATCCACCGCCACGGCCTGACCGGCTGGTCCAATTGACGGCGTGAGTACTGCGCTGGATGTCTCCGTCGAGTTCGCCACCAACCCCGAGCCTCGTTGTGCCTGCGTGCTCCTGCTCGACGTGTCTGGCTCGATGTCGGGCCGGGCGATCGACGCGCTGAACGACGGCCTGCGGGCTTTCGCCGCCGACCTCGGCACCGATCCGCTGGCGCGCCAGCGAGTCGAAGTGGCCGTCGTGACGTTCGGCGGCGACGGCGTTCGCGTCGCGCACGACTTCGCCACCGCCGGTCAGTTCGAACCGTCCCGCCTCAAAGCTGGCGGCGGCACGCCGATGGGGGCGGCCATCACCCAGGGTCTCGATCTGGTCGAAGCCCGGAAGGTGCAGTACAAGGCCAACGGCATCGTCTACTACCGGCCGTGGGTCTTCCTGATCACCGATGGCGAGCCGACCGACGAGTGGAAAGAGGCGGCCACACGCGTGAAGGCGGCCGAGCAGGCCAATGGTTTGGCGTTCTTCACCGTCGGGGTCGAGGGAGCCAATCTCGATACCCTCGCCTCCATCGCCGTACGCACGCCGCTGAAGCTCGACGGCTTGAAATTCGTCGAGCTCTTCGTGTGGCTCTCGCAATCGCAGCGGACGGTGTCGTCGTCGAAGCCCGGCGACCAGACGGCGCTGCCGTCGGTGGAGGGATGGGCGTCGGTCTAGACGGACGTCGCGTCGCCGTCTGGCGCGCCCTCGGCGCGTCAGTCGTGGGGTCGGGCCACCGGACGCGCGGTATTGGTTGCGAGGACGCGTCGTGCGTCGAAGTCGCGGCTGACGGCACATTGCTCGTGGCTGTAGCGGACGGCGCGGGGTCAGCCCGGCTGGCGGCTCGCGGCTCGACGTGGGCCGTCGCCGTGGCCATGGACGCGCTGCGCGCCGGTGCCGAGGTCGCCGATTCGCTGCTCGTCGCTCGCACCGCACTGGAGGATCTCGCCCAGGCGGGCGACTTCGCTCTCGGCGACCTGGCCACGACCCTGCTCGTCGCCCGCGCCACGTCATCGACGATCGACACGGCGCAGATCGGGGATGGGGCGGTGGTGCTGCGCCGTCGCGGCGTCTACGAAGTGCCTGCGCCCGACGACAAAGGCGAGTATCTGAACGAAACGACGTTCCTCACCTCCGACCGATGGCGCGCCGCGGCACGATCGGCATCGGTGACCGTCGAGGGCGTCGATGCCGTCGCCGCCATGACCGACGGTCTGCAGCTGCTCGCCTTCGACCTGTCGACCGGCGCGCCCCACAAACCGTTCTTCGATCCGTTCGTGACGTTCGTGGCCGGAGACGGTGAGGTCGACCAGCTCGAGGCGTTCCTGGGTTCGGACCGGGTGGGGGAGCGCAGCGATGACGACGTCACGCTCGTGGTCGCTGCCCTCGTCCCGGGGTGACGTCGTTCGTTCCCGGCCTCACCGTCACCCGCCGGCTCGGCGCCGGCGGTGAGGCCGAGGTGTATGAGGTCGCCGAGCGCCCGGGCCTGGCCTACAAGCGGTTCCGGGCGCCGACGCCAGAACGGGAGGCCAAGCTCCGGGTGATGTTGGCGTCACCGCCCGACGTCGCCGGCAACGACGGCGGCCACGTGGCCGTGGCGTGGCCGACCGAGCTGGTGGCCGGCGCCGGCGGCCGCGTCGACGGCTTCCTGATGCCCCGCATCGACCTGGCCGCCACCGTGCCCCTGTTCCAGGTCTACAACCCGGCGTCGAGGGTGGCCATCGCCCCCGGCTTCTCGTGGCGCTACCTCTTGCGAACGGCCCGCAACGTCGCGGCCATCGTGGACTCCCTCCACCGCGCCGGATACGTCGTCGGCGACATCAACGAGTCGAACCTGCTTGTCAACAAGCGGGCACTGGCGGTGCTCGTTGACTGCGACTCGATGCAGGTGTGCGACCCGGCGACCGGCCTCGTGCACCGGGGCGGTGTCGGCAAGCCCGAGTTCACCGCCCCCGAGCTCCAGGGTCACGACCTCTCGTCCGTCGACCGCACGCCGGCGTCGGACGACTTCGCCGTTGCCGTGCTCGTGTTCCAATTGCTGCTCGAGGGCGTGCATCCATTCGCCGGGATCTGGCGGGGCAAGGGCGAGCCGCCCGATGTGGCGACCCGCATGGGTCGAGGACACTTTCCCTATCGACACGGCGGTCGTGTCGTCCCGCCACCCCATGCGCTGGCGCTCGACGTGTTACCGCCCGAGCTTCGACACTTGGCCTGGCGGGCCTTCACCAGCGGAGTCCGACGGCCCGCCAGCCGCCCGACCTCGGCGGCATGGATGGCCGCCCTCGAGCGGGCCGACGCCTCCCTTCAGATCTGCGATCGGTCTCCTCATCACGTGTTCGGTGAGCACCGCCGGCGCTGCCCCTGGTGCGACCGTATCGACGTCGGCTTTCCGGATCCCTTTCCCGGCCCGGGCGGCCGCTCATCCCTCGCCCGGCGCCCCCCTTCACGCCGCGTGCTGGCACGCCGTGCCGTCGCCGCCGCCTTCCATGCCGCTAGCCGCGATGTCGGTCGACTCGCCGTCGGCGCCGCCCGCCGTCTCTGGGCCCGGGCTTCTCCGCCCATCGGCGGGGTGGTCCCCGTCGCCGTGGCCGCTGCGTTGCTCGGCGCCTTTGTCCCAATCGCCGCCCTTCTCGCGTTCTTCGCGCGCTTCGGGGCCGCCCCGGCCCTCGCGCGCGCGGAAATCCGTGGGTGGCGGATCGCAGCACTTCTCGCCTCGGCGGTGGGAGCCGCGATCGCTGCCCAGGTCGTGCTGGCGAGGGGAGTCCCGCTCTGGAGGCCGACGGTGGCCACCACCGCCGGGCTCCTGGGGTTCTACGCGCGCTTCGGGGTGCCGAGCACCCCACAACGCGCGCAGATCCTGGGTCGTACGGCCTGGGTGGTCGCCGTCGGAGCCTTGATCGCGCTGGTCGTGCGCGGGCCCTGGTGGTGGCCGCTGCCGTAGCGTCCCCGACCGATGGCACAGATCACGATGCACGAAGCCCTTGCGCAGTTGACGGCGCCGGGTGCGCCGTTCGAGATCGAGCAGGTCGAGATTCGCGGCGTGCCCACGAAGACGTGGAAGAACGCGCCGGCGACGATGCGGTCGATCCTGGAGCGGACGGCGCTGCACGGCGACGCCACGTTTCTCGTCTACGAGGACGAGCGGACGACCTTCGCCGAGTTGTGGGCCGGCGCAGCCACCTTCGCCCACCGTCTCGTCGACGACTTCGGCGTGGTCAAGGGCGATCGGGTGGCCATCGCCATGCGCAACTTCCCCGAGTGGCCCGTTGCCTTCTGGGGCGCCGTGGCCGCCGGCGCCGTGGTCGTGCCGCTCAACGCATGGTGGACGGGAGCGGAGCTCGAGTACGGCCTCGAGGACTCCGGTACGAAGGTGCTGGTGGCCGACGGCGAACGGATGGATCGCCTCGTCGACCACCTCGATCGCCACCCGGGTTTGACCACCATCACCGTGCGGGGGAATGGACCGGTGCAGTGGGGCGACGTCGTCCCGGGCCGCGCGACGGACGCCGACACCACGCTGCCCGACGTCGACCTCCAGCCCGACGACTTGGCCACGATCTTCTACACGTCGGGCACCACGGGGCGACCGAAGGGTGCGCTGGGCACCCACCGCAACTTCACGTCCAACCTCACGAGCCTCACCTTCGCCGGCGCCCGCTCGGCCCTGCGGACGCGCTCCCACCCATCCCACGTCGACGCGCCCGCACCGTCGGCGCCGGCCGCCACGCCCTTGCAGAACGCCAGCCTGTTGAGCGTGCCGTTCTTCCATGCCACCGGCTGCCACTCGGTGCTGCAGGGCGCGACGTATGCCGGCAACAAGCTCGTGCTCATGCACAAGTGGAATCCCGAGCGGGCCCTCGAGTTGATCGAACGGGAGCGGGTCACGAACTTCGGTGGCGTCCCGTCGATGGTGTGGCAGGTGCTGCAGTCGCCCGACTTCACCACGCGCGACATCAGCAGCGTCCAGGGCATCGGCTACGGCGGCGCCCCGGCCCCGCCCGAGCTCGTCCGCAAGATCGCCGAGCTCTTTCCCGGCAAGCTCCCCTCCAACGGGTATGGGCTCACGGAGACAAGTTCGCTCTCGACGTCCAACAGCGGCGTCGACTACCAGGAGAAGCCCGACAGCGTCGGTGTTCCGGTTGCCACCGTCGACGTGAAGGTGGTCGACGAGGATGGACACGATCTCGACGCCGGCGAGACCGGTGAACTCTGGATCAAGGGCCCGAACGTGGTCGTCGGCTACTGGAACAAGCCCGAAGCCACCGTCGCCTCGTTCACCGATGGTTGGCTCCACACCGGCGACGTGGCCCGCATCGACGACGAGGGGTTCGTGTTCATCGTCGACCGGGCCAAGGACATGATCATCCGGGGTGGCGAGAACGTGTATTGCTCGGAGGTGGAGGCCGCCCTCTTCGAGCATCCGGCCGTGCTCGACGCCGCCGTCGTGGGCATCCCCGACCTCGTCCTCGGCGAGGAGGTCGGCGCCGTCGTCCAGCTCAAGTCCGGCTCCGAGGCGACGCCCGAGGAACTGCAGGCCCACGTGCGCGAGCGCCTTGCCGGCTTCAAGGTGCCGGTCCGCGTGTGGTTTCGCGACGAGGACCTGCCCCGCAATCCGGCCGGCAAGATCCTCAAGCGCGACCTTCGCCAGGAGCTCGGACTGAGCTGACGCTGGCCCCCGTCGATAACAGTCGTTATCATGGGGCGGAGATGGCCGTTCACACCCGCGACCTGGAGAGCACCCGCGAAAAGTTGCTGGAGGCGGCCACGGCCGTGTTCTCCGAGCGGGGCTATGACGGTGCCGGCGTGCAGGAGATCGCTCGCCGGGCCGGGCTGACGACGGGCGCGATCTACGCCAACTTCAAAGGCAAGGCCGACCTCCTCTTCGAGGCCATCGGCGCCCGCAGCGCCGACGAGCTCGACGACCTGCTGCGTCCCGCGCGCCGCAACCTCAACGCCGGCGAGCTTCTGGCCGAGATGGGGAGCCACCTCCTCGATGCGCCTCGCCCGGGCGACAGCCACGCCGGGTTGTTGATCGAAGCCTTCGTCGCCGCCCGCCGCGACGCCGATCTCTCCGAGCTCGTGCGGGCGCTCATCGACGAGCGTGCCACTTCGATCGGCGCCATCGTCGACGTGGCCAAGGCCGACGGATCTGTGGCGCCGGCGGTCAGCGGCGACGCGCTGACCCGCTTTGCCCTCGTGCTCGCTCTCGGCTCACTCCTCTACACGTCCATCGACATCGACCGTCCCGACCCCGAAGAGTGGTCGACCCTCATCCGACACATCGTTCGCAGCCTCCAGGAGGATCCTTCGTGACCACCCGCCCCGCCTTTGCCCCTTGGGACGAGCGCACCGCATCCCGCATCATCTCGCCGGAGGAGTCGGCCCGCCGCGTGCGGACGTTCGCCATCGTCGAGGAGCGTGCCTCGACGTTGCTCGAGGCGTTTGCGCCATCGATCAGCGAGGCCCACGGCCAGGCCACCCTCGCCCGTCACGCCCGTCACCATGCCTTTCACGCCGAGCTGCTCCGCACCCGGGTGGCTGATGCGTCCGGTCAGGCCGGGGACACGGTCGAGGACGCCGATGTCGCGGCGTTCCTCGATGCCGTCGGACAGCCCACGGACGCCGCGAAGGCCGTCGAGTTCCTGACGGGCATCTACCGGGTGCTACTGCCCCGGGCCATCACGGCCTACACGTACTTCGTCCGGGCCCTCGGCGGCGACGCCACCGACGCCGACCAGCGCTGGTACGACATGATCCTCAAGGATTCCTTCGATGCCATCCGCGACGGCGAGCTGCTGCTGCAGTCGCTCCTTACGGGGCCGGAGGATGTGCAGCGCTCAGCTGATCGCCGGGCCGAGCTCGAGTCGATCATGGTCAAGACCGGCGGGCTCATGGGGCCCGATTCACTCGGTGCCCAGACGAAGGAGAACGCACGATGAAGAAGATGCTGCCCGTCGAGGAGCTCGCGCGCGACGACCGGTTCCACCGGGGTCGTCTCGAGGACCAGTTCAACGATCCCCGCCTCGGCGCCCAGAAGGTGCGCGGCACGTTCGAACGTCCTGAGAAGTTCAGCCCCGAGCAGAAGAACGCCGCCGAGGGCGCTCGTTCGTTGATGCACGGCATCTTCATGGGCGAGATCCAGGCCCTCGAGGGTGCCGGCCGCACCTGCTGGGACTTCAACACCGGGAACGGCGAGGACGAGGCCCCCTTCGCGCTCAAGCTCGACATGGCCCGCCAGTGCTGGGACGAGAGCCGCCACGTCGAGATCTCCATCAAGCTCAACGACTGGATGGGCACCAACCTCGGTGAGTTCGCCGAGAACACGTTCCTCTACGAGGCGGCGTGCAACCCCGATCCCGTGATGCGCCTCACCGGCGTCAACCGGGCCCTCGAGGGCCTGGCCATCGATGTCTTCAACACCATGAAGAACTTCGGTGAGATCTGCGGTGATCCGGTCATGGAGTTCTGCGAGGACTGGATGCTGGCCGACGAAGTCACCCACGTGAAGATGGGTTCCGACTGGCTCCGCAAGCTCACCGAGACCAACCCCGAGCGCCGTCAGCGGGCCCTGGAATTCCAGCGGGTCGTCGACAAGCTGTTCTCGTTGGGCGGACTCCGCTCCGACAAGGACGAGAGCCCGATCAAGTTGGCCCGTCGCTTCCGTGAGCTGGCCGGCTTCTCCAAGGCGGAGATCGACGACATCGCCGACGTTGCCGCCGAGGCCGCCGACGAGACGCTCAGCCGCATCGGAGCCTGAGCCGGTGGCCAACGTCACCGTCTCGCCCGAGACGTTCGAACTCATCGACTTCGACGCCGACGAGATCCGCCGTGTCACCACTTCGGTGGCCGACGCGGTGGGTCTGGCCGACGGCGTCGCCGTCAGCATCGTGATCGACGAGGCCACGATCATGGCCCGCACGGCCAGCCGCATCGAGGGCGACGCGATCGCTGTCGAGGCGACCGGTGGTGCGTTCGAGAGCCTGCGCAAGGCCCGTACCTTCGACGAAGCGCGTTGTCGCACCGTCCTCGGCCAGGCCCTGTTGCGGGCTCGCGATCGGCTTGACCCAGCCTTCGGCGAGCCGCCCGCCGACGACGATCTCGACGTGTTGCAGGAGTCCGCTTGGGCCTCCTACATCGAGGGTCGCCTCGCTCGGCGTGGTGTCATCCAAGGACGTCCGCAGCGCCGCATCTACCACTTCCGGGTCCGCCACGGATTCAGCGACACGGTCGATGCTGCCTTCGACCGACTTTGGAACGGTGACGACCTGACGTGGGCCGAC
>JBKJKM010000066.1:0-7180 GCA_046597375.1 Acidimicrobiales bacterium | reverse complement strand
GCCGCCCTTGCCCTCGGCGATGAACAACCGACCCTCGGCCGGCCGGAGATCCTCGAACCGCAACCCGAGGACCTCGCAGCGCCGCAGCCCGCCCAGCACCATCGCCTCGACCATCGCCCGGTCCCGCCACTTCCGCAACGCCCCCACCAGCGCGTCGACCTCGTCGACGTCGAGGATCTTCGGCAACGTCCGCGGCGAACGGACCAACGCAACGTTCCCCCGCCGGCCCCGAGCTCGGCGCGTCGACAGCCCGCGCGGCACCGGGTTCGCCGCCATCTCTTCGACCATCACCAGATAGCCGAACAAGCCCGACACGCTCCCCAAGCGACGTTGGATCGTCCTCGACGACAGCCCGCCCTCGCGGTCGCCGAGGCGGACCACGTTCTCCCGGCCAGGACGCGGCTTGCGTTGTTCGGCGATGAAGCCCAGGACGTCCGTGGTTTTCACTTCCGTCGGGTCCTTGTCGACCACGGCGAAGAACGCGCGGAGGTCCGACACCGTCGCCCGGACCGTGTTCGGCCGCGCCCGCGACACGACGAACGCGACGTAACGATCCAACAGTGGATGCCCCAACAAGGGCACCTCGTCAGCGCGCAGACGCGCGTGAATGAGGCAGGGATCTCGGGTGAACATGAGGTGCTCCGATCAGCATGCGAGCCCGTCCCAGTGACGAGCTACGAAATGCTTGATGGATCACCGGCATATCTACACTTCGGTGCGGCTATAACCGCTTGACATTGACTCGCCACATCGAAGCCGCCGGAAAATGCATCCCCATCGATAACTCTGGGCTCCCCAGCGGACGTTTTTGGGCGGACGATGCGGTGCTGATTCAGATCCGGTGGAGGGAGCCCGTTCCTCAGCACCCGACGTCTCGTTTCCGACCCCGATGGCGATCGAGGTGCAGTTCATTCTCGGCGCGTGATGCGACCCCCGCGATCCTCGAACTGAGAGGCCAATCGTCGCCTGCGCCCGGCTGCCCGGGAGGCCGAAGTCGGGGCGGGTTCTGTGGTTGTATTCGTTCGCCTCCCTACGTGGGCGATCCGCCGAGTGCCGCCCGACCTTGCGGCGGTCGTGAAACAGACGAGGGATGAAAGGGGCGGCGTGGAGTCCAGGACGCCGTCGTATTTCATCGACAGGTGGTCACCGACGGCCGGCCCCCCTAGCAGTGGGCGTCCTCGCCAGCTCGCACGAGTGACTCGGGGGACTCGATCGCTGCGTACACGCGATCTCCGACTCGGATCGTGCCGACGACGCTGCACGCGGGGCTGGTCTCGTTGCTGTAGACGAAGCGGTCCTCGCCCCGGATGATCGTGAGCTGCCACGTTCCCGACGCCTCGTACCCGCCGGGGGCGGTCGCAAGGTAGGCGGCGGACCGGGCACTGGGAGCAGTCACATTGATGGCCACGGGCGACGGCTCGCCCGGGTAGAAGACGATCGAGACCACGACGACGATCACGACAGCGATCGACGACCCGGCGACGCGGAGCGCTCGGCGGTGGCGTCGGGCTCGGTTCCGTTCCATCAGGCTTGCGATCGATGGAGGTGGCGCACCCGGCTGGTCGATTAATGACTGGAGAACCTTCGAGAGCTCGGTCATGTCGGCCCCTGTTCTTCATCGAGCCACTTGGCCATGCGGAGGCGTGCGGCGGCCAGGGTGGAGGCCACGGTCCCTGGGGAGATTCCCATGACTGCGGCGATCTCGCGTTCCTTCATGTCGACTAGGTACCGCAGCACGACGGCCGCCCGTTGGCGAGCGGGGAGGTCCTGCACGACTGACCACAGCTCGCCCGTCGTGTCGGTGTGGATAAGCGAAGGTTGCGCCAAGAGCGAGGCGTTCCGGGCGGTGCTCGCGCGCCTGGCATGTCGCCGCACCAGGTTGAGCGCGACGGTGTAGAGCCACCCACCCGGCGATTCCATGGCTTGGACGCGCGGCCATTGCGCCAGCGCGCGGGCGAATGCCTCGTCGGTCGCCTCTCGTGCCACGTCCGTGGAGCCACTGACCAACACCAGAGCAGCGAGGACCTTCGGGTGTTGGGCGAGATACCACGCTTCGAAGCCCGGGAACACCTCTTCGACGTCGGAGGTCGTGGCCAAGGGTGCTGACCCTAGGGGTGGCCTCATGACGGAGGCGGCGCTGCCACTCACCAGCAATTCCGCCGTCGCCGTGCCAAGACAACGACGACAGCGACGGCGGCGGCGACGAAGGCGACCGTCGCGCTGAGGTCTCCAGCCTTGGCGGACCCCGGGTGGCCCACGGACCGCGCCCGTTCGCTCGGTACGGCTGCGCCGACCAGCTCCAGACCCGCCGCCTTGGGCAACTGCTCATCGCCCTCGAGGTCCGCGGTCGAGCTCATCCCACCATCGGACGCGGCGGTGGCCGGTGTGACGTTCTCCGGGTTCGCCGTCGTCTGCGGGCGTGAGAGCCGGGGTGAGCTGTTCCCCTCGTCCGCGACCGCTGCGGCGACCGGAATCGAACCCGGGGTGACATTGCGCGACGTGGCCTCCGAGGGACCCGTGGCAGTTGCCGGCGCGGCCGCCGAGGGCGCTCCTGCAGGGTCGTCGTCGACGATGGTGAAGGCACTCTCCACCGTGTGCTCGGAGGTCGCTTCCACCGGATCGCAGAAGTACTTCGTACCGCCGAGGCCCGTGCCGCCCGATGTCGGCTGTCGGTGCGTGAAGAGGATCAGGACGTGTTCGAGGGGCTCCGCCACGTCGTCGTCGGTCACGACGACCTCGAAGGTGAAGGGCCGTGAGACAGAGACGACGAATGATCCGGTGGCCGCCTGATAGTCGACTCGCTCCGACGCTTGTGGCCCCCGCGCGTCGAACGAGCTCTTGCGGCTTCGGCTGGGGTTCTGGGCGGACAGCCCGGTCTGATACTGCACGACGACGTCATTCGTACAGTGCGAACGCACCGACACGATCGCCTTCCCGTCGTCCTCTGACACCGGAGCGATGCTCACGTCGACCTCCGAGGAGGCCACCTGGGCGCCGGCGCCGGGCACCCCGGCGAAGACACCTCCGAGAAGTAACAACATCCCCGCCAATACCCGCCAGTTCATCATGTGATCTCAAGCCGTGAGGTCCGCACTCTCTTCAGTTCGAGGCGAAGATTTTTTGCTGGTCGCAAGCGAAGCAACCACTGATGGTGTCGCCTTCCGCAAGAGCCGGCGCCCGGCGCACCTATTGCCGGTTCGGGGCGCGCCGTTGGTGTCTCCAGGGGCGCGCCAATGCGAGTGCGATGTTGAAACCGGGGGCTGCGTAAGACCAGCGCCCTATCCGGCAATCGGTGCGGGTGGTGGCGTCCTTTCGAAAGCGCTGTCGTGTCCCGAGAGGCTCCGCCGATGGAGAGGGCCAGGCCAACGTCAGCCGCCGCACGGAAACTTGCAGTAAGGCAGGGTCGTTCCTGTGCGCGGCCCGGGGACGATTCCGCTCGCATCTGCGGGGCATCCCACCTCGCGTGGGGTTCCGATGACGCCATAAACGTTGAACGTCGCGCGGTAACAAGCGGTCACCGGGTCGCTCCTGACGAATCCGCTGGACCCGCCCGGATGGTGAAACCAGAAGACAAGCTGTGCGAACGGGTCGTGAATCTCCTTGGCCTTCATCTCCTTCGCCTCGACCACGCGGAACGAATCCGTGTTTTGCGCAGTGCTTGTCGAAAGGGCGGCGCGTACTAACCCGTCAGCCGAACTCTGTCGGGGTGAACTAATCGCGCGCGCGACGGTCGTGGCCTGCCGCTGCATCTCGGCGGTGCCCGCCCCGCGCGAGCACGAGGCAAGCAGCGCGAGCACCACCATCGCGATGGTGACTCTGCGCACTACGCGTCCGCCGCGATAAGGGTCGCGGCCGTAGCCCAAAGGCACGCGGCGGCGCCGAAGCCTGGCAGCACTTGCCAAAGCCACGCTGGTGCGTTACTAGCCCCTACGACGACAAACGTGGCGACGGATACAGAGCAGAGCGCCACCGCAGTCCAGAAGTAGACCCGCACCGCAAACATTCGGGCGAGCGGCACGAAATGCAATCCGACCACCGCGCACACGAACGCCGGGATCAGATCAGAATGATCCGTCGCGCCAAGGAGACACCCGGCAAGCAGAATCCCGGCGCCTTCCGCGCCGACAACCCAGCCGAAACGGCGACTAATGATGTGCGGCGATGGCGACGTGTCGGTCGACGGAGCTCGCCGCATCGCCAGTCCGCCGGACCCGAGCGCGACAACGACCACGACGGCCACACCGGTAACGATCGCGGCGAGATCACCTGAGACATTCGACGAAAACCGGAACGCTGCGGGGACGAACCACGTCAAGCCCGCCACGGCAAGCACAACGACGCCGGTGCCGAGCCCGCGAATCCTGCTGCCACTGGCAGGCATCATCGGAGCGCGGGTGCGGTAGTTGTGCGCAATCCACGCGCTGCCTCCGAAAGCAGCACACCCCAGATCACGAACCACGGGTCCCACAGCAGGGCGTGGCCCCACAGCCCGGCCCGATCGGCAGTGGCAGCGTCGCCCACACCCGCAAGACCGAGACTTGCACCAATGACGCCAACGGTCCCGTAGGCCGCCAGAACGAATCCCAGCACGCGGACAGTCCTGCGGGCCGGGGGCGGGATTCGATCGCGCTTCGGACCGGCGAACGCGAGTGCTACGAAGCCGGCTGCCGTTTTGAGCGCGACGGTGAAGACACCAAGTGCAACGGTTGCGCCTGATCGCTCGCGAGCAGCCTTGGCAATCGTCGGGCCCAAGCTGGAAACCAGAGCCATGCCACCGAGCGTCCAATACAGCGTGCAGGCGGCGGACAGGAACGCAGCAACAGCGGCGGCACCGGCCGCGATGTGCCGCGGCAACCGGTCGATTGGCACTTACTGTCGTCCTACCCCGCCAGCGGACTATTCAGGCAGTAGGTGCGGCTAGGTGCCGCTCGGCTCGGCCAACACAAACGTCAAGCGGTGCGTGGTCGTAACGGGAAGTCACGCGGGAAATCGTTGCATCTTGCGACCTGGTCGACCAGTGTCAGAAGGTGGCGTTGAAGTGGATCACGGCTGATGAGGTCCTCGCGGCGAAGGCGCGCTTCGAGGCCGAGATGCCTGGGTGGGATGCACCGGTAGCGCACGCGGAGTATCCGTTGATGGCGACACCATCGACTGGCGTGTCGTCAATTATCCGAACGTGCATCAGCTCCCCGCCGTCGTTCTCGCAACGGTCCTGGGCCATCGATCCGGGTCTGCGACGTACTGGCTCACTGACAAGGATTTCAATGAGGCGGTCCGGCTGCTCGAGCCTGCGGGCGCATGTGAAGCCTTCGACCACCCGAACTTGTGGGCGTGGCACGCTCTGCAGTCGGAGTTCGCCCAGTTGTCGCATCCGCGCACTACAAGCGTCGTCGCCGTCTTTCTCGACGAGAAGCTGACTGCGACTGACGACCGTCAGCGACGCCTCAGCGAGAGGATCTGTCCGCGGGATGACTGGCCGCGGCCAATGATAACGCCGAGGTGCCGATCGGAGCGCAGCCCTACGGTGCCGCAATAGCTCTGCCGTCAGACACCATGCGCCGAGCGGTGGTCGGCCCCGATGGCAAGTCGTGGCTGCTCGAACTCCGAGACACCGGGTTTGCTTACCTGCAGAACCACTTCTTCCTTGCCCCGCTATTGAAGGCGATCGGCAGTACCCCGTCGTGGCGAGCCACGCTGCTGGACGCAGGAATGAAGGTGGCGGAGTACGAGTCGCCTGATCCTGCCGCCGCCCAAGCGTGGGTGCTGTCGGTAGCAGAGCTGATCGAGGCTGGACTTCCGCCGGCCGCCTAAGCCGACCCGAGGTGCGGCTCGGCTCGCAGCAACAGGTCCGGCAGGTTGGTCGATTTCGATCCTGCGGTACGTTGCAGGAAGTGCCCCCGCTCGTCGTGATCGCGGGTCCGATCGGAGCAGGTAAAAGCACGGTTGCGGACTTGCTCGGACATCGACTCGCAGGAATGGGGCTGGCGACCGCGGTCGCGGATCTCGATGACGTGGCCTGCATGCAGCGGGATATCGCACCGGAGAAGCTGTGGCGACGGGGCGCCATCGCGGCCGTCGCCGGACTTCCGCTTCGACACGGAGGCTTCGCTGGCAACGGACATTGCGAGCGACCTTGCCTCGGCCCTGACGAAGTAACCCTCGGTGGTGATGTCGCCGCGACCGATGAGCCGCTCGGCTCACGCAACATGCGCTCCGCCGGGCTCGGCGGCTAGGTAAGCCAGTCGCCGTCGCGCATCACCACTCGGTCGGCGATCTCGTTCTCCTCGCGCCATGTCTGGATGCGACGCAGTCGTAGCACGAGGAACAAGTGCGCCTGACTGGTCGAGCGTGGGTCCCAATCAGATTGTCTCGCGAAGCACTCCGCCAGCTCCGACGATGCCGCCTCGGCGAGGACGGACTCGTCGAGGACAGCATCGATCAGCACCACGTCCCGCGTCCCGCCGAGAGCCAGCCGAGCGGTACCCGACCTCAGGATGTTCTGTGCCGTGACGCTCCGGGGCGTGGTGGCCAGGATCACCCGCTCCCCGTCCCAGGCCAACGACAGCGGGACAAGATGCGCGTCGCCCGCGGCGGATGCAGAGGCAACCCACGCGTCAGCCTGGTGCACTTCCAGCTTCGCGATCGCGTCGGCCCGTCGCTGGGAGCAGGAACGCGGTGCCCTGACATCCATCGTTCGAGCCTGCCACAGCCTCACCTGCTCCTAAGTGCCTGATTGAAGATGCGGGTGGTCGCTGCGGCGTTGTTCGTAGCGTCTGCGCTGCTCTCCGAGCTCGTGCCGGCTGGGATCACCAAGGAAATCAGGGCTTCTGCGGCACAGGCCATCCTCGACGAGGTCGTGGCGATGTCGCCGGCCGCTTTGGCTCGCCAGGCGATGGCGTTGGAGCTGCTTGAGGACGTGCGCCGGCTGGACGGCCAGCTCGCCGAGTCGAAGCGGCGGATCGCCGAGGCCGTGACTGCCTCGAAGACGGCCCTCACCGACGTGTTCGGTGTGGGGCCAAGCATCGCCGCCATGTGCATCGGGTTCACCGGCGACGTGCGCCGATTCCCGACCGCCGATCGCTTCGCCGCCTACACCGGCACCGCGCCGATCGAGGTGTCCTCCGGCAGCCACCAAGTGTTCCGGTTGAGTCGCCGCGGGAACCGCCGGTTGAACCACGCC
>JBKJKM010000023.1:0-4607 GCA_046597375.1 Acidimicrobiales bacterium | reverse complement strand
CGACGGATGGCTGCCGCCGTCGGGCGCCGCCCACCTCCGGACCGGGGCCGAGCAGGCCCGCCGCTTCGCCCGCTACCCGGGGGTGGTGGCCCGGGCCGCGGCGCTGGGCCGGGAGTGCGCGTTCGACCTCAAGCTGGTGGCCCCCAACCTGCCCCCGTTCGCCTGCCCGCCGGGGCTCGACGAGATGGGCTACCTGCGCCGGCTGGTGGAGGCGGGCGGTTCGGCGGCCAACCGCTACGGGCCCCGGGGTCGCGAGACGGTGCCGGGGGCGTGGGCCCAGATCGACCACGAGCTGGCCCTCATCGAGCAGCTCGACTTTCCTGGCTACTTCCTGATCGTCCACGACATCGTCGAGTTCTGCCGCAAGGCCGACATCTTCTGCCAGGGCCGCGGCAGCGCCGCCAACTCGGCCGTTTGCTACGCCCTCGGCATCACCGCCGCCGATGCGGTGTCGCTGGGCCTGCTCTTCGAACGGTTCCTCTCTCCGGAGCGAGATGGCCCGCCCGACATCGACGTCGACATCGAGAGCGACCGGCGCGAGGAGGCCATCCAGTACGTCTACGCGCGCTACGGCCGACTGAACGCCGCGCAGGTCGCCAACGTCATCACGTACCGGCCGAAGTCGGCGGTACGCGACATGGGCAAGGCGCTCGGCTTCGCCACTGGCCAGCTCGACGCCTGGTCGAAGCAGATCGACGGATGGGGCCCGCTGTCGGCCACCGTCGCGCAACCGGACCACGAGATCCCGGCGTCGGTGCTGGCGTTGGCGCTGGCCGTCGAGCACTTCCCGCGCCACCTCGGCATCCACTCCGGCGGGATGGTGATCTGCGACCGACCGGTGTCCGAGGTCGTGCCCGTGGAGTGGGGGCGCATGGAGAACCGGACGGTGCTGCAGTGGGACAAGGATGACTGCGCGGCGGCCGGCCTCGTGAAGTTCGACCTGCTGGGTCTTGGGATGCTGAGCGCGCTGCACTACGCCGTCGACCTGATCCGCGACGCGTACGGCGTCGACGTCGACCTGGCCACGATCCCGCAGGAGGACGCCGTCTACGACATGTTGTGCAAGGCCGACTCGGTGGGGGTGTTCCAGGTCGAGTCGCGGGCCCAGATGGCGACGCTGCCCCGGCTCAAGCCGCGCACGTTCTACGACCTCGTCGTCGAGGTGGCGCTGATCCGGCCCGGGCCGATCCAGGGCGGGTCGGTGCACCCCTACATCCGCCGTCGCAACGGACGGGAGGCGGTGACGTACCTGCACCCGTTGCTCGAGAGGTCGCTGAAGAAGACGCTCGGCATCCCGCTGTTCCAGGAGCAGCTCATGCAGATGGCCATCGACGTCGCCGGTTTCACGGCGGGGGAGGCCGACCAACTCCGCCAGGCCATGGGCTCGAAGCGCTCCAAGGAGCGGATGGAACGGTTGCGGGAGCGGCTCTACGCCGGCATGGCCGAGCGCGACATCACCGGCGCCGTGGCCGATCAGATCTACGAGAAGCTCGCCGCCTTCGCCAACTTCGGCTTTCCCGAGTCGCACTCGGTGTCGTTCGCCTACCTCGTGTACTCGTCGTCGTGGATCAAGCTCCACTATCCGGCGGCCTTCTGCGCGGCGTTGTTGAACGCCCAGCCCATGGGCTTCTACTCACCGCAGTCGTTGGTCGCCGACGCCAAGCGCCACGGCGTCGTGGTGTTGCCGCCCGACGTCAACTCCTCCTCCTGGGACGCCACCTTGGAGCCACTCCGTACGGCCGGCGTCGGGAGCGCCAGCGAGCAGCCGGCACGCGAGCGGAGCGGCAGTTCTGCGGAGCGAGCCATCAGACTCGGGATCTCGTCGGTGCGGTCGATGGGGGTGGAGGTGGCGAAGGTGGTGGCGGCGGGGCGTCCCTACACCTCGATGGAGGAGGTCGTGCGGGCGGCGGCGCTGAACGAGGCGCAGGTCGAGGCGTTGGCCACGGCTGGCGCCTTCGCCTCGCTCGGGCTGGGACGGCGGGAGGCGCTGTGGGGGGCGGGTGCCGTCGCCCAGTCGCGGGCCGACCGGCTGCCCGGCGTCGTGATCGGCGCGTCGGCGCCGGCACTGCCGGGGATGGACCCGATGGAGGAGACGTTCGCCGATCTCTGGTCGACCAGCGTCTCCACGTCGACGTACCCGACCGAGTTCGTACGCGACGCCCTTGACGCCCTTGGGGCGGTGGCCGCATCGGGATTGGCCGGCATCGACGACGGCGAGCGGGTGCTGGTGGGCGGCGTCGTCACCCACCGCCAGCGCCCGGCCACCGCGCAGGGCACCACGTTCATCAACCTCGAGGACGAGACCGGTCTCATCAACATCATCTGCTCCAAGGGCGCCTGGGCCCATTACCGCCGGGCTGCCCGCTCGTCTCCGGCGTTGCTGGTGCGGGGCAAGCTCGAGAAGGTCGACGGCGTCATCAACGTGATCGCCGACAAGATCACCGAGCTCTCGCTCACCTCCGGTCGCACCGGTCCGAAGTCCCGCGACTTCCGATGATCCCGTTCTGAACTGGACCGTCAACTCGTCCGACTCGTACCGTCTGGCATGGCCAAGTGGGGATACGCCAAAAAGCCGCTCTACGTCCTGAGCGCCGTGGCGCTCATCGATCAGATCGACGCCAGCATCATCCGAGGCGTCCTCCCGTACATTCAGAAGGAATTCAGACTCAGCGACTTTGCGCTGGGGTCGCTGGCGTCGGCCTTTGTCTTCGTCAACGCCATCGCCACAATTCCGGCCGGATGGGTCGCAGATCGCTACAAGCGCACGACGATCGTGGGCTGGACGATGCTCTCGTGGTCGGCGCTCTCGGGCCTGTCGGCCTTGGCCTTCAACTTCCCGTCGCTGTTCCTGTCACGAGCCGCCCTCGGAATCGGGCAGGCCGTCGACGATCCGTCGTCGACGTCGCTGCTCAGCGACTACTACCCGGCCCAGATGCGCGGACGGGTCTTCTCTTGGCAGCAAGTCTCGGTCTTTCTCGGCAGCGCCATCGGCATCGGCGTCGGCGGTTTCGTCGGCGCGCAGTTCGGTTGGCGGTGGGCCTTCGCTCTCGTCGGCATGCCGGGGTCGGCCATCGCCTACTTCTGTTTCCGATTGCAGGAGCCGGCTCGCGGTCTGCTCGAGGGTGCCGCCAAGCTGCCCGACGCCGGCACGATCGAGGGTGCGGCTCCTGCGACCGCGACGCCCGTCGTCGAGGCCCGCGCCGATGGGCCGACCGCCGGGATGAGCATCGCTGAATTCACCCGCGAGGCGGCGCGCAGCCTCGTAGCCGAGATGAAGATGATCTTCGGCATCCGGACCATGCGCTACGTACTGATCGGTGTCGGCATCTTGTTGTTCACGGTGTCGGGAGTGGGGTCGTGGTTGACGATCTATCACGACCGCTACTCGGGCATGAGCCCGGGCGAGGCGGCCGGCCTCACGGCGGTCACCCTCGGCCTGTCCGGCATCATCGGCACGCTCTGGGGTGGCCAGTTCGCCGACAAACTGCACGCCGGTGGCCCGATCGGCCGCATCCGCCTCGTGTCGAACGCCATCCTCGTCTGCGCCGTGACGTTCTTCCTCTCGCTGATGGTGCCCATCGTCCCGCTCCGCATTGCCCTCCAATTCGCCGGGGTCCTTGCGATTGCGAGCGCCTTTCCGGCCCTGCGGGCATCGATGATGGACGTCGTTCCCGCCGAGTCGCGGGGCGTCAGCGCCTCGGCGTTCGCCTTGGTATCCACCGTGTTCGGCACCGCGCTGGCCCCGCCACTCATCGGCCTCATCTCCGACCTCTCCGGGTCGCTCGTGGCCGCGTTCTACCTCGTTACCCCGCCGATCCTGGTCGGCTCGCTGATCCTGCGGCGCGCCCAGCACACGATCGTCGAGGACGCGCAGGCGATCATGACGCAGATGATGGAGCGCCAGCAGGCGTCCTCGTCGACGCCATCTTCACCGACCTGATGCCCTGAGGGCGACGTGTCACCCGCGTCGTCCCCTCGATCGTCAGTCGGAGCATGAAGCCGATCATCGTGCTGTGTCTGGCGCTGGTATTCACCGGCGCGATCGTCGCATTGCGTTGGGGGCACTTGACCCTCGTCGCGCCCTGGGTGTCCGATGACGAGCCGCCAGCCATCACCGTGCAGGTCAAGCGCTTCGTGTGGTTCGTCGACGTCCTGATCATCGCCGCCATCGGCTCCGGCCTGTTGGTGATCGGCCCGGGCGGTCGGCTGGTGATGCGCCTGTTGGCCGCCACCGCCGGCGACGACGCCCAGGGAAAGGTGACGGAGGCTGAGGAGATCGTCGGGAAGGTCACGACCGGTGGGACGATCAGCCTCGTCCTCTTCGTCGGACTCTTTGGCGGACTTCTCCTCGCCGCCACGTTCGGCCTGCTCCGCAAGTGGCTGCCATCGGCGCGGCTCGGGGCGCTGGCCGTCGCCGGCACCCTCGCACTGACCCTGGCCACTCGCGGTGATCCCCTGCGACCGGAGAACCCGGACTTCGACATCGTCGGCCCCGACTGGCTGGCGGTCGCCACCTTCGCGGCACTCGGCGTGTTGAGTTGCTTGACCTTCGGTGCCCTCGCCGGCAGGGTCGCCCGTTCGCTTCCCCTCCTCGAGCTCCGACCGAG
>JBKJKM010000119.1:0-4726 GCA_046597375.1 Acidimicrobiales bacterium | reverse complement strand
CGAGGTCTCGATAGGGCAGGTCGCGCATGGCTCGCGATGGCGTGCGGGACAGCTCGGACTGGTTGAGGAAGTGATAGGGCACCGACGCCGACGACTCGAAGAACAGGCCCTCCATGGAGCCGATGCAGCTGTTGGTGAAATACGGCAGGAGCATGAGGGCCATCGGCGTGCCGAACCGATTGAGCTCGGGCTCGTACTCCCACATGGCGCGCCCGCAGCCATCCGTCCTGCCGACCTCTTCCATGGTCGTGATGACTTCACGGAACTCGGGATACGCGTCCTTGCGCTCGTACCCGCTGTAGTTCCAGCGGGCCCATGACGGTACGAAGCTGTCGTCGACGCTCGTGGCTCGGACGAAGGGGACGCTGGCCGAGCCTGGGAGATCGATACGGCCGGCCTTGAACACGCCGAGCGGAAGCCCGGTGAGGACGACGACGCAGGCCAGGGAGCCGAGCGCAGCGACGACCGGTGCCGGGCCCGGTCCGACTCGTGCCGGGATGGCGATGGGGCGGGGGTCGTCGGGATCGAAGATCGGCGCCGGCTCCATGCGGGCGAAGAGGTCCCGGAGAAGCAGGCTCGCCTCGGCTATCCCGACAGCGGCCAACAGATAGGCACTGAGGTACCAGAAGGGCAGGAACCTGGCGTTCCAGATGGCCCCCTGGGGCACGAGGACAAACGCCGCAGCACACAGTCCGGCGATGCCCGCGAGCACCGCCACCCCTCGACGGCGCCGTGCCAGCCCGGCGAGCACGCCGAAGGCGGCCAGCGGGAAGACGGCCTTGAGGTGACGGGTCATGGGCGCGGTGGCGGCGTCGTCCTGGCGGAGGAACGGGAACAGGTTTTCGACATACGCCGGAGTCCGCTCCCAGCCCATGTCGTTGCTGTACGGCAACCGGCCCATGAAGGGCACGATCCAGAAGGCGGCGACGGCGGCACCCACGACACCAACCGTGACGACGATGCCCCATCGGGCCCGGTCGGGCCGCCGGACGAGGAGCAGCACGCCGGCCGCAGCAATCGCGAACGCCGCCGGGAGCAGGTGACAGAGCACCGTGGCGGCGAAGAGGGCGGCGGCAAGCGCCCGACCACGCCCCGTTTCGAGGGCACGCGCCAGCGCAGCCAGGAAGAACAGGGCGAGGCTGAGGCTGATCGAGAAGGCGAACTCGCCGGCCAAGGTGGCCGGGGCATTGCCGCCCCAGATCGTGTGGAACCGGTCGAACACGAACGGGACGGTTGCAACGGCGAGCACGGCCGGGGTCGGGAACGGCAGCCGCAGCTGGTGGCCGAGGGTGGCCGCCGCCGCCGGAAGGGTCACCAGGCCGAGCACGGTGATGATCTTGAAGGCCACGCCGTAGGGCAACAGCAGGTCGAGACCGACGATCAGCAGGCTGGGCAGGGGGAAGTAGAAGTGGAGCGCCGGGAAGCCGCCGTACCAGTCGGGTGTCCATCCGGTGATGCGGCCCTGCGGCAACAGGTGGTCACGCAGGTATGCCGGGCCCCAGACGTGGGCGCCCATGTCGCCGCCGGCCGGCGTCGTGTTGGCCGCGATCAGGCCCGGCTGGAGCTGCAGGAGGATGTAGAGCGCCGTGAGGGCGACGACGGCGGTCGTGACCGCCGTTGTCAGGCTCGGTCGCCGGATCCGACGCTGGCTGATCGTGTCCGTCGCCTCGGGCATGGCTGACCATGTTGCAACAGATCCGCCGCTTCGTCGGTTCGCCCCCTCCCGTCACTCCACGGGAAGCGTCGTCAGCGGCGGACGGTTGCGAGATCGATCACGGAATCGAGGTCGATCACGTCGCCCCGCTCGTCGTCCCACCAACGGCTGTCGCAGCGCGAGCAGGAGTGCAGGGTGACGTTCTTCCCTTGCAGGGTGACGCCGATCTCGACGAGCTGACGCGCCGAGCACTTGGGACAAGCCATGGGAATTCCTCCAGGTATTCACACCGCACCCTCCAGGGGCGGTCGCAACACTCCAGGCATCGGCCGATCGGCGGAAAACCTTGAGGGGAGGTCAGCCGGCGAGGGAGCGGAGCTGGATGATCGGGGTGCGGCGATCGTCGAGGGCCCACCCCACCGGCACCCGGAGCCGCGCTGCATGGCCCGAACAGAGGTCGTAGGCCGAGGGCTCGCGCTCCTCGTCGAGGTTGTCGAGCCAGACGCTCCGTGACCCGTAGTGGTAGGTGAGGGTCGCCGCTGCCGGCGCGCCACAGGTGGGGCGGGCGCAATGGCGGGCACGTTCCATGACGGTGACGGTACCCATCCAGGCGTCGTGAGGCGTGGATGGTGCGCTCCGGGTTGGGCAGAGCGCCCCCCTACCATGAGGGCATGAGTCGTTCGCCCCAGGACCTGCGTCCGGACCGTCCGGAGCGCGAGCGTCCCGGTCTCCCCAAGCTGCCGGGATCAGGCGGGGGAACACCGGGGACGTCCGATCCCGGCTGGCGTTGGGTGCTGGTCGTGCTGGGCGTGCTCGTCGTCCTCGCGCTGGTCCTGAGCCCCTTCTTCAGCGAAGGTGCGCGCGAGGAGCTGAACTACACCGACTACATCGCCAAGGTGAACGAGGGCCAGGTCGTCAAGGCCTCCATCGACAACACCAGTGGACGGGTCACCGGCGAACTGAAGAACGGCGATGAGTTCTCGGCCGAGGGGCCGGGCACCCAGATCGACGAGGACGTGAAGCTGCTCCGAGAGAAGGGCGTCGACGTTAGCTTCGACACCCCCACGCCGAACCTGTTCGTGCAGTTCCTGCCGTACGTCTTCTTCATCGCCCTCATCGTCGGGTTCTACGTCTGGATGGCCAAGCGGGCCCAAGGCCAGATGAGCGGGATCATGTCGATCGGCAAGAGCCGGGCCAAGGTCTTCTCGAGCGAGAAGCCGAAGACGACGTTCAGTGACGTCGCCGGCTATGTCGGCGTCAAGCAGGAGATCATGGAGGTCGTCGACTTCTTGAAGATGCCTGCGAAGTTCAAGGAGGTCGGAGCCCGCATCCCCAAGGGCGTGCTCCTGGTCGGCCCTCCGGGCACCGGCAAGACACTCATCGCTCGCGCCGTCGCCGGCGAGGCCGGCGTGCCCTTCCTCTCGGTCACCGGCTCCGACTTCATGGAGATGTTCGTGGGCGTCGGCGCCAGCCGCGTGCGCGACCTGTTCCAGACCGCCCGCAAGCAGGCGCCGGCGATCATCTTCGTGGACGAGTTGGACTCGATCGGCCGCAAGCGTGGCGCCGGGCTCGGCGGCGGTCACGACGAGCGGGAGCAGACGCTCAACCAGATGCTCTCGGAGATGGATGGCTTCGAGACCACCGAGGGCATCGTGATGATGGCGGCGACCAACCGGCCCGACATCCTCGATCCGGCCCTCTTGCGGCCGGGCCGGTTCGACCGCCAGATCGTCGTGCCGTTGCCGGATCTCGATGAGCGTCTGCCGATCCTGCAGGTGCACTGCAAGGACAAGAAGATCAGTCCCGACGTCGACCTCGTGCTCGTGTCTCGAGGCACGCCCGGCATGAGCGGCGCCGACTTGGCCAACCTCGTCAACGAGGCGGCGCTGCACGCGGTTCGTCGGGGCGCAGACGCCGTCGCCATGGCCGACTTCGAAGCGGCCAGAGATCGCGTGATCATGGGCCAGCGCCGTGAGTCGATGGCGCTCTCCAACGACGAGAAGGAGCGCATCGCCTTCCACGAGGGCGGCCACGCAGTTCTCGCCTACGTGTTGCCGTCGGCCGATCCGGTGCACAAGGTCACGATCTTGCCGACGGGCATGGCCCTCGGCGTCACCCAGCAGCTCCCGATGGAAGAGCGTCACATCTATCCGCGCAACTACATCGAGGATTCGCTGTGCGTGCGCATGGGCGGTCGCGTCGCCGAGTTGTTGATCTACGGCGACCTCTCGACCGGGGCCAACAACGACCTCGTCGGCAACACCGAGTTGGCCCGCAAGATGGTGCGGGAATGGGGCATGAGCGACCGTATCGGCCCAATGGCGTGGGGATCCCAAGGCCAGGTGTTTCTCGGTGAGGACCTCATGCACACCCGCGACTATTCCGAGGAGACCTCGCGAGTGATCGACGAGGAGGTGGAGCGGATCCTGCGCCAAGAGGAAGAGCGGGCGCTCCAGATCCTGAGCGAGCACAAGGCCGGCCTCGATGGCGTAGCCGCTGCCCTGCTCGAGAAAGAGACGATCGACGGCAACGAGGTCAAGCGACTCGTCGATCGAGCCGCCGGTAGGGAGATCCGCGAGAGCCCGGTTCCTCGGCTCGGGCCGGATCTCGATCCCGGTGGCGCCGACGCCCCGCCGCCCCGTACCCCCGCCCCGGACGAGACCCTCCTCGACGGCGACCTCACCGTCGAGATCCCGACCGCCCCGGTACCTCGCGTCGTCTGATCAGTGCCTCGCGTCGTCTGATCGGTGCCTCGCGTCGTCTAGTCAGTGCAACGTGCCGAGGTCGGGTTCGGGGCTCGAGCCCGGCTCCCGAGCCTCGGCCACGGCCGCCCAGAGGTCGGTGGCCGACATGACACCGATGAAGGACGCGCAGACGACGCCGTCCGGATCGGCGACGACCAGGGTCGGCACGACGTCGACGCCGTAGCGTCGATGAAGGTCCTTTCGATCCTGATAGGACACCTCGACCACAGCCACCTCATCGCTTTCGAGGACACGGGCCTTCGGCAGCACCTTGCCGCAGAAGTCGCACGACGAGGAGGTGAACACCGCCACCAGCCACGGGCGGTCG
>JBKJKM010000086.1:0-6553 GCA_046597375.1 Acidimicrobiales bacterium | reverse complement strand
CCCGCCGAACGGCGCCGATCCTCGATGGTGCCACCGCTGACCCTCGCGTCGTCGACCGCTTCCGTACGGCCATGGACGACGACTTCGCCACGCCGACGGCCCTGGCGGCCATCTTCGAGGCGGTGCGAGACGGCAACGTCGCCCTGGACGAGGGCGACCGGAAGCGAGCCGGCGCCCTGGCGACCGCCGTGAACGAGTTGACGTCGGCTCTCGGCCTCGAACTGCGCTCCGGCGCGACGGAGGTCGACGACGAGTCGGCCATTCTGGCCAGGGAGCGCGACGAGGCGAGGGCGGCCAGGAACTGGGCCAGGGCCGACGAGTTGCGGGTCGAACTCGAAGGTCGGGGCTGGACCGTGCAGGACGGCTCGGGGGGCACCACCCTCACCCGGTGACTGTCGCGCGTTCACCTGGTACGTTTCGCGCAGCGATTCGTAGAGGTGAAGGGGGACGCCGAGATGGCGACCGGAACAGTGAAGTGGTTCAACAACGAGAAGGGCTTCGGGTTCATCTCGCAGTCCGACGGCGCCGACGTGTTCGTGCACCACTCGGCCATCGACATGAACGGGTACCGCAGCCTGGCCGAGGGCCAAGCGGTCGAGTTCGAGGTCACGGAGGGCCCGAAGGGGCTCCAAGCCGCGAACGTCCGACCCGTCTAAGGGTGTAGCACCACCCGGCTCGCCGCCGAGCCGAGCAACTCGCTCCTCCTCCCCGAGGCCTGAGCGGGCCCGGATTCCCCGCCGCCCGATTTGACGGCTCCCTCGGCGCCGCCCTTGGCTGCAGCGGTGCGGCAAGGACGAACGGCCGGGCGTGGAGCCCGAACGGGCCGGACTCCGCTGCCCGAGGGCTTTGGCACGATCTGGGTGTCGGTCGCCCTCGACCTCGTCGGGTTCGGGATCGTGCTGCCGATCCTGCCGCTGTACGCCGAGCGCTTCGACGCCGGGCCCGGCACCATCGGCTTGCTCGTCGCTTCGTTTTCGTTCGCGCAGTTCGTGTTCTCGCCAATCTGGGGGAGGGTCTCCGATCGAGTCGGCCGCAAGCCGGTCCTCGTCCTGTCGCTGGCCGGGACGGCACTCGGCAGCCTGCTCACCGGCCTGGCCGGCAGCCTGTGGTTGCTCTTCGCCGCCCGCATCCTCGACGGGATATCGGGGGCCAGCGTCTCGGTGGCTCAGGCAGCGGTGACCGACCTGGCCGAGCCGGCCGAACGGCCCCGACTTCTTGGCCTGCTCGGCGCTGCCTTTGGCCTGGGCTTCGTGGCCGGTCCTGCCATCGGCGCCCTGGCCGCCCTCGGCGGACCACATGTGCCGTTCCTGGTCGCGGCGGGGCTGGCGGCCGTCAACGCCGTCGTCGCCGCCGTGCGCTTGCCCGAGACCCGACCCGCCGGATTTTCGAGACGTGAGCGGTGGGAATCCGACCACTCACACCTCGAAAATCCGAAGGGCGTGCGGCGGGAACTCGCCGACTACCTGCTGGTGGCGTTCGTGAGCCTTGTGGCCTTCAGTGCGTTCGAGGCGACGTTCGCCCTCTTCGGCGAGCGGCGACTGGGGCTGCGACTGGCATCGACCGGCGTCGTCTTCACCGTGATCGGCGTGCTCATCGCCGCGGTCAACGGTGGGCTCGTGGCGCCGGCCGTCCGGCGTTTCGGTGAGCCCGGCACGCTCCGCATCGGCCTCCTCTGCAATGCCGGCGGTCTCGCCATCCTTCCGTTCGTACACGACTGGCTGGCGCTGGCACCGGCCCTCCTCCTGCTCACCACGGGCCAGGGCCTCGTGACCCCGACTCTCTCGGCCACGGTGGCCGGACGTGTCGGCGCAGACCGGCGCGGCGCTGCGCTCGGCGCACAGCAGTCCGCCGGGGGACTGGCGCGGGTGGTGGGGCCGGTCGCCGGCGGGTTCGCCGTCGAACGCATCGGCATCGGCGCGCCCTACATGGCCGGCGTCGTGTTGTTACTGGTGGCGGTGGCGCTGCTCAGCCGGCCACGCGCCGATCGACGCCCCGAGTCGGCAGGGCTGCTTCCGCCGCCGCGATCGGGAGCTCCCACATCATGGGGCCGGTAGCCCATCCGGGCGACCTTGAGACATTTGCCGAGGGCTGCACCAACATGCTCGGTGATTTCTTGGCACTGGCCGATGCTCCTTGTTACCGTCGGGTAACAAAGGTCTCGACCACGCACGCGGAGGTGCCGACGAACCATGGCTGACTTCTCCCTCGGACTCAACGAGGACCAGCTCCAGATCCAGAAATGGGTGCACGACTTCGCCGAGACGGTGGTCCGTCCGGCCGGTGCCGAGTGGGACGAGCGTGAAGAGACCCCCTGGCCGATCATCCAGGAAGCGGCCAAGATCGGCCTCTACGGGATGGATTTCATGGCCAACGCCATGATGGGCGACCCCACCGGGCTCACGCTGCCTGTCGCCATGGAAGAGCTGTTCTGGGGTGACGCCGGCATCGGCCTTGCGATCTTCGGGTCGGGCCTCGCGGCGGCCGGCATCTCGGGCCAGGGAACGATGGAGCAGACCCTGGAATGGGTCCCCCAGTGCTACGGCACGGCCGACAAGATCCAACTCGGGGCGTATTGCGTGAGTGAGCCCGACGCCGGCTCGGACGTGTCGTCGCTCCGCACGCGCGCGACGTATGACGAGGCCAACGACGAGTGGGTGCTCAACGGCACCAAGGCATGGATCACCAACGGCGGCATCGCCGACGTCCACGTCGTCGTGGCGACCGTCGACCCCGAGCTGAAGTCGCGCGGCCAGGCATCGTTCGTCGTTCCGCCCGGCACCAAGGGCCTGACGCAGGGCCAGAAGTACAAGAAGCACGGCATCCGGGCATCGCACACGGCCGAAGTAGTTCTCGACGACGTGCGCGTGCCGGGGTCGTGCTTGTTGGGTGGCAAGGAGAAGCTCGACGCCAAGCTGGCCCGGGCACGGGAGCTGGGACGCACCGGGGAGAAGCAGCCGGCGATGTCGACCTTCGAGGCAACCCGCCCCGCCGTCGCCGCCATGGCCGTCGGCATCGCCCGGGCGGCCTATGAGTACTCGCTCGAGTACGCCAAGGAGCGCAAGGCGTTCGGCAAGCCGATCATCATGAACCAGTCGATCGCCTTCATGCTCGCCGACATGGCGACGGAGATTGACGCGTCAAGGCTGCTCATCTGGCGGGCGGCCTGGCTGGCTCGCAACGGCGGATACAAGAACGCCGAGGGATCGATGTCAAAGCTCAAGTCGGCCCGTACCGCCGTGTGGGTCACCGAGCGGGCGATCCAGATCCTCGGTGGCTACGGCTACACCCGCGAGTACCCCGTCGAGCGCTTCCACCGCGATGCAAAGATCATGGACATCTTCGAGGGCACGGAACAGATCCAACAACTCGTCATCTCCCGAGCGATCAGCGGCCTGCGCATCGAGTAGCTCTGCGCGCTGCCGGGGCCACGGGCATGCGGTGAGCAACTCGGACGCCAGCGTCCCATCCAGGGGCCCGTCCCCCCTCCGGCGGCGGGCCGGCAAGGCTTTCCAAGCCCACCCGAGCAAGCGCCCAGGACACGACAGAGTTCGAGTTCCACATTTCCCCGGCGCCCAGTTCGTCGCGACCCCACGTCGGCGTCGGCACGTTGGCGACGGCGTCCAGGAGCAAGCCGATGTCGACGCGGTCGGACGAGATCACCACCGGTGAGGCGACCGCATGGACGAGATCTGGAATGACGCCGAGCCGCCAGCGTCGAACCTCGTAGCGGAAAATCCGGAGCGATCCCAGCGCGCGGAACCCAACCGGTCCCTCGCCAACGACGCCACGGCCGGCTGGTGTCGAACGGGCGGGTATGGGTGCCATCTCCACGTACACCGGACCCGCAGCAGTGTGGGCGACGAGTGCTGAGTGAAAGAGCGGTCGCCGGCGGCGGCGGCCGAGGATCGCAACGACCGCTTCGTAGACCCAGCCCGACGCTCGGACGAGGTTTTGTCCGGCGCCGAGGGGGATCCAGTACAGCTCGAGTCGCTCGCCCTCGTGCATAGTTCCGACCTCTACGCCTCGAGGTTGACTTGGTCGTCCTCGGAGAAGGGGATGACGACGACGGGGCACGTGGCGTGGTGCACGACCTGTTGGCTCACCGACCCGAGCAACAGCCCGGCGAATCCGCCTCGACCTCGTGATCCGATCACGATCAGGTCGGCTCCCTCGGCGGCCTGGAGGATGGCGTGCGCCGGGGAGTCCCGGACCAGGAGGCGACTGATGGGCGCCACGAGGCCGGACTGGTCTTCGGCTTCGACGATCGTGTCGAGAAACTTCTCGCCCGCGTCCTCGTAGAGCGTCGGCACCATCATCGTGGACGCCGTGGGGTACTCGCCGCCGATGTACACGTCGTGCCAGGCGTACACGGCTTCGAGCGCAGCCTGGTGGCACCTCGCCTCGTCGATGGCCCAGCGAAGGGCGATTCCCGATGCTGGCGATCCGTCGACACCAACCACGATGCGTTCCATGACGTTCCTCCTGGGATGGGCTGTTCCCATCGTGGACGGTCGCCCGCCGAGCCACTAGGGCCATTCGTCACCTCGACCCCGGGAGAAC
The DNA here is from genome assembly GCA_046597375.1 of Acidimicrobiales bacterium. Lineage (GTDB taxonomy): Bacteria > Actinomycetota > Acidimicrobiia > Acidimicrobiales > CADCTF01 > DATLED01. Next base: position 1,993 of record JBKJKM010000086.1, on the reverse strand, counting down.
ATCGCGGATTCTCGGGTTTCGACGAGCACCACTGAATCACCGGCGGCGGGCCGGGTTCGAGCGATGGGCGCGTCCTCGAGCGAAGCACCCGGTCGTCGTAGCGCGTTGCCAACCTCGAAGCGGTCAGAAGGCGTTCGCCGCTCCGGCCGTCGGTGTGTCCTTCAGGATCGTCCCAGCCTGATTTGAGCGATGTCGCCGTGGTCGTAGCGTTGTTCGCCATGGAGCACGAGCATTGCGAAGCCTGTGGATTTGATGGCGCTCACTACGACAACGCCACGTTGATCGGAGCGCTGCGGGCCCTCGGGCCGCGTTGGGCGACTCTGCTCCGCGCCAGCGGTGAAGATCTCCGGCTCCGACCGAAGCCACAAGTGTGGTCAGCGATTGAGTACGCAGCCCATAGCCGTGACATCACCGCCCTGCACGCGTTCGGTGTCGAGCAGGCTCTGACCGTGGATGAACCGTCGTTTCCGGCGATCGCGGACGACCTGATCGAGTCCGCCTCGCGAACATACGGGGACGCAGATCGAGATGAGGTGGCGAACTCCCTTGCTGCCGAGGCGACCCGGCTTGCGCGGCTGGCTGACGAGGCGGGAAGCGAGGTCTGGTCGCGAGGCTTGACGATCGGCGACTCCCGAAGTGACGTCCGCCGATTGCTCGAACACGCTCTGCACGACTCGCTTCACCACCTCGACGACGTCGAGAACGGACTGTTGCTCCTGCAAACTGAGCGCGACTGACGGGCTCAGTCCGACATTGCTGACGACGAGCCGGCGATGGCCTCATCGTGCATGTCACAGCTGTGATCATCCGAAGATAGGGCCATAGGTCCCGCTGCGACCGGGGCCGGGGCCTCTGTTCGCCAGTTCACTCGATCCGCATCCTGGAACCAGAAGCCACCACAGAGGAGAACCCCATGCGCGCAGTCGTGTACCACGGTCCTGGCCAGAAGTCCTGGGAGGACGTCCCCATGCCCGTCATCATCGACGACACCGACGCCGTCATCCGGGTCGATGCCACCACCATCTGCGGTACCGACCTGCACATCCTCAAGGGCGACGTCCCCACCGTCGCCGACGGACGCATCCTGGGCCACGAGGCCGTCGGCACCGTCGAGTTCGTCGGCACTGCGGTGAAGAACGTGAACGTCGGCGACCGGGTCCTCGTGTCCTGCATCACCGCCTGCGGCTCGTGCCGCTACTGCCGCGACGGCGCCTACGGGCAATGCCTCGGCGGCGGCGGCTGGATCCTCGGCCACAAGATCGACGGCACCCAGGCCGAGTACGTGCGCGTCCCGTTCGTCGACACCTCGACCCACCCGATCCCCGCCGGCGTCACCGACGAGCAGATCCTGATGCTGGCCGACATCCTCCCCACCGGCTACGAGGTCGGGGTCCTCAACGGCCAGGTGCGGCCGGGTGATGTCGTCGCCGTCGTCGGCGCCGGCCCCATCGGCCTCTCGGCCATGATGGGCGCCCGGCTCTTCAGCCCGGCCCACGTCATCGCCATCGACCTCGCGGACAGCCGCCTCGAGGCCGCCAAGCAGTTCGGCGCCGACATCACCATCAACAACAGCCGCGAGGACGCCCTCACCATCGTCCGCGATCTCACCGACGGCCTCGGCGCCGACGTGGCCATCGAAGCCGTCGGTGTGCCCGACACCTTCGAGCTCGCCACACAGCTGGCCCGGCCGGGCGGCCACATCGCCAACATCGGGGTCCACGGCCAGCCGGCCACCTTGCACCTCGAGGAGCTCTGGATCCGCAACGTCACCATCACCACCGGTCTCGTCGACACCTACTCCACGCCGACGCTGCTGAAGCTGGCCCAGGGCCACCAGGTGGATGCCGACCAGTTCGTGACCCACCACTTCACCCTGGACCAGTTCGACGAGGCCTACGACGTCTTCGCCCGGGCCGCCGACACCGGCGCCCTCAAGGTCGTGCTCACCCGGACCTGAGAGGACCACCCAGGGCTACGCCCGAACCCCGCTGGG
>JBKJKM010000186.1:0-25967 GCA_046597375.1 Acidimicrobiales bacterium | reverse complement strand
GCCGTCGCTTCGGGATCTCGATGCTGATGTCCTTGAGGTTGTTCACGCGGGCGCCGTGCACGCGGATCCGATCGTGGCTGTCGGCGGCGGGTCGGCTGGTCACGTCCAAGATCGTGTCATGTGCCTCCTCGGTAGCCTCACCGAGGTGGCCGACGACAACACGCGTGAAGGTGTCGCGCTGACGAACCTCGACCAACCGCTCTTCGAGGGGTCGGGATCGACCAAGGGCGATCTCGTCGACTACCTCGATGCGGTCAGCGAGCGCATGCTGAGCGGCCTCCGGGGCCGGCCTCTCTCGGTGATCCGGGTGCATCGAGGCGACGCCGCCTTCATGCAGAAGAACCTGCCGACCTACACACCACCCTGGGTCCCCCGCGTGACCCAGTGGGCCGAGTCCTCGAAGCGGCAGGTGACCTATGCGTTGTGCAACGACCGGAAGACCCTGATCTGGTTCGCCAACCAGCGGGCCATCGAGTTCCACCCCTCGCTGCTGTCGGCCGACCCGCCCGGCCGGATCACCCACCTCGTCCTCGACCTCGACCCTCCGGAGGGCGACAACTTCGCGATGGCGGCGGCGGCCGCCCGACTGGTCCGCCAAGCACTCGCCGAGCTCGGTCTCGCCGGCGCCCTCAAGACGAGCGGTGCGAAGGGACTGCACGTCTTCGTCCCGATCGACGACGCCGCCTCACCCGAGGACGTCGCCGGCGCCACCCGGGCCATCGCCCTGCGGGCGGCGGGGCTCGACCCGGGCATCGCCACCACGGCCTTCTTGAAAGAAGACCGCGATGGCAAGGTCTTCGTCGACGCCACTCGCGTCGGGTCGGGGACGGTCGTCGCCGCCTACAGCCCGCGCGTTCGGCCGGGCACGCCCGTGTCGTTCCCCCTGTCCTGGGATGACCTCGACGACATCGTTCCCTCGAAGGTCACGATCCGCAACGCACTCGAGCTCCTGGGCGACGACGACCCCTGGGCGACCCAGATGCCGGCCCCCCAAGCGCTGCCGGCGGCCCTCCTGGACGAAGGGAGCGCTTTGCCGGCCGCACGGGTGCAGGCGATGCACGAGGGTCGGCGGCGGGCCCGGTCCAAGTAGGAGGCGCCGTAGCGGCCGGTCCTCTAGTGTCAATGCACGCGCATTGTTCGCGCGGTAACGAGAGGATCAGAGATGGCGTGGGATTTCTCCACTGAGCCGGAGTTCCAGAAGAAGCTCGACTGGGTCGAGGAGTTCTGCCGCGAGGAGGTCGAGCCCCTCAACTACGTGTTCCCGTACGCCATCCGCTCTCCCGAGCCGAAGGTCCGGGCCATCGTCAAGGGCCTCCAGGACCAGGTCAAGGACCAGGGCCTCTGGGCCATCTTCCTCGACGAGGAACTGGGCGGCCCCGGCTATGGCCAACTCAAGCTCGGTCTCCTGAATGAGATCCTCGGCCGGTACCCGTCGGCCCCGCAGATGTTCGGCGCCGCGGCTCCCGACACCGGAAACATGGAGATGCTGGCGGCGTACGGCACCGACGTGCAGAAGGAGCGCTGGCTCAAGCCGATGCTCAACCAGGAGATGTGGTCCGGCTACTCGATGACCGAGCCTCAAGGCGGATCCGATCCGAACCTGTTCCGGACCCATGCCGTCAAAGACGGCGACGAGTGGGTCATCAACGGTGAGAAGTGGTTCACCAGCGCCGGCCGGGTCGCCGACATCCTCTTCGTGATGTGCACGAATGGCATGTTCGTCGTGCCTCGCACGACGCCTGGCGTGACGATCATGCCGGAACCCCGCAACCACAACCACATCATCTACAAGGACGTGCGGATCCCCCTCGACCACCTGCTGGGTCCGGAAGACGGTGCCAAGGTGTTGGCCCAGCGCCGTCTCGGCGGCGGCCGCATCCATCACGCGATGCGCACGATCGCGCAGTGCAAGCTCGCCTTCGACATGATGTGCGAACGGGCGCTCAGCCGCGAGTCCCACGGCAAGATCATCGCCGAGCACCAAATGGTGCAGGAGAAGATCGCCGACTCCTACGCCATGATCCGGATGCTCCGCCTCTTCGTGCTCGAGACAGCTTGGAAGATCGACAACTCCAGTACGGCCGAGACTCGAACCGACATTGCGGCCGTGAAGTTCACGATGGCCAAGGTGCTGCGCGAAGTTTCGTTCAACGCCCTCCACATCATGGGCTCGCTGGGCACCACCGATTTGACGCCTCTGCAGGCGATGTACGCCGGAGCCCCCACCATGGGCATCGCCGACGGCGTCGACGAGGTCCACAAGGCGACCGTGTCCAGGAACGTGCTCAAGAACTATCGGCCGCACGAGGGCTACTTCCCGACCGAGTTCTATCCGGCCAAGCGGGCGGCTGCTCAAGCGAAGTGGGCCCCCCGCCTCGAGGCCGACCCGGACTTGAAGCGCATCGCCGAGGGCTACGCGAAGTACATGGCCGCGCGCGCCTGACCCGTCGGGCACCCCGGGAGCCCCCCCAGAAAGTTCTGGCAGTTTGACTGACAGTTGACGTACCATCGGTCGCATGGCCTCCATCGACTGCGAGTACGGGAATCGGCTGGACGCGTCGCGGGCGTCCGCATGACGCGTCCCGAGAGGTTCGAGGGCCGCATCGGCCGCACGATCGCCGAGTCGGAGCCCTGGTTCGACGAGCCCCCACACCCGGGTGACTCGGCGCCGAACGTCATGGTGGTGGTCCTCGACGACACCGGTTTCGCCCAGCTGGGGTGTTACGGCTCGACGATCGACACCCCGCACATCGATGCTCTCGCCGCCGGCGGGCTGCAGCTCACCAATTTCCATGTGACACCGCTCTGTTCACCGACGCGTGCGGCGCTGTTGACGGGCCGTTCGCATCACATGGCCGGCATGCGCAACGTGTCGAACTTTCGCACCGGCTTTCCGAACATGCTCGGCCACGTGTCGAGCCACACGGCCACGATGGCCGAGGTCCTCCACGGCATCGGTTACACGACCTTCGCCCTCGGCAAGTGGCACTTGGCGCCGATGGAGGACTGCTCGGCGGCCGGTCCGTACGATCACTGGCCGCTCGGGCGGGGATTCGATCGCTTCTACGGGTTCCTCGAGGGCGAGACCGATCAATTCCACCCTGAACTCGTCTGCGACAACCACCCGATCGCCCCGCCGGCTGCCGCCGCCGACGGCTACCACCTCTCCGAAGATCTCGTCGACCAGGCGCTGCGGATGGTGGCTGACGCCAAGGGCGTCCGCCCGGACCGCTCCTTCTTCTCGTACCTCGCGTTCGGCGCCACCCACGCCCCTCACCAGGCCCCGGCGGCGTACCTGGAGAAGTACCGCGGCGCGTTCGACGAAGGTTGGGACGTCGTCCGGCAACGATGGTTCGATCGGCAGCTCGATCTGGGTGTTGTGCCGGCCGGCACGGTCTTGTCGCCCCGCAACCCGGGGGTGCGGGCCTGGGTCGAGCTCAGCGCCGATGAGCGCGCCCTGGCGGCCCGGCTGCAGGAGGCATTTGCCGCTTTTCTCGATCACACTGACGATCAGATCGGCAGACTCGTCGACGGGCTCCGCAACCTCGACCAACTCGACAACACCATCCTCGTGCTGCTGGCCGACAATGGCGCCTCCCAAGAGGGCGGGCCCCTCGGCGTGCTGCACGAGATGAAGTACTTCAACGGCATCCTCGAGACGCCGGCGGATGCCGTCAGGCGCCTCGACGACATCGGCGGTCCCCACAGCCACACCAACTACCCGTGGGGTTGGGCCCAGACCGGCAACTCGCCCTTCCGCTGGTACAAGCAGAACACCCACGAAGGGGGGGTGCACGTGCCGGCGATCGTGCACTGGCCTGTCGGTGTGGCGCCCGAGCAATGCGGCACGAAGCGCGACCAGTTCGTGTACGTGGCCGACATCGCCCCCACGATCTACGAACTGCTCGGGACTGAGGCCCCGGCCTCCTACCGGGGGATCGACCAGCGCCCCGTCACCGGCCACTCCTTCGCCCACGTACTCGGTGATCCGGCCGCGGTCAGTCGCAACACGGTCCAGTACTTCGAGATGGCGGGGAGCCGAGCGCTGATCGCGGGAGAATGGAAGGCGGTCTGCCGTCACGAGCGGGGCGCCGATTTCGACACGGAGCCTTGGGAGCTCTACCACTTGTCCGTCGACGCGTCGGAGTGCGACAACCGGGCGGCGGTCGAACCGGATCGCCTCGCGGCACTCGTCGCCCTTTGGTGGGAGGAGGCCGAGCGTCACGGCGTCCTCCCGCTCGACGAGCGCACCTTCGAGCTCTTCGGCGCCCGCTTCCGCGAGCACTCACCGCACTCGCCCACGCGTCGCTACGTGTACCGCCCGCCGATGTCCCCGATGCCCGGCCAGGCCTCCGCACCGATCGGTGGGAGGAGCTTCGATCTGACGGCGCGGATCGTGCGGGAGAAGGACGATGAGGGGGTCGTCTTCGCCACGGGCACCGAGAACTCCGGTCTCAGCGTCTTCGTCCAGGGCCGACGCCTGATCGTCGACTACAACGCCTTCGATGATCACGTCGTTGTCGAGTCATCGATGGAGGTGCCGGTGGGCTCGTCGGAGCTCACCGTGCGGTTCCGGCGGCTCGGCCCGAACGGCACGGTGGCCATGGAGATCGACGGCGCGCCGTGCGGTGAGGCCGCACTCCCGCTCTACATGCGGATGATGTCGTCGGTCGGGCCGAGCATCGGGTACGACCACGGGTCGCCGGTCTCCACTCGCTATGCCGCCCCCTTCGCCTTCACGGGCTCCCTGCATTCCGTTGTCATACAGGTCAGCCCCGAGCGGGCGAACGATGCGGTCGCTGCGACCGCCCGAGCAGAGATGAGCCGGCAGTGAAGATCCTCCGTACCCCCGACGAGCGCTTCGAGGGCCTCCCCGACTGGCCCCATGAGCCCCACTACGCCGACATCGCCGACGGGCTGCGGGCCCACTACATCGATGTCGGCCCCCGCGATGCTCCCCCCATTCTGCTCATGCACGGCGAGCCCACCTGGGGCTACCTCTATCGCCACGTCGTTGCTGCACTCGTCGACGACGGACATCGCTGTGTCGTCCCCGACCTGATCGGGTTCGGTCGGAGCGACAAGCCGGCGGATACCGACGACTACAGCTACGGCCGCCACGTGGACTGGATGCAACAACTCCTGTTCGGCCACCTCGACCTCCGGGACATCACGTACTTCGGGCAGGACTGGGGTGGCCTCATCGGGCTCCGCCTCGTCGCCGCTGCGCCCGAGCGCTACGCCAGGATCTGCATCGCCAACACGGGTCTGCCGACAGGCGACGGCAAGCTCAGTGACGCCTTCCTGGCATGGCAGCGCTATTCGAAGGAGTCCCCGACCTTCGAGATCGGCCGGATCATCGCGCGCGGTTGTGCACAGCCCATGGGCCCCGAGGTCATCGCTGCCTACGACGCTCCCTTCCCGGACGACTCCTACAAAGCCGGCGCCCGGATCCTGCCCTCGCTCGTGCCGACCAGCCCTCACGATCCTGCGCACGTCGACAACGCAACCGCCTGGGACGTCCTCCGGCGATTCGACCGCCCGTTCCTCTGTGCCTTCAGCGACAGTGATGCCGTGACGGCCGGCGGCGAACGCATCTTCCTCCGAGAGGTGCCGGGAACGAAGGACCAGCCGCACACCACGATCGAGGGTGGTGGCCACTTCCTGCAGGAAGACAAGGGTCCGGAACTGGCGAAGGTGCTCATCGACTTCGTCCGGGCGACGTCATGAGCGACCTGCTGCTCGACTCGTTGCGCCGGCGGATGCGGGCCATGCACTCGCTCTACGACGACGCCGTGGACACGATGGATGTCGATCAGGTGAACCACGTGGAGCGCGACGAGGTGTTGCCGATCGCCTTCTCGCTCTTCCACTTCGCCAACATGGAGGACACCTCGTTCGTCATGGTGACGGGTCAACCTCCCGTTTGGGACGAGTCGTGGAGCGCCCGGCTGCAGCTCGCCATCCCCGACCACGGGAAGCACCGCACGCCGGCCGAGATGGTGGCCCAGCGCATCGGCGACTTCGACGCCTTCAAGGCATACATGCGGGCGGTGTACGCCCGGACCGAGGCCTGGCTCGCCGAACTCGATCCCTCCGAGTTGACCCGGGTGGTGATCACGAGGCCGTTCCCGCCGCAGATCGCCAGCACGTACAGCGCGCGCGTGGCCGGCGATGAAGGTCTCACGGTCCTGGATGCGGTCGAGTGTTGGATCTACCAGCACGGGCTGCGGCACATGGGTGAGATCGAGCACGGTCGCGCCCTCGTCGGGTTGCAGGGCATGACCTCGTGACCCCGACGTTCGTCCGGACCCCCGATGCGGCGTTCGACGCATTGGCCGACTGGCCCTATGCACCGCACTACCTCGACGTCGATGGTCTCCGCGTTCACTACGTCGACGAAGGCCCCCGTGATGGCGAAGTTCTGCTCCTCGTCCACGGCGAACCGTCGTGGGGCTACCTCTACCGCAACTGGCTGCCGCGCCTCGTGGCCGCGGGCTACCGCGTGATCGTCCCGGACCATGTCGGCTTCGGGCGCAGTGACAAGGTGACCGACGACGACTGGTACGTCATCGACCGTCACGTCGAGATCCAGCGGCGCCTCATCGAAGAGCTCGATCTCCGACGCATCAACCTGTTCTGCCAGGACTGGGGCGGCCCCATTTCGTTGCACAACGCCTTCGATCTGGAAGATCGCTACTCCCGACTCTTCCTGGGCAATACGTGGTTGCACCACGAGGGCTACGAGTACACCGAGGCCATCCGCAACTGGCGCCAGATGGCGCTCGACCCGGAACGACTTGGCGGCGACATGCCCACCGGCTTCGTCCTGACGCTGGCGATGCGGCGCGAAGGCCACGACCGTGACGCCATCAAGGCTGCGTACGACGCCCCGTACGCCTTCGAGGACGAGGCGGAGCGGTTCGCCGCCAAGGCCGGCGCCCGGCGCTTTCCTTGGTGCCTGCCGTTCGTCAATCCCGAGGAGGGCGGCGCCGACTGGCAGCCGCGGTGCAACGAGTGGCTGCGATCGTGGGGTCGACCCATCCACTTGGTCTGGGGTGACGCCGACGCCGTGTTCACCTGGGAGTGGGCCGAAGCGTGGGCCGCCACCATCTCTGGAGCCACCCTCGACCGGGTGGCGGGGGCCGGCCACTTCCTCCAAGAGGACGCCGCCGCGGACTGCGTCGACGCAGTGCTGTCCCGACTGGGACAACCGGCGTGACCGGCGCGCTCGAGGTCGTCCTTCTGGGGACAGGTTCGCCGCTGCCCGACCCCCGATGCGCAGGCCCGGCAACCATGGTCCGCGCCGGTGCCGTCACCCTGCTCTTCGACTGTGGGCGGGGGGTGCTCATGCGGGCCGCGGCCGCCGGCTCGTCGGCCGGGGCGTTCGACGCCGTGTTCCTCACGCACCTCCACAGTGACCACATCACCGACCTCAACGACGTGATCACGTCGAGATGGATCACGTCGTTCTCCCCCGCTCCGCTGAGGCTGTTCGGGCCACCTGGAACGCAGGCCGTCGTCGACGCCATCTTGATGTCCTTGCAGCTCGACATCAGCTATCGGGTGGGTCACCATGCCGACCTCACCTGGGAGCCGCCGGTCGAGGTGACCGAGTGCGAGGAGGGCGTCGTCCTCGAGCTCGGCGGTGTTCGGGTCACCGTCGCGCCGACCGATCACCGTCCGGTGCACCCCACCAACGGCTATCGCGTCGATCTCGACGGACGGTCGGTCGTGATCGCCGGGGACACCGTGCCATGTGCGGGGCTCGACCGCCTCGCCGCTGGTGCCGATGCGTTGGTGCATACCGTCATCCGGGACGATCTCATCAAGCTCGTGGCGGTGCCGCGCCTGCTCGACGTGTGCGACTACCACTCATCGGTGGAGGACGCAGCCAGGACGGCGGCGAAGGCCGGGGTGACGACGTTGGTGCTGACGCACTACGTCCCGGCGCTCATCCCGGGTCAGGAGGAGGAGTGGCGGGCGCGGGCGGCGGCCCACTTCGCCGGCGTCATCGAGGTCGGACCAGACCTCCACCAGGTCAACGTCTGACTTCGACCGACGATCGAGCGTTGGGGTGGGCTTCGGCGGGCCGGGTTCACGAACCCGAAACAAACGTGGCGCGCGTCGTTCACGCGGAGGGGACAAACTCGGCGGGTGCTGGTTCGGATCGGCTGCCAGTTTGACTACGAGGCCCCGGAGGACACCCCGTCCTTGTGGCAGATCCGCCCGCGCCCCGACGGTGAGCACCGCATCGTGTCCGAGACCTGGCAGCCGCCGGCGCCGGCGTCGAGCTACCTCGACCTCTACGGCAATCCTTGTGACCGGCTGCTGTTGCCGGCGGGACGGTCGACCTTGCGCTATGAGGCCGAGATGGAGGTGGCGTCGACGCCTGACGAGATCGATCGTTCGGCCCCGCAGGTACCGATCGAGGAGCTCCCTGACGAAGCGTTCGTCTACCTGTTGGCCAGCCGGTTCTGCTGGCCGGACCGGCTGCAGAACCGAGCGTGGGAGCTGTTCGGCGAGGTTGCGCCCGGGTGGGCACGGGTGCAAGCGGTCTGCGACTGGATCCACGGCAACGTCGTCTACGAGATGGGTTCCACGACGGCCTCGACGACGGCCCACGACGTGTGGACCTCGGGCGTCGGCGTGTGCCGCGACTTCACCCAGTTGGGGATCACCCTGTGCCGAGCGCTCAACGTGCCGGCGCGCTACATCGCCGGCTACCTCCCGGACATCGGCATCGAGCCACCTGGCTACCCGATGGACTTCTGCTCGTGGTTCGAAGTCTGGCTGGGTGACCGCTGGTGGACCTTTGACCCTCGCAACAACGAACCTCGAGTCGGGAGGGTGGTGATTGCGCATGGCCGTGATGCCCTTGACGCGGCAATGGTCACCACCTGGGGGGCCGCCGAGCTCCAGGTGCTGTCCGTGTGGGCCGATGAGGTGGAGCATGCGGGCTGAGATCGCCGCCGAGGCGGAGGAGACCTACCGGCTCGAGCAACGCTTCCGTTACACCTACGCCTCGCCGGTGCGACGGCTCCGTCATCGCCTCATCGTGGTACCGCCGGCGGTGCATGGCGGTCAGCGCCGCCTCGACCACGGGTTGACCGTGTCGGGTGGCCCCGTGCTCGTCTCGACGACCTCGGATGAGTTCGCCAATCACGTGATCGACCTCCGGGCCAACACCGTCTACTCGTGGATCGAGTTCGAGGCCTGGGCCGTCGTCGACCGCAGCCACGTCACCGGCGCGACCACCGTGCCGGCCGGGTTGGCCTCCGATCACCGACTGCTGGCGCCGACGCCGCTCACGTCGGTCGACCAGCACCTCGCAGAGGCGGTGAGGGCGCTCCTCGCATCGGCTGATTCGCGACGCCCGTTGGAGGTCGCCGAACGGGCCTGCCATTGGGCCTACGGCGCACTGACCTACGAGTTCGGCATCACGGGCGTGAACACGAGTGCCGCCGAAGCGGTCGCCGGCGGACGTGGGGTCTGCCAGGACTACGCCCACGTGATGTTGGCCCTGTGCCGGGCGGCCGGCGTGGCCGCCCGTTACGTGTCGGGGCATCTGGTGGGCGAGGGTGGCTCGCATGCCTGGGTCGAGGTCGTCGTGCCGACCGGCCCTGGCCGCGCCGAGGCGGTGGCTTTCGACCCAACCCACGACCGGCGCGCTGGCATCGGCTACGTCACCATCGCCGTCGGTCGGGACTACGTGGACGTGGCGCCGACGTCCGGATCGTTCGAAGGCCTCGATCCCGGCGTGCTCTCGGCCACGAAGCGGCTCATCGCCGGCTGACCGTCCGTCTGCGCCAACAAGGCCACGACGGAACCCACCGCTCAAGCGGGTTCAGCGCTCCGGTCGACTGATTCGACCCGCTACACCGGCGCCTCCAGCAACAGTCGGGGCTCGTGGGCTGGAGGTTGGTGGTCCCACAAGTCGGCCAGGAGGTCATCGCGCAAGGTTCTCCTCGACTGGTCGCTCCAGAGGTTCACCTGTTGCAGTGGATCTTCGATGAGGTCGTAGAGCTCGCCTTCAGTGCCGTCGTGCACGGTGCCCGGGCGGTAGGCCGTGCAGACCCAACGATCACGGGTGATCGTGCGGAGATGGACATCGACACCGAAGAGCTCACTGTCCCACTCGGTCAGCACCCGCTCGGGGCCGGACGCATCATCGGTCGGAAGGTGCTGGCCCTCCATCCAACTGGGTATGTCGATGCCCGCGATGGCGCAGAAGGTCGGGGCGAGGTCGACGAGGCCTACGGGCGTCTTCACGGTCGCAGTCGGCAGCGCCGCGCGAGGTGCAGGACGCCAGATAAGGGGCAATCGCATCAGCCCGTCCACGTGGTACGGCCCCTTGAACATCAGCCCGAAGTCGCCTTGGAGCTCGCCGTGATCGGTGGTGAAGATGATGTCGACGTCGTCGTCCCAACCGCGCGCGGTGATGGCGCGAAGAACGCGACCGAGGGCCTCATCGATGAGCTCACACTCGACGGCGTTGCGGGCGTTGATCTCGCGCACCTGGTCGGCGGTCATCGTGGCCGGCACCCACTTGGCGGGTGCCTCGAAGTTAGATACGAGGGAGCCGTCGTACCAGAGCCGCCAGTGCCGGGGCTTCGCATCGAGCAAGGCCTCGCGTTCGGTCGCCGTCTCGGGATAGCCGGCGGGAAGGGGGACGTCGCGCCAATCGATGCGGCCGACCTCTGACTGCGGCGGGTCCCAGGGGTGATGCGGATCGGGGAAGCTCATCCAACAGAACCAGTCGTCGTCCTGGGCCAACGAATCGAGCCACGAGATCGTCCGATCCGCAACCCATTCGGTGTGATACCACTCGCGGGGGACGGTGTTGACCTGCACCTGCGGCGCGCCGGTCTCACCGCCACCGGCGGCGCTGACCTGAAGGTCGGCGTCGACCACGGCGTAGAACAGGCCGAGCGACTCGGGATGCTCGGACTGCATCCACCGTGCGTAATGGAGCGAGCCCATCGGACCGTGGGTGGCGAACTCGAGGTGTTCGAATCCGCGGTGGGTGCCACCCGGAGGGGTCGTGCCCGAACGCGACAGTGCGTTCTCCGGGAAGCGCATGAACGGATCGAAGAACGGCTCGAAGTGGGCCTTGCCGATCAGGCCGGTGCGGTAGCCGGCGCCGTGCAACACCTCGGCCACCGATGGGGAATCGACCGGCAAGGGGACGCCGTTCATCCAGACGCCATGCGAGGTGGGATGCTGGCCGGTCAGGATCGTGGCGCGCGAGGGCATGCACACCACCGACTGCGGAATGGCCCGCTCATAGCGAACGCCGGTCGCCGCCAGTTGGTCGACGACGGGTGTGCGAGCCAGGGTGCCGCCATTGCACCCGAGGGTGTCGTAGCGCTGCTGGTCGGTCGTGACGAGGAGGATCTTGCGTCCCATCAGCGGGCCCCTTCGAGGATTGTCTTGAGGTGGGCGAGAGCGTTGCCGGCGGCACCGGCGATCACGAGGGCGAGGGTCGAAGGCACGGCGTCGGCTCCGTAGACGACGATGCTCGTGCCGTCGTCGAGGTCGATGACGTCGAGGGTCGACAGGTGTTCGCGGAACATCGGGGCGGTGATCCGGTACTGGAAGCGGCGCTGCAGGGGGTCGTTGGTGACGATCTCCTCGGGCATGGGCAGGCCGCTCCCGGTCACGACGACCCGGGTCGTCCCGTCGACTGCCGCCGACTCGATGCCGGGGAACCACTCGGCAATGCGTGCAGGGTCACCCACCAATGCCCAAACCACATCGGGAGGGACATCGATGCGGACGTGTCGACGAACGCTGCCGCGGACGGCGGTCATGTCGAACGGCTGGCGTCGGCGAGGAGTGCGTGCAGCGCAGCGATGAGCGCCGATTTGGTGGTGGCGCGAGAGAGGCGTTGGTCGTGTCGGAGGAGCTCGAAGGACTCGAAAGAACAGAGGGCGTCGAGCGCCGGCAAGAGGATTCCCTCGTTCCCCAGTTCCGAAGCGAAGAGCCTGGCCAGCTGTTGTCGCAGGTACGACCGACCCTCGTGCAACTGCGCCGCCACGACGGGGTGGCTTGGTGCACAGACTCTTGCCGCCCGGGCGGCCGGGGCGATGGTCTCGAAGAGTCGAGTTCTGGCGTCGACGAGCCGATCGATCCGATCGCCGAGCGCCGCCGCCGGGTCGACACCGATGTCGAGAAGCGGACGAGCAGCGGCCAACTGTCGGTCGATGGCGGCGTGGTTCAGGTCGTCGATGTCGTCGAAGTACCGAAACAACGAGCGCGGTGAGAGGCCGGCCCGCTCGGCGATGACGTTCGAGCTCGGTTGGTAGTTCCCCGCCCGGAAGAGCTCGAGGAGGGCATCGAGCACCGCCTCACGGTTCTGCTCGCGACGCAGGCGTCGGCCATCGACCTCGTGGCTGGTGTCGGTCACGTCGGCGACCGTATCTATTGACACCTTCGCTGTCAATATTTAAGGTGCCAAGCATGCACAGCGAGATGTCATCGTGAACCGGCGGATCGCGCTGGTGAGCGACGCCGCCAGCTACGTAGGTCCGGATCTGTGTCGACTCCTGGCGGCCCGCGATCACGATCTCGTCATCGGAGATCCGGCGGCGGGGTTGGTCGACGATCTGCACGCCCTCGGGGCGGCGGTCGAAGTCGTGTCGAACGTGCGCGACCTCGCCGATCCGGATGCGTCGACCCGTCTGGTGGCGGCGGCGCTCGAGCGGTTCGGTCGTATCGACGCAGCGGCCGCCTTCACCGGCCGGGTCGCGACCGGTCGATTTCTGCGCTCCACCGTCGACGACCTGCGCGCCACCCTCGTTGGCTGCGTCGAAGCGCCGTATCACTTCCTTCGCACGGTGGTGCCGGTCCTGGTCGATCAGGGTGCAGGGCAGGTGCTGCTCTTCACGAGCGCGGCCGGCGCCCGCCCGACGCCCGGTGCTCCCCTGTACTCCTCGGCGCGCGCCGCAGCCAACATGCTGGTGCGCAACGTGGCCGACGAGGTCGTCGCCAAGGGCGTGCAGGTCAACGCCATCGGCACCAACTTCATGGACTTCCCCGAATTCCTCCGAGCCTCCAGGGCCGAGGATCCGGAGGGACGAGCGCGCGTCGAGGCGCTCGTGCCAATGGGCCGGCTCGGCACCCTCGACGAGCTCGCCCATTTCGCCATGCCGTATCTGGACGGAACGAGCCGCTTCGTCACCGGGCAGTTCGTCGCCTTCGCCGGCGGGTGGGCCTGACCCCTCGGCCGTATCACGGCGTGGCAGCGTGGTGTCGATGCCATCTGACCTCATCGTCTATGGGGCGCCTTGGTGCCCCGACTGCAAGCGAGCCAAGAAGTTCCTGGCCGAACACCGCGTCGACTACCGGTGGGTCGACATCGACCAGGACGCTGACGGCCTGCGGCTGGTCGAGGAGACGCAGGATGGCGGCAGAACGATTCCCATGGTCGTGCTGCCCGACGGTTCCCACCTGTTGGAGCCCGACGACACCGAGCTCGCCACGGCGCTCGGCCTCGATCTCACGGCGTCCCGCACGGCGTATGACGTCGTGATCATCGGCGGTGGTCCAGCAGGGCTCACCTCGGCGATCTATGCCGCTCGTGAGGGCATGGAGGCCATCGTCGTCGACCGGGGCGGGTTGGGCGGCCAGGCCGGGATCACGGAACGCATCGACAACTTCCCCGGCTTCCCCGAAGGCATCGGCGGAGCTGAGTTGGCCGACCGGTTCATCGACCACGCCCGCCGCAGCGGCGTCGAGCTCCTGGCGGCTGTCGGGGTCGACTCGATCGGGCCGTGTGGGGAGCTCACCGGCGACGTGGTGCTCCTCCTCTCGAACGGCCAGGAGCTCGTCGCCCACGCCGTGATTCTCGCCACCGGCTCGACCTACCGCCGGCTCGGGGTTCCCGGCGAGGAGGAGTTGATCGGTGCCGGCGTGCACTTCTGTGCCACCTGCGATGGCCCGTTCTACAAGGGAGCCGACGAGCTGATCGTGATCGGTGGGGGGAATTCAGCCCTCGAGGAGGCGCTGTTCCTCACCAAGTTCGCCACCACGGTCCGGGTCCTGCAGCGCTCGACCTCGCTGTCTGCCTCGAAGACCGTCCAGGCCAAGGTGGCCGAGCATCCGGGCATCGTCGTGCACACGGGCGTCGAGATCGTCGAGCTCGAGGGTGAGCGGGGTCGGCTCGGGGCGGTTGTCGGCCGCAACAAGACGACCGGAGACGTGCAGCGCTGGCCCGCCGCCGCAGCGTTCGTGTTCATTGGGCTCGATCCGAACTCGGCACCGTTCCGGGACGCAATCGAGGTGGACGAGTGGGGCTTCATCACGACCGACGCGACCTTTCAGACGTCGATGCCCGGTGTGTTCGCCGCCGGTGACGTCCGCCGAGGGTCGACCAAACAGCTGGGCTCCGCCGTCGGCGAAGGCGTCACGGCCCTCCTGATGGTCCGCGAGCATCTGAAGTCCCACCACCACCTGGCGGACGTGTCGGTCAACGAGTGAGCGGACGAAGCAGGGCGACGCTCCGGCGGTCGTCCTCGATTCGGATCTCGGTGATGGCGAGACCGGACGACGCGGCGTCATCCTGCAACGCCTCGACCTGGGCACGGCCCAAGGCCTGAAGCAGCACCACACCGCCGGCCGCCACGTGGCGGCCGGCCACGGCGAGGCATCGGCGGGGGAGGAGGAGGCCATCGTCCCCACCATCGATCGCCTGAGTCGGGTCGTTGGGCCACGACGTGACCTCCGAGCTCGGGAGATACGGGGGATCGGCGAGAACGATGGAAAAGCGCTCGTCGGCGGCAATGGCGTCTCCGAGATCACCGCAGCGGACGTCCACCATCCCCGCTCCGGCGTTGGCTTCCGCATTGGCCTGGGCCAAGGCGCAGGCATGGGGGTCGATGTCGACCTGCACGAGGCTGCGTCCACACAACACTGCGGCCGCTTGGCCGATGTGGCCGGCGCCCGAGCAGAGCTCGAGGAGGGCTCCGGGTGGGGCCTCGAGGGACAGCTCCGCCGCCCACTCCGCCTGTGCGAGCGTCCAAGGCCGGGGCCGCAGTACCCGATCGTCGAACGTCACGGTGAGCGGTCCGAAAACCATCGTCTGGGGCGTCACGAAAAACATCCTCGCTGAAAACGAAGATTTCCTGCGAAGACGGGGTAAAGGGTGCCTATGGCTCCACCGCCCCCCGTTGACGCCCTGCGCGTCACGACTCCCTTGGCCGATGGGCTGGAGCGAGCACTGGTGTGCGGCGACCTCGACGGGTTGACCCGGCTGGCCAGCACGGAGCCGGTCGGACGGCGCGACGCCGCCCTGGCCCTCGCCGCCGTGCACGACCTCCATCTGGCCCCCTTGGCCGAGCTCGGGGAGCGGGCGACCTTCCAGCACCATCCCGCCGTTGCAACCCTCAAGTACCGGCTGGAGCAAGACTTCCTGCGCCGTGTGGCCGCATCGGTGTCCGGTCCGGCTCGGGCGGTGGATGCCGTCGCCGGCATGCGTCGAGTGGCAGCGGTCGACCTCGTTCCTCCGGTCTACGACTGGCTGGCGGAAGAAGCCACGCTCGATGAGGTGCGCGGTTACCTGTCCCTCGAAGGCGGCCCCGATGGAGGTTTCGACGACCTCGTCGCGCTGTGTCAAATCGGCATCGAGGGGGAGGCCAAGGTCGAGCTCGCCACCAATTATTGGGACGAGATGGGTCGTGGCAACGGGTCGCACGTCCATACGGAGCTGCATAACCGCATGGCCATTGCGCTCGACCTCGAAGAGATTCCGCGCGACGCCCAGCCAGTGGAGGCGCTTGAACGGTCGCTGCTCGGCACGACCCTGGCCACCAATCGGGCCCTCCAGCCTGAGCTCGTTGGTGCGCTCGGCTTGTTGGAGCTGCAGGCGGGTCCTCGGTGCCGCCGCGTGGTCAAGGCGCTCGAGCGGCTCGGGGCCTCACCGGATGCGCGGGCCTTCTACGAAGAGCACGCGGTCGCAGATCCTCGCCACGGCAAGGATTGGCTCGACCACGTCGTCGCCCCTCTGTCTGCGCAGTTCCCAGCGTGGGGGCCCAGGATCGTGCAGGGCGCCCGATGGCGTTCGGCTGCGAATGCCCGGTTCTTCGCCATGGCCAACGAAACCCATCGGACGCCGGTGACGTCGCAAGACCGCCGCCGCCGCACCGCCTGACGCTCGATCGAGGATGATCGGGGGCAGTGGTGCCCTCATGGCTCGACGAACTCACACTGCAGCCCGGGCCACCCTGGCATGCCATGGGAACGAGATCGCTGGGCGATGAGCCGTGGCTTCTGGCCGATGCCGAGCGCCCGGCGGAGCTGGCGCGGAAGCGCGAACTGCTCCGCGACCATCGCTCGGTCGTGTCGGCGCGAACGCCGTGGCCGACCACGGTGGCGGCGGAGGCCGAAGCGGCGGAGGTCGTGACCGGACGCAGGATCGTCGGCGGCGCCCCGCTCGAGGTGGCGGCCTCGCAGGTGCAGGAGGATTTGTGTGTGGTCGTGCATCGAGCGGGACGGTGGCGACTCGAAGCCGGGGTGGTGTGCTTTCCCTCGATGTGGCGCATCGCCGAAAAAGTCGGACTGCCGCTGTCGGAGGTGCACTCACGTGTTCCGGCCTACGCCACGGAGTTGGCCGACCGCGTCGACCGATTCCTCGACCGGTTCCCGGCCGGTCGGCCGGTCTGGCGGCGGAACTGGTTCGTCCATGATTCGGGCGAGCTCCACCAGCCCGACCCTCCGGCTGAACACTCTGGAGGGCGGGTGCCCGACGACTATTGGCTTCGGTCGGAGCGCCAAACCTTGCAACGGCTCCCGATTTCGGGGGCGGTGCTGTTCACCATCAGGACCCAGCAGGTGCCCTTGGCCGCCGTTGCCGAACGCCCACTCGTGGCGAGCGCGATGGCGAGCTCGATTCGCTCGTGGTCGGACGAGCTGGCGGAGTACCGCGGGGCGGTTCCATGGCGATCGGGCGTGCTCAGGTGGCTCGAGGAAGCCGCTGGGTGACGACGGTCGGCGCATGCTCGGCATCCGCTGCTCCGGTGGCTTCCCACCGCACGACCTGCGCCTCATCGCCCCGGAGCGAGAGGACGAAGCCATCACCGATGATGTCGTGGCCTGGCCGCCAGACCGTCTCCATCCAGTCGGCTGGGAGGACGAGGTCGACGGTGCTCCCGTGGCGGGCCAGCCGCCCGCGTGCGCTTCCGACGTCCGGCCCACCGGCGACACTGATGCGAACCGGCACCAAGGCATCGGGACGTGGATGGGCATCGACGGCGGCGAGGCTCGTCACGAAAGATCGTCGGGCCCGGGTCTGCGTCGCCCGTTGCAACGCAAACCACGAAGGGTGCAGGCTGGCGCTCGATTCGGCCGCAACCCGACCGGCGGCGGCGAGGGCGAGCTCCCGCTGGAGGATCGGCCCGAACAGCGCACGGCCGGCCGGCGGCTCACTCGGCCAAGACTCCCAGTAGTTCCCGTCCCAATCCTCTCGGGCCGGTCGCAGGCCATCGGCCTCGGCGTCGTCGCCCCATGCCAAGAGGAAGGCCGAATCCCGCTGTGCCTGTTCCCAGACGGCGAGATACACGAGGCACGCCGGGAGGACGGCGCCGAGCGCGAGCAGCGCCAGCTCGGCATCGACGTCGTGGTCGTCGAGGAGGAGCTCACCGTTCCAGACCTGCACGCGGTGGCTTGCGCCGCTGCAAGTGATCGTGGCGGCGCCATCCGTTGATGCCTCCACGACCAGGAACTCGTTTCGCTCGTCGATGGGAAGGCGGCGGAGGCGCCGCCAGACCATGGCGTAGGGCCCGGCGTCCTCGAGCTCGACCATGGCGCGCGCAGTCGCAGCCGAGGGACGGGACCGTTGGCGGGCGACGACCACGCCAACCATTGTCGCCCGTTCGGACGACGTACGCCCTCGAGCTGACGGCGTCGTTCACGGCCGACGGCTTGCCTCGGGCCGAATCGGGATAGACCTTGCGGCCATGGCCGATGCCGAGGAACCCCGGTGGCTCGACGAGAACGAGGCGGCGGCCTGGCGCA
The DNA here is from genome assembly GCA_046597375.1 of Acidimicrobiales bacterium. Lineage (GTDB taxonomy): Bacteria > Actinomycetota > Acidimicrobiia > Acidimicrobiales > CADCTF01 > DATLED01. The sequence continues at coordinate 7,955 of JBKJKM010000186.1, read as the reverse complement.
GTTTTCTCGGTGCGCAACTGCTGTTGGACGCCGAGCTCGACCGTCAGCTTCGGCGCGACGCCGGCCTCTCGCACGACTACTACGGCATGCTGGCTCAGCTGTCGGAGGCGCCGGGCCGATCTTTGCGAATGGGTGATCTGGCGGCCCGCTCGGCGTCGTCGTCGAGCCGGGTCTCGCATGCCGCCGCCGCCATGGAGCGCCTCGGATGGCTCCGGCGATCGCCAGGACCCGACGACCGGCGCGTGCAGATCGCCGTTTTGACCGACGAAGGACTGGCCGTTCTGCAGTCGGCCGCGCCTGGGCACGTCGAGTGCGTGAGGCGCGCACTCTTCGATGTGCTGAGCGACGAGCAGGTGGAGCAGCTGCGAACGATCAGCGAGACGATCGTGGGTCACCTGGCCGTCGGCGTCCAACCTTTCGGGCGCCCTTGACGGCCACCCACGGCGCCTGAGGCGCGGCTCCACCGATCGGCGGCGACCGTAAGCTGACGACGTGGCCACCACCAAGACCGCCCTGAAGATCCGCCCTGTCGCGCCGAGCGTGGGAGCCGCCGTCACCGGGCTCGACGTCCGGGCGATCGACGATGGGACATTCGCCGATATCCAGGCCGCATTCCGGACGCATCGGTTCCTCGTCATCAAACACCAGTCGCTCACCCCGGAGGAGCTGATGACCTGGGGGCAGCGGTGGGGCGAGCTGCACGTGCACCCGCTCACGCCGCACATCGAGGGCTATCCGCCTGTACAGGCCATCAAGAACGCCGGCAAGAAGACGACGCTCAACGAGCACTGGCACACCGACATGTCGTTCGAGCCCGTGCCTCCGAAGATCACGATGCTGCACGCGGTCGAGATCCCCGAACTCGGTGGCGACACGGCGTTTGCCGACCAGCACGCCGCCTACGAGAGCCTCAGCGAAGGGCTCAAGGCGATGCTCGACGGTCGCAAGGCGGTGCACCGCAGCGACAACCTGGCGCGCATCATGGGCAAGGACCCTCGGGAGGCGCCGAGCGGCACCCACCCGATCTTCCGCACGCATCCCGATACGGGGCGCAAGGCGCTCTACGTCTGCCGGGCCTTCACCCAATACCTCGAGGGCATGACGAGGGCCGAAAGCAGCGGGCTGCTGGAATTCCTCTTCGAGCGCAGCGTCCGTCCCGACTTCACGCACCGGCACAAGTGGGAGGTGGGCGACCTGGTGCTGTGGGACAACCGGAGCCTGTTGCACTACGCCATCCACGATCACGGTGACGAGCTTCGGTTGCTCTATCGCGTCACGGTCCTGGGCGAAGTCCCGGCCTGATTCCCTCGCCTTCCCGTCGGCTCTGCCGATGGAGATGTGGAAGACGGGACGAGGAGAGCGAGCGGTGGCCGGCAACGACGAACGGATCCGACTCGAGCAGCACGTGCGGGTGCTCGAGGTGTCTCGCAAGGGAAAACGGGTCAGTGTCGACGTCAACGGCGCAACGTGCGGGATCGTCGTCTACGAGTTTCCCGACGCCGACACCTCGCGAGCGCAGGAGCGGGTGCTGCGCAGCTGGCGGGACGCATCGACGGTGCTCACCTTTCTCCACCGTGATGACGAGGTCGCCCTCATCGACGACGTCGCCCAGTTCGAGGCTTCTTGGGCTGCTGCCGCCGAGACCGACCGGGTCTGAGGGTCGCCGAGGGCGTCAGCCGGGAGGAGCGAAGAACTCCAAGGCGATGTTGTCCGGGTCACGGAACGACAGTCCTGAGCCGTAGCCGGCATCGATGACGCCGCCGTGGGCGACGCCGAGCTCGTCGAGCCGGGACGCCCACTGCTCGAGCTCGCCGCGGTTGGCGCAGCTGAAGGCGAGGTGGTCGAGCCCGACCCGTCGCTCGTCGAACGTCTCGCTGCGGGCGTCGGGGAACTGGTGGAGGCCGACGAGCGTCGAGCCGATCGACCACACCACATGACGGAAGGGTCCCGTGTCCTCGTCGAGCACCGGCTTGGCGTCGAAGAGCTTCTCGTACCATTCGATCGAACGGCCGAGGTCACGCACCGTCAGGGCCACGTGGCCGATGGTCGGGAATGCAGGCATACAGATCTCCCTCGTCGAGGTCAACGTAACGCCGACATCGGCCGGCGTCCACCGCCACGGCTACGTTCGCCGGATGGACGTACGCATCGACGAACTCGTCGGTCAGATGACACTCGAGGAGAAGGTCTCGCTTTTGGCCGGGACCGACTGGTGGCACACGGCGACCGTCGAGCGGCTGGCGATTCCGCCATTGAAGATGAGTGACGGTCCAGCCGGAGTGCGCGGTGCCCACGTGAGTGGAGGCCCGGCCTCCAGCAGTTTTCCCTGCGGGACGGCCCTCGGCGCGACCTGGGATGTCGAGTTGCTCCAACGGGTCGGTGTGGAACTCGCGGGGGAATTGGCCAGCAAGGGTGCTCATCTGATCCTGGCGCCGACGGTGAACCTCCACCGGACCCCATTGGCCGGACGAAACTTCGAGTGCTACAGCGAAGATCCCTATCTGACGGCGCGGCTGGCCGTGGCCTACATCCAAGGCGTGCAGAGCCAAGGTGTCGGCGCGACGGTGAAGCACCTCGTGGCCAACGACTCCGAGTACGAGCGCATGAGCATCAGCTCCGAGGTACCGGAGCGGGCGCTGCGCGAGCTCTATCTGCTGCCCTTCGAGGCCGCCGTCGTCGAGGCCGGTGCGTGGGCGGTCATGTCGGCCTACAACAAGGTGGCCGGTTCGTTCTGCAGCGAGAGCGAGGCGCTGCTGACCACGATCCTTCGAGAGGAGTGGGGCTTCGACGGCCTCGTCGTCTCCGATTGGTTCGGAACGCATTCGACGGAGCGGGCCGCTCTGGCCGGGCTCGATCTCGAGATGCCGGGACCGCCGTTGCACCGGGGTCAGGCATTGACGGACGCCGTGCGAGCGGGTGCGCTGAACGAGTCAATCGTCGACGACCGGGTACGCCGGGTGCTGCAGTTGGTCGAGCGGACGGGTGTGCTCGATGGCTCGGCCACCGACCCCACCGTCGAGCGCTATGACGATGCGATCGAGCGCCGACGGTTCCTTCGCCACGCCGCCGCATCGGCGATCGTGCTGCTGAAGAACGACGGTCCGCTCCTCCCGCTCGATGCCTCCCGATTGCAATCCGTCGCCGTGATCGGGCCGACGGCGGCGTTGGCATCCAACCAGGGCGGCGGCAGCGCACAGGTGGCTTCCCCCTACGACGTGTCGCCGCTCGACGGACTGCGCTCCGCCCTCGGAGCTGGGGTCCGGGTCGTGTATGAGGCCGGCGCCTCGATCGGACGCGGCGCCACTCGCCTCGACGCCACGCGCCTGTCGACGTCGGTGGGTTCCTCAGGCATCGACGTCGAGTACCTCGATGCCCACGGAGCGGTGGCGCAGGCAGAGGTGACCCGACGTTCGTGGTTCCGGTGGGACCCACAGTTCCGTCCCGCCGGCGACGCCGCCGACTGGTCGATGCGGGCATCGACGACGTTCACGGCGGCGTGGTCCGGACCGCATGCTTTCAGTGTGCGCACCGCAGGCCGCGTCCGTCTTTGGGTAGGCGATGCCATCGCGGTCGACGGGTGGGATGCGTCCGACGGGCGCCGTACGGTCGGGGGCACCGTCGAACTGGAGGAAGGCAAGTCCGCCCCGCTCGTGTTGGAGTGGGCAACGGCCAACGGCGACCTCGGTCTCGACCTGAGGGTGCTCGAGCCGTTGCCGAACGATCTCGCCGACCGAGCCGTGAAGGCGGCCGCCTCGTGCGATGTGGCCATCGTGGTCGTGGGTCTCGACAGCACCTGGGAGACCGAGGGTCGAGATCGAGCCGACCTCGGTCTCGCGGGGGGTCAGGCGGACCTCGTGCGCCAGGTTGTCGCCGCCAACCCCGCCACGATCGTGGTCGTGAACACGGGCGCGCCGGTGGAGTTGTCGTGGGTGGCCGACGTGCCCGCCGTGGTCCAGCTCTGGTATCCCGGGCAAGAAGGCGGCAACGCCTTGGCCGACGTCCTGCTCGGCGCGGTGAATCCTGGCGGCAAGCTCCCGACGACCTTCGCCTACCAGTTGGCCGACATCCCGGCGATGTTGCACTACCCGGGCGAGCGAGGCGAGGTTCACTACGGGGAGGGACTCTTCATCGGGTACCGGGCCTTCGACCGCACCGGCGTCGACCCGGCGTTCCCCTTCGGCCACGGACTCTCGTACACGACCTTCTCGTATGGTCCAGTCAGGTTGTCGTCCACGTCCCTCGTCGCTGGCGGCACCGTCGAGGTGACGGTGCCCGTGACGAACTCCGGCGCCCTCGCCGGGGACGAGGTCGTGCAGCTCTACGTGCGAGATCTCGAGGCGACCGTGATCCGTCCCGAGAAGGAGCTCAAGGGTTTCGTGCGACTGCACGACGTGGCCCCCGGTGCCACGGCCGACGCGTGTTTCTCGCTCGACGCCCGCGCCTTCGCGTTCTGGGATCCTGCTACCCACGACTGGACAGTGGAAGCCGGCGACTTCGAGGTGCTGGCGGCGGCGTCGGCGACCGACATCCGCAGCCGGGCCACGCTGACGCTGACGAGCTGAGCCGCCCGATCAGCTGTTGCGGCTGGACATGTCGCGGAGGGCGCCCATCACCACATCGATGTAGGTCTCCTCGAGGAGACCACGGGGGTCGCCCGCCCGCCACCGGTCGACCATGCCGTTCATGCCGGCCAGGAGGATGCCGGCGGCGGCCACGGCCTTGGACCGAGGGATGCCGAACTCCTTCTCGGCCAGACGTCCGTAGAACTCCTGGACCTCTCGGTTGTAGCGCTTGCGGCGTTCGGCCAGGGGTCCTTGAATCGAGTGGGCCTGCATGAGGGTGCCGATGAGCGCGCCGCGTTCGGACATCACGTCGAACCAGGCAGCGATGCTGGCCCGGAGGCGGCCCTCGAAGTCTGACGCGGCGCGCACCCCGTCGTTGGAGCGCTGTTGCAGCTCGCCGAGCTCTCGATTGAGCAGGGAGAGCAAGAGCTCGTTCCGGTTTGAGAAGTAGGCGTAGCCGAGGCCTTTGCTGACGCCGGCTGCGGCCGCTACCGACTCCATCGTCACGGCCTCGGCGCCGCGCTCGAGCACCAGCTGCGCGGTCACGTCAAGGAAATGCTCACGGCGATCCTTGGCCGAGAGCCGGGAGGGGCGTGGCTCCACGCGGCGCCCGTCGTTGGTCACGAGATGACCGTATCGCCTCAGCGACGACGGCCCGGGGTAGTTCCGATGACCTCGGCTTGGCGCAGATCCGACCGACGGGCGGCGTCGAGACCGAGCCAATCGTGGAGCACTTCGTCGGTGTGCTCAGCGAAGCAAGCGGCCGGACGGCGTGATCGCCACGACTGTCCGTCGATCCGCACCGGCATGGCCAGATACGGGCGCTGGCCGGTGACGGGATGATCGAGGCGTTCGACCAGCCCGCGCTGGTCGAGCGACCCGGAGGAGTGCGCCTCGCGATAGGTGGCAACTGAGGCGACGCTGACGCCGGCGGACTCGAGGATCGCGACGACGTCGCCGACCGATCGTTCTGCCGTCCAAGCGCCGAGGGCGGCATCGAGATCGTCTCTCCGCTGGCAACGGCCCGGCCCATCGAGGCCCGACCAGGCAGCCAAGTGGGGCGCCGCCGCGGCGACGAGGGCGACGAAGGCATCGTCGCCCTCGGGCACGATGGCCACCCACGCGCCGTCGAGGCACGGGTAGTAGCCGGAGGGCGCCAGTCCCGGCTCCGCGTCTCCCAGCCGGTCGACCTCTCGGCTCTCGATCGCCCGCAATACGAGGGCTTCACCGAACTGCAGCCAGGTGACCTCCTGCTGCGAGAGGTCGACGACCTGGCCGTGCCCGGTGGCCGCCCGGGCCGCCAGGGCACTCAGCGCGGCGATGGTTCCGTGCAACCCGGCGACGAGGTCGGGGTAGTAGGTGTTGGTGGAGCGGGCGCCTTCGTCCCTCGACCCGTAGCGCGTCGCGAAGCCGCCCATGCCCTCCATCAAGATGCCGTAGCCGGGCATGTCCCGGTACGGTCCCGTGGCCCCGAGAGCCGGCATGTTGATGACGACGAGGCCCTTGTCGACTGCGTCGTTGACCTCCTCTTCGATCCCGCGGTCGGCCAACATGCGATAGCTCATGTTGAGCACGAGCAGGTCTGCCGCTGCCAGCAGCTCGAGAAAGAGCGTCCGACCAACCGAGGAGGTGAGGTCGAGGGAAAGCGACCGCTTGTTCCGGTTGAGGCTGTTGTGCAACGCGGCAGCATCCCAAGTGGAGTCCTCGGGGTCGGCTCCTTCGGGGATGGGAACACCGGCTTGCTTCCACTTCAGCCGGGTGCGCCAGCCGTCCGGGTAGCGACCGGCCTCGACCCGGACGACGTCGGCGCCGTACGACCCGAGCCATCTCCCGACGAACGGCCCGGCCCACGCCCAGGTCAACTCGAGAACCTTCAAGCCCTCGATGGCCGGCGGCGCTGGCGGGCCCGTGCGCGTGTGCGGCGCCTGCGGCGTGGCGGCAAGGTGGGAGAGCCACGGCCGGGCCACGCCGCCCTCGTCGAGGAAGCCTCGGGCGGCGAGGTGGGGATCGGCCAGGGCATCTTCAGCGGTCATGACCATGCCGAGCGCCCACCCGCTGTCGAGGGCCCGGGCGAAGATGTCGCGCTTGTCGTGACGGTCATACCAGGGCTGCAACTCGTCGCGCAGTGCTTCACGGTTGGGGAAACGCATCCGGGCGTCGAAGCGTTCGTCGGAGAGCAGGTCGGCGCGCTCGTAGACGGCACACTGGAGATCCCAGTCGACGGGTCGCACCGTTCCGGGGATCACGTGTCCGTCGGCGCATCGGAAGACCCCGGCCGGGAAGGCACCGACCTGGAAGCCGGCTTGACGGTCGCGGCCGTCGGCCGGCAGTCGTGACGGTTGGTCGGCGATGTGGAAGTAGGCGCAGATGCCGGCTTCCACTCCGGTGAGGATCGAGCCGACCCACGACACGTCGACATGGTGGCCCTGGCCATCGGCCAACGCCGTCAACGCGCCAGCCACGCCGAACGCGCCCGCGAGATACTGCGACTGCCACCCGGGGAAGCGGTAGGGCCGACCGTCCTCCATCGTTGCCTGCACCATGCCGGAGGCAGCCTGAACGAGGAGCTCGTCTGTGGGCCGGCCCGGGTCGTTGGCGTCATAGCCCCACGCCGTCATGGACACGACGACCTGACCGGCGGCCCGCAGCCGCTCGGGGTCGAGGACCGTGCCCCGACGGGTGGACCCGACCTGATCGTCGAGGACGATGTGCGCTCCGGCCAATGCGGCACCGACGCCGTCGTCGGTCCGGATCTCCTTGCCCGCATTGAGATGCGTGAACATCGACCCCGGCTCGAGCACGGGCCGGTCGTCGATGGCCAGGCGCCGCGACGGGTCACCGCCGGGCGGTTCGAACTTCACGACGGTGGCTCCGAGCATCGCGAGCAGCCGGCCGGCGTACGGCCCGGCGATCCCCGTGGCGAGCTCGACGACCGACAGCCCGACCAGGGGCGCGGGCCGGTTCACGCCGTTCCCCACTGGCTAGCGTCGGCTTCGTGGCCCACGACTTCGAGCAGATCGAGTACCGGACGGAGGGCCGCCTCGCCCGCATCGTCTTGAACCGACCGCAGTACCGCAACGCGCAATCCCGTGTCCTCCTGAGCGAGCTCGATGCCGCCTTCGCCGAAGCGGCAGGAGATCCGAGCATCCGGGTCATCATCCTGTCCGGAAACGGCCAGGCCTTTTCGGCCGGCCACGACCTCGGAACGCCGGAGGAGGCCCAGGACCGGGTCCGTCGAACTCGCGACGACGTCACCGAAACCGAGAACCAGTTCGCCTACTCGTGGGATCACTTCCTCGATCTGTCGTTGCGGTGGCGGGACATCCCGAAGCCGACCATCGCCGCCGTACACGGCTGGTGCATCTTCGGCGGCTGGCTCATCGCCTCGGCGAT
>JBKJKM010000249.1:0-6848 GCA_046597375.1 Acidimicrobiales bacterium | reverse complement strand
CGACCGACCCTCTTGTGGTTCTGGGCGCCGTGGTGAACCGGCTGCATCCGGGAGGCTCCGGTGGTCGCGCAGGTGGCGCGACGGTACGAAGGCAAGGTCCAATTCGTGGGCCTGGGTAGCCGCGACGGGGTCGAACGGCTCGAGGAGTTCGTCGAGCGATACGACCTCGGATCCTTTCCACACGCCTCCGACGAGTCCGGCGCGCTTCGGGCCCGCCTCGGTGTGGTCGGTCAGCCCACGTGGATCTTCATCGCCGCCGATGGGTCGGCCGAGAAGATCTACGGCGAGCTCGGCGAAGACGGCCTCGTACGGCGTCTCGACGACCTCCTCGAGTAGATGGGGCACCCCTCCGATCCGAGTCCGGCAGAGCGGCTTCACGTGGTCTCCGACGATGAGGTCGCCGAACTGGCCGAAGGCCGCATCGATGCGCGTGGTCTGACCCGACTCGCTGGGGTGCTGGCGTCGTCGGCCCGTCAGGCCGGAGCGAGAGCGGTGGCGACCGGCCACTGGCTGGCCACGACCCTGATCGACATTGCGCCCCGCATCCCGATTCGCGACGCCGCCGCCCTCTCCGCACAGCACGACGGCCTGACCGGCGCGGCGCTGGCCGGCGAGCTGATCCGGCGGGCCAGTCGATCGTCGGCGGCCATCGGCGGGCTCTCCGGTGCCGTGATGAGTGCGGAGCAGTTCGCCCCGCCGGCCTGGATCGCCATGCCCTTCGAGCTCGTTGTGGAGACCGTGGCGATCGCCGTGCTCGAGCTGAAACTGGTGGGCGAGCTCCATGAGGTCTATGGCCGTCCCGTGCAGGGCAACGGCACCGAGCGGACGGTCGAGCTGGTCAAGGCGTGGGCCGAGCGGCGAGGCGTCACCGCCACCACCATCGGCACCCCGGGCGGGATGGCCGATGCCCTCGGACGGGGCACCCGCAACGAGCTCGTCCGGCTCGTTCGACGCCGGCTGGTGGCCCGTCTCGGACGCAACTTGTCGAGTCTCGCCCCGCTCCTCGCCGGCGCCGTCGCCGGCGCCGAGGTCAACCGTCGAGCGACCCGCAGCCTGGGCGAGGCCGTGGTGCGCGACCTGGCCGCCGTAGTGTCTCCGGCGTGAACGTCGGAATCCTCGGAGGAACCGGTCCCGCCGGCAGCGGCCTCGCTGCTCGGCTGGCCGATGCTGGCCTCGAAGTCGTCATCGGCTCGCGCACGAAGGAGCGGGCTCAGGAGGTCTGTGAGGAGCTGTGCAAGAAGTGGCCGGAGAAGACCCTGCGGCTCGAGGCCGGCGACAACATGCGAGCGGCCTCCGCCGAGGTCGTCATCGTGGCCACGCCCTGGAACGCCGCAGCGGTCACCGTCGCCTCAGTGGCCGGTCGGATCACGGGCAAGGTGGTCATCTCCATGGCCAACGCCCTCGAGAAGGTCGGTAGCGAGTTCGAGCCGCTGATCCCGCCGCGAGGCTCGGTCGCGGCGCACGTGCAGGCGGCGGCCCCCGGGGCCCTCGTCGCCGCCGCGTTCCAGCACCTGCCAGCCAAGGCGCTGTCCGAGCTCAACAAGCCGATCGAGGCTGACGTGCTCGTGTGTAGTGACCATCGCTACGCCTTCGATGCCACGGCCGAGCTGGTCGATCTCATCCCCGACTTGCGACCGCTGAATGCCGGCTCATTGTCGAACGCCGCCCCCATCGAGTCGATCACGGCCGTGCTCCTCCAGCTCAACGTCCGCTACAAGACACGGGCGGCGATCAAGCTGACCGGCATCGCGCTTCCGTAATGCAGCTGTACTGCACGGCACGGCGGGAAGTAGTCGACTTCGCGCCCGGCGACGTGGTCACGATGTACACGTGCGGGATCACGCCGTACGACGCCGCTCACCTCGGCCATGCGGCCACCTATCTGCTCTACGACGTGCTGCAGCGGCGCCTGCGCGACCTCGGGCACGAGACTCGGTGTGTTCGCAACATCACCGACATCGACGACCCCCTGTTCGAGAAGGCACGTCAGCTCGGGGTGTTCTACCTCGATCTGGCGGCCGAAGAGATGGCCCGCTTCGATTCCTGCATGGAAGCCCTCGGTCTCCTGCCGGCCTACAGCGAGCCTCGCGCCACGTCGGCCATTCCCGACATCCTCGGGTTCATCGGCATGGTGCTCGACTCCGGGCACGCCTATGAGTCCGGCGGATCCGTGTACTTCGACGTGAGCAGCTTCGACGGGTTCGGCCAGCTCTCCCACCACGACCCCGAGACGATGCTGCGCCTCGCCGCCGAGAACGGCGGCAATCCCGACGACCCCAACAAGTCCGACCCCCTCGACTTCGTGTTGTGGCAGCCGTCCGCACCTGACGAGCCAGCGTGGGAGTCACTGTGGGGCCCTGGCCGTCCGGGATGGCACATCGAGTGCTCCGCCCTCGCACTTCGCGAACTTGGTTCCACCACCATCGACCTCCACGGTGGAGCAACCGATCTCATCTACCCCCACCACGAGTGTGAGGCAGCGCAATCGGAGGCCGCCACGGGCCAACCATTCGTGCGCCACTGGCTCCACGCCCCGCTGGTCTCTTACGACGGCACGAAGATGTCGAAGTCGCTCGGCAACCTCGTGTTCGTGAGCGACCTCTTGAAGGAGTGGGAGCCCCAGGCCATTCGTTTGGCCGTGCTCGCCCATCACTATCGGTCGGGCTGGGAGTGGAACGATGCGCTCATGCCGACGGCCACGGCTCGGCTCGAGCGCTGGCGCACGGCCGAAGGACTCGCGGATCCCGACGCGATCGAAGCCGTTCGGGCCGCGCTCGACGACGACCTCGACACGACGACCGCGCTCGAGCACCTCGATGCCTCGGCTGCGTCGGGCCGATCCGTGCGCGAGGCCGCGGCGCTGCTCGGCGTCTCGCTGTAGCTCGTGGACATCCGCGACCTCGATCCGGATCCACTGGCGCAGTTCGCCGCCTGGAAGCAGGCGTACTCGCCGCGCGACGACGCCGCTTGCCTGGCCACGGCCACGGTCGACGGCGTTCCCAACGCCCGCATCGTGCTGGTGAAGGGGCCGCCTCGGCCGCCAACGGGAGGAGCCGATTCCGGCTTCGTGTTCTATACCAACCGAGAAAGCGCCAAGGGCCGCGAGCTCGCCGCCAACCCGCAGGCGACGCTCGTCTTCCATTGGGAGCCTCGATCCGTTCGGATCAGCGGGCGCACCCTGGCGGTGTCCGACGCCGAGTCCGACGTGTACTGGTCGGGACGACCCCGGGGTTCGCAACTCGGGGCGTGGGCCTCGGCTCAGTCCAGCGTCATCGCCGGGCGCGACCTGCTCGAACAGCGGCTCGCCGAGGCGACCTCGCGCTTCGGCGACGGGGAGGTGGTGCCTCGGCCGGCGTACTGGGGTGGCTTCCGAGTCGTACCCACCTGGATGGAGTTCTGGCAGCACCAGGACGACCGCCTGCACGATCGCATCCGCTACCGCCAGGAGGACGGCGCGTGGGTGCGCGAGCGGCTCTCGCCCTAGCCGTCCTCCTCCTCGGCGGCGCGCTCGCTCCGGCGTCGGCGGCGCAGACCTCACCCACCGGACTGTTGGCCGTCCAATCCGTGCTCGACGCTCGAATGGCGGCGCTCGGTGCCGGCGACCGGACGGCCTGGCTGGCCACCGTCGACCCCCAGGCGCCCGGGAAGTTCCGGGAGGCGCAGGGTCGACTGTTCGACGGCCTCCGCTCGGTGCCGCTCGAGTCCTATCGCCTCGAGGCTCGCCTGGACGACACGGGGGACCTCGGCGTCGGCTTGGCCGAGCGCTACGGGGCGCCGGTGCAGCTCCCGGAGACGCGGCAGCGACTCCGCCTTCGGGGCTACGACTCGACGGACGCCGTCGACAGCTTGTGGCTGACCTTCGTCCAGCGCGTCGGCGCGTGGTATGTCGCCGGCGACGACGACCTGGCTCCGCTCGGTCTGGACACGGCGCGCGGGCCGTGGGACTTCGCGCCGATAGAGGTGCTCGAGACCGAGCACCTTCTGACGATCTTCCACCCCGGACAGCGGGAGCGAGCTCGGTCGGTCTCGGCCGTCGCCGAGGAGGCGTTCGACATCCTCGGCCCGCGGTGGGATCAGCCTTGGCCGGAGAGGATCCCATTGATCCTCCCGGCCGACACCGATGAGCTCGAACTCCTGTTGCAATCGACGATCGACCTGGACAAGTTCCTCGCCTTCGTCTCGTATGGCGCCGTGCGAGACGACGGCTGGGTGACGACGGCGCCCCGCATCTATCTCCAGGATGAGAACCTCGGCGGTTACGAGCGCCCGTTCCAGGTCGAGACCCTCGTGCACGAGCTCGTCCACGCCGCCGGGACGCCGTTGGCCGGGCCCTTCGTCCCCGTGTGGGTCCACGAGGGCCTCGCCGACTGGGTGGCCACCGGTCGCTCGATGCGCGAGCGCAAGCCGTCGGGCTCGGACGGCCGGTTGCCCCGCGACTACGAGTTCTCGACCGGGGCGCAGTCGGCCATCATCAAGGCGTATCGGGAGAGCCGCTCGGCCACGTCGTTCCTCGCGTCCCGTGCCGGCATCGGGGCGCCGACGTCGCTCTTCCGCGAGCTGGGTTCGGTCAAGGTCGCGCCCGGCAATCTCGATCACCAGACCGACGCCGCTCTGCGGCGGGCCGGCGGCATGGGATTCGGCGACCTCGAGGCGGGTTGGTCGAAGCGCTGATTTATGCCGCCGGGCGTCGCTAGGGGCACCGGTAACCTCCACGCCATGTCCGACGTGATCTCCATCCGCTTGCCTGACGGTTCCTCGAGGGAATTGCCGGCCGGCGCGACGACCGGGGATCTGGCGGCGTCCATCGGGGCCCGGCTGGCCAAGGCGGCCGTCGCCGCCAAGGTGAACGGCCAGGAGGTCGACCTCGGGGTTCCTCTCTCCGACGGGGCCGAGGTCGCCATCATCACCAACAACACGCCTGAGGGTCGTCACGTGTTGCGCCACTCGACGGCGCACGTCCTGGCCCAGGCCGTGACGCAGTTGTGGCCCGGCGCAAAGTTCGCCATCGGCCCGCCGATCGATGATGGCTTCTACTACGACTTCGATCTGCCGGGTAGCGCCACCTTCAACGAGGACGACCTCGTGCGCATCGAGGCCCGCATGCGCGAGATCGTCAAAGCCGATCAGTCGTTCGTGCGCGAGGAACACTCGATTGACGAGGGCCTCGCCCTCTTCGCCGACCAGCCGTACAAGCGCGAGATCATCGAGGGGGTGGAGTCGGCCGAGGGCGCGGGCGACGGCATCGTCACGGCGTACCGCAACAGTGGTGAATTCGTCGACCTGTGTCGCGGGCCTCACGTGCCGTCGACCAGCCGCATCGGCTCCTTCAAGCTCATGAAAGTGGCTGCGGCCTACTGGCGCGGTGATGAGAAGCGGAAGCAGCTGCAGCGCATCTATGGCACGGCGTGGGAGGACGACAAGGCGCTGAAGGCCCACCTCGTGATGCTCGAGGAGGCCGAGAAGCGGGACCACCGCAAGCTCGGCGTCGAGCTCGACCTCTTCAGCTTCCCGTCGGAGATCGGGAGCGGCCTGCCGGTCTTCCACCCGAAGGGCGGCACCATCCGCCGGATCATGGAGGACTACAGCCGCCGCCGCCACGAGGCCGCTGGCTACGAGTTCGTCAATACCCCCCACATCTCGAAGGCGTCCCTGTTCGAGACGTCGGGCCACCTCGAGTGGTTCGCCGACGGCATGTACCCGCCCATGGAGATGGAGGGGGCGACGTACTACGCCAAGCCGATGAACTGCCCGATGCACACGCTGATCTTCCGGGCCCGAGGGCGGTCGTATCGGGAGCTGCCCCTCCGGCTCTTCGAGTTCGGCACCGTCTACCGCTTCGAGAAGAGCGGGGTGATCCACGGCCTGACGCGCGTGCGCGGCCTGACCATGGACGACTCGCACATCTTCTGCTCGAAGGAGCAGATGGCGGACGAGCTCCGGTCGCTGCTCACGTTCGTGCTCGGACTGCTCCGCGACTACGGCCTCGAGGACTTCTACCTCGAGCTGTCGACGAAGCCCGAGGGCAAAGCTGCGGGCACGGAAGAGGAGTGGGAAGAGGCGACGGAGACGCTGCGCGGCGCCGCCACCGGCATGGGCCTCGAGCTCGTGTTGGACGAGGGCGGTGGCGCCTTCTACGGCCCGAAGATCTCCGTCCAGGCCAAGGACGCCATTGGCCGCACATGGCAGATGTCGACGATCCAGCTCGACTTCCAGACGCCCAAGCGGTTCGGCATCGAGTACAACGCCGCCGACGGGACACGGCAGGAACCGATCATGATCCACCGCGCCCTGTTCGGGTCGGTGGAGCGGTTCTTCGGCGTGCTCACCGAGCATTACGCCGGCGCCTTCCCGGCGTGGCTGTCACCGCTGCAGGTGCGGGTGCTCGGCGTGCGCAACGACCACGACGACCACGCCGCAGCTTTGGTGGCCAAGATGAAAGCGTCCGGGTTCCGGGTCGACATGGTCGACGCAGACGAACCGCTGGGCAGCCGGATTCGCCGCGGCAAGCTGGAGAAGATTCCGTTCATCCTGGTGGTGGGCGACGATGACGTGGCCAACGGCACGGTGGGCGTGAACGAGCGGGGCAGCGACAAGCCGGAGCGGGGTGTCGCGGTCGATGCCTTCATCGAACGCCTCCGGGCCGAGGCGCTTCCGCCCGACTACCGCACATGACCTTGGAGCGGCTCTGGGCTGGTTGGCGCACGGACTACGTGTCGTCGGGGGCCAGTGGTGATGCCGGCGGTCAGGGTGCATGCGTCTTCTGTCGCATCCTGGCCAGCGGAGAGCCCGACGAGGTCACCAAGATCGTGTGGCGGGGCGACGGCGTCGTGGCCATCCTCAACGCGTAC
>JBKJKM010000113.1:0-5840 GCA_046597375.1 Acidimicrobiales bacterium | reverse complement strand
CCCCCGGGCAGGTCAATCACAGACGCCCCACGCGCGAGTGCGCGTTTCGATTTCCTTGGAGTTCCACGTGTCATCCACCCTCTCGACGGTCGATCCGACGACCGCGACCCCCGTGCCGACGTTCGGCGAGCTCGGCGTTTCCGACGCCCTCGTCGTCCGTCTGCACGAGCGCGGTATCGAGGCGCCGTTCCCCATCCAAGCGGCGACCATCGCCGCCGGCCTCGCCGGCCGCGACGTCTGTGGACGGGCTCCGACCGGGTCGGGCAAGACCCTGGCCTTCGGCATTCCGCTGGCCGAGCGCGTGAGCCGGGCGCGCGTCGCCCGTCCCCGCGCGTTGGTTCTGGCCCCGACGCGTGAGCTGGCCGCTCAGATCCACAACGAACTGGCGCCTCTCCTGCAGGTGCGCAAACGCAGCGTCTCGTCGTTCTACGGCGGCACCAGCTTCACCCCGCAGCTCAAGATCCTGCGCCGCGGCGTCGACGTGGCCGTCGCTTGTCCGGGTCGGCTCATGGACCTCGTCAACCGCGGCAACATGATCCTCGACGAGGTCGAGTTCGTGGTCATCGACGAGGCCGACCGCATGGCCGACATGGGATTCCTCCCCGAGGTCCGCCGCATCCTCGACCAGGTGCGCCCGGATCGTCAGACGCTGCTGTTCTCGGCCACCCTCGACGGCGACGTCGACGTGCTCATCCGCCACTACCAGCACGATCCCGTCCGCTGCGAGGTCGAGCGGGACGTCGACGAGGTCGACCGCACGTCGCACTACTTCGAGGACGTGCCCCGCGAGCGCCGGGTCGCCCGTGTCGCCCAACTCGTGTCCGAGCATGGTTCGACCGTCGTTTTCACCCGTACCAAGCACGGCGCCGATCGCCTGGCCAAGCAACTCGGTCAGTCCGGCGTCTCCGCCGCCGCCATCCACGGCGACCGGAGCCAGTCCCAGCGGGAGCGGGCGCTGGCGTCGTTCGCCGCCGGTCGGGTCGACGCGCTCGTGGCCACCGACGTCGCCGCTCGCGGCATCCACGTCGACGACGTCGGCTGCGTCATCCACTTCGATCTCCCGGCCGATGCCAAGGACTACACCCACCGCTCCGGCCGCACCGGCCGTGCCGGCGCCGAGGGCGTCGTCGTCTCCTTCGTCACCGACGCCGAAGGCGAGGCGGCCAAGGGTCGGGCCTTGCAACGGGCCATCGGCGTTGCCGGCATCCCTGACGAGCCCAAGGCACCTCGTGGCGCCCCGGGTTCCGGTCGGGGTCGAGGACGCCAGGGTGGCCGCCCGGCGAGCACCGGCGGTGGCGCTGGCGGCGGCGGTGGCGGCGGTGGTGGCAGTCGCGGACGCGGTCGCGGCGGTCCCCGCCGAGGCTGAATCGCTTCACTTTCGTGAGGCGTTCTGGTCGCCAGGACGCTTCACGAAGGCCTTGGCAACGACCAAAACGCGTCACCGAACAAGTGGAGCGATGGCCCGAGGGGCACCGGCTCTGCCTAGGGTGCGGGCTCCATGGGGATATTCCGGCTTCCGGGGCGAGCGTGGCGGGGGTTTCGGACGTTCCGCGGCACGATTCTGTGGTGGCTGCTCGTCACCCGCCAGCGCAAGTGGTTCATCACCAACCTCGTCCTGAGCTTCCTCGCCACCGGGATCAGCATCGTGGTGGCGGCGACGACGGCACGACTCATCGACAAGGCCATCGATCAGCGGACCGAGGCGCTCGAGCCGCTGGTGATCACGCTCGTGGTGCTGGCCGTCGTCGACTTCGTGGTGCTCTTCGCCAACCTGCAGGTGAGCGCGCGGCTCGAGTACCAGATCGAGTTCGACCTGAGGAACCGGCTCTACGAGCAGCTTCAGAGGGCAACACCTCGTGATCTCGATGCGGTCGCGACCGGGCAGGTCATCACCCGCTCGCTGAGTGATCTCGAACTGTTGCAGCTGCTGTTGCGAGTGCTGCCACTGCTGGTCGCCGGCGTTCCCGTGCTGCTGGGTTATGCCGTCTATCTCGGCCTCATCAACCTGCCGCTGACGATGGTCGTCATATCGCTGTTCCCGATCAACGGGTACCTGGTCAACCGCATCCGGCCGCGTCTTTGGGGCCTTGCCTTTCTGGGCCTCAACCAGCGGGCCGAGGTCACCACGGCAATCGACGAACCGGTGCGCGGCATCCGGGTGGTGAAAGCCTTCGGGGCCGAGGATCGGGAGCGGGCCCGGGTCGAGTCGGTGGCGGCGAAGGCGTACGAGTTCGTCATGACCCGGGTGCGACTCGAGGCCAGGTTCGACCTCCTCCTGAGGGCGGCACCGGTGCTCGTCCGGGCCGGCCTGCTGCTGTTCGGCGCGCGGCTCGTGGTGGGCGGCTCGATCAGCATCGGCGAGTTCGTGATCTTCTACACGTTCCTCGTCGAGGGGACGTACATCGCGCAGTACCTCGACGAGCTCGTGTCGTTGTGGCAATTGGCCAAGACGGGAGCCGGCCGCATCACCCAGCTGCTGGCGGTCGCTCCCGATCAGGTGGCACTCCCGGTCACGCCGCTGCCCGAAGGCACGACTGGTCTGGAGCTCCATCGCGTGGGTGTCGGGTTCGGCGACACCACGGTGCTGGCCGACCTCGACCTGGTCGTCCGTCCGGCGGCGATGACGGTGCTGGTAGGAGGACCCGGCTCGGGCAAGTCGACCGTGGCGTCGCTGGCCGCCGGCTTGTTGGCTCCGAGTGAGGGTGACGTTCGACTCGACGGCGTGGACCTCCGCACGATCGATCCCGGCGACATGCACAAGGCGGTGCACCTGGTCACCGAAGAGCCGTTTCTCTTCGCTCGGACGGTGCGCGAGAACTTGACCATTGGTGCGCTGGCCGGCGCGATCGAACCCGAGGTGCGGATCGCCGACACGGTGCTCTGGGCTGCCCTCACGGCGGCGGGTGCCGAGGACGTCGTCGAGGCCCTCGGCGGTGGCCTCGACGAAGCGCTCGGCGACCGCGGCATGACGCTCTCGGGCGGGCAGCGCCAGCGACTGGCGCTGGCGCGCGCGCTGGTCGCTCCACCGCGAGTGTTGGTACTCGACGATGCGCTGTCGGCGGTGAACCCGGCTCGTGAGGTCGAGATCCTTCGCTCGATCCGGCAGCACGCGCCGACGACGGCGATCTTGTGCATCACGCGGCGCCCCGGACCTCGGACCTTGGCCGACACCTTCGTGGAACTGCCGCCGGCAGGATCCCATCGCGACGTGGCGGCTCCGGGCGAACTCGAGGCGCCAGAGGTCAGCGTGTTTGCCAGTCTCGCCGCCTCGACGCCGTACGACCCGCGGCTGGTGAAGATCATCGGCGACATTCGATTGAGCGGCGATCGCCCGGTGCTCGATGAGGCGGTGGCCACGGCGGACGAACGGCCACGCCTGCTCGCCATGTTGTGGCCGCAGCGGCGGCGTATCGCCGTGGCCATCGCCTGCTTGTTGGGTCTGACCGCCGTTGGCTTGCTGCCGGAGTTCGTGTTCGGGGAGGCCGCCGACTACGTGCGCGATGGCAACACGGGGGCCACCGACCGGTTGGCCCTCGGCCTGTTCGCTGTCGCCTTCGCCGTCGGCACCTTCACGTTCTTGTTCCGAATCGCTTCGGCGAAGGTGAACCAGGCGACGCTGTACGGGCTGCGGCGTCGGGTGTTCGAGCGCTTGAGCCGACTCGGCGTGGAGTACTACGACCGCGAGCTGCCCGTGCAGGTCTCGGCGCGAGTCGTGCACGACATCGACGTGATCTCCCGTTTCCTCGGGTCGGGCTTCGGCGAGCCGGGCGTCTACCAACTGGCGTCGAGCACCGGGCTCTTCCTCGGGGCCATGGGCATCATCACGTGGCTGAGCCCCGAAGTGGCACTGGTGGTGTTGCCGTTCGCCCTCACGGTCCTTCTCCTCACCTGGGGTCAGATCGGTATTGCTGACCGTGCGTTCGCTCGGTCGCGGCATTGGCTGGGCGCGGTGGTCGAGCGGTTGCAGGAGGATTTCGCCGGGCGCTACGTCATCAAAGCGTTCGGCGCCGAGCGCCGCGCCGCCCTCGACTTCGAGTCGACGGGGCGCCAACTCCGGACGGCACGCAAGCGGGCGGCGACGGTGTCGAACGGGTACGTGGCGTTGATCCAGTTCGTGCTGGCCCTCGGCGCCGCCATGATCTTCTGGCGGGCCGGCTCGCTGTCGTTGGCCGGCGCACTGTCCGTCGGCACGGTGATCTCCCTGCGCCTCTACCTCGACAGCGCGCTGCGACCGATCCGCCTCCTCGGCCGCCTGTGGCAGGAGTACGTCCAGGCGCGGGTGTCGCTCCGCCAGCTCGGCCAGCCCTTCGCCACTCCGGTGCTGCCAGAGGTCTCGCCCTCGGCGCAGCGCTGTCCGCCCCTGGCCGGCGAAGTTGCCTTCGACGCCGTGGCGTTCACCTATCCGCGCACGACGACGTCGGTGCTCCACGACGTCTCGTTCACCATCGAGCCCGGCCGGGTGGTCGCGGTGGTGGGCTACACGGGTGCCGGGAAGTCGAGCGTGGCCAAGCTCCTCGGGCGCATCTACGACCCCACGTCCGGCTCGGTGCGGGTCGACGGGCTCGACCTCCGCGCACTCGATCTGACGTCCTACCGACGTCGGCTCGGCATCGTCCCACAAGACGCCTTTCTCTTCCGGGGCACGGTGTCGTCGAACATCAGCTATGGCTCGGAGGCCGCCGTCTCCCCCGACGCCGTGCGGGCCGCAGCGGCGGGAGTCGGCGCCTTGGAGGTGCTGGCCGAGCTCGAGGGCGGCTTCGGGGCCGTGGTGGAAGAGGAGGGCCGCAACCTCACTGCGGCACAGCGCCAGCTGATCGCCCTCGCCCGCATGTGGCTTGTCGAGCCGGACATCCTCGTGCTGGACGAGGCGACGGCCTCGCTCGATGAGGCCACGGAGGCCGCCGTGCTCGACGCCGTCATCGGCCTCGACCGGACGACGCTCCTGATCACCCACCGCTTGGCCGTGGCCGAGCGGGCCGACGAGGTCGTGATGGTCGACGCCGGCCGTATCGTCGAGCAGGGCACCCACGCCGACTTGCTGGCCGCCGGCGGCGCCTACGCCTCGTTGTGGACGTGGACCGGCCAGGTGGAGGACCAACCCGTCCCGTAACACCACCCGGTTTTACGCGCGCTTCGGGGGCGTAGGGGCCCCGAATCGCGCGTAGATACCAGGAGTGAGGGCGCTGTCGCACCTGCGTGCTGTAGTGGTCCCATGGACATCACGGGGGCGGCGACCACGCTGCTGCAGAAGCTCACCGGGCGCGCCGACGCCAAGTTCCGCGACGGCCAGCTCGAGGCCATCGAGGCGTTGGTCGGACGCCGGCGGCGAGTGCTGGTGGTGCAGCGAACGGGGTGGGGCAAGAGCGCCGTGTACTTCGTGGCCACCCGGCTGTTGCGCGATGCCGGTGCCGGGCCGACCGTGTTGATCTCGCCGCTCCTCGCGCTGATGCGCAACCAGATCGCCGCGGCCGAGCGCGCCGGGGTGGAGGCGGCCACCATCAACAGTGACAACCACGACGACTGGTCGTCGATCGAGCAGGGCGTGCGGGCGGGGCGTATCGACCTCCTGTTGATCTCACCCGAGCGCCTGAACAACGTCCGCTTCCGGCGCGAGGTGCTCCCCGACCTGGTTGGTACCGTGGGGATGCTGGTGGTCGACGAAGCCCACTGCATCAGCGACTGGGGTCACGACTTCCGGCCTGACTATCGCCGCATCGCCAAGGTGATCGAGCAGCTGCCGACCGGCGTCCCCGTGTTGTGCACCACGGCCACGGCCAACGACCGCGTCGTCGTCGACATCGTGAGCCTACTGGGGGACGACCTCGAGGTCATCCGCGGTC
>JBKJKM010000187.1:0-10304 GCA_046597375.1 Acidimicrobiales bacterium | reverse complement strand
CCGACCATCGAGCCGGCCGGTGACGCACTGTTCGACATCCTCCGCCAGACCATCGATCAGGGCACGCTGGTGATGCCGGCGATCGGCAACGACGTCGCCGACCCCGACCAGCGCGAGCTGGCCTACGACGGCATGCCGGTGGCGCCGCTGCTGAGCCTGCTCGAGGCCCAGGTGGCGCTCGACGCGAACCTCGGCGCCGTGCGCTGCCCCACGCTGCTCATCACCAGTCGCCAGGATCACGTGGTGCCCCCGTCCAACAGCGACCATCTGGCCGAACGGGTCGGCGGTCCCGTCGAGCGGGTGTTCCTCGAACGCTCCTTCCACGTTGCGACCCTCGACTTCGATCGTGAGGAGATCGAGTCGCGTGCTGTCGACTTCGCCCGCAAGGTGACGGCCGGCTAGCTGGTGCGGGTCGATCGGCGTGTCCGCATCCCCGTGCGGGACGGCACGCTGCTCGCCGCAACGCTGTTCTTCCCCGACGACGAGGCGAGCGGTCCGTGGCCGGCGCTGCTCGAGTACCAGCCCTATCGCAAGGACGACAACGTCGCCGGCGGTGGGGCCATCCACGCTTGGTTCGCCGAGCGCGGCTTCGTCGGCGTGATGCTCGATGTGCGGGGCACGGGTGGTTCGGGCGGTCGCACCGACGACGAGTACACCCTCACCGAGCAGCTCGATGGCTGCGACGCCATCGCGTGGCTGGCCGCCCAGCCCTGGTGCAACGGTCGGGTCGGGATGTTCGGCACGTCCTACGGCGGCTTCAACTCGATCCAGATCGCCATGCATCGCCCGCCTGCGCTCCGTGCGATCGCCCCCCATGCCGCGACCGACGACCGCTTCGGCGAGGACGTCCACTTCATCGGCGGCTGCCTCGCTGGCATGGATGTGCTGGTCTATGGCCTCGGGATGGTTGCCCAGAACGCCCTGCCACCCCACGCCGACCTGGCCGGCCCGGCACGGGCGTCGATCTGGCAGGAGCATCTCGACTCCGAGCCGTGGCTCCTCGAATGGCTGCGACATCAGCTCGACGACGACTACTGGGCCAACGGCTCGTTGAAGCACGACTACGGCTCGATCGAGGCGGCCGTGCTCCACCTCGGCGGCTGGAACGACGGCTATGTCAACGCCGTCTTCCGGATGCTCGAACACCTCTCGGCGCCCAACGAGGCGATCGTCGGCCCGTGGACCCATCAACGACCCCACCAGTCGTACACCGGCCCGGCCGGCGACCACCTCGGCGAGATGGCGCAGTTCTTCGGCCAGTGGTTGCGAGACGATCCCGCCGGCAACGTCGTGCCCCACCTCCGGTACTTCGCCCAGCGCTCGTACCCGCCGGACCGATTTCCCCGACGGGTGCCGGGGGAGTGGAGGTCACTTCCCACCTGGCCGGCGATCGACGCCGAGGAACGCATCTGGGCGCTCGGTGCGGGCACCACGTCGTTCGAGTACGACCCGACGGTGGGTACCGCCGCCGGGTTCTGGTGCCCGAGCGGGGCCCCCTTCGGTGGCCACGCCGACCAGCGGGTCGACGACGCTCGCTCGGTCACCTTCGATCTCGATGACCGTCCCCTGGCCCTGCCCCTCCGGCTCCTCGGCGTGCCGCGAGTTCGCCTCGGGTTCTCATCGACGGCACCGGTGGCGATGGTGTGCGCGAAGTTGTGCGACGTGGCGCCCGACGGTGCGTCGACCCTGATCACGAGGGGATGGCTGAACGCCACCCGACGAGGCGGGATGGCGACCGCCGAGGCCCTGGTCTCGGGCGAGGTCTACGACCTCGAGGTGCCGTTGCGGGTCACGTCGTGGGAGCTTCCCGCCGGCCACACACTCCGGCTCTCGGTGTCGTCGGCCGACTTCCCGACGGTGTGGCCGACGCCCTACGCCGCGACCAACACCCTGCATCTCGACCGGTGCTCGGTCGTCCTTCCGCTCGAGCCGCTGTCGGCCGTGTCATGCGGCGCGCTCGGCCCCCCGCCGTCACCGCGCGCAACGGCGCGGGTGTCGGCCGTGGGTGTTCCCCGCTGGGACGTAGTGACCGACGAGCTGCGGCGCGAGACGACCGTTGCACTCGGTTGGGGATCGAGGACCGAAGTGCGCGACCGCCCCATCGTGTTCACCTCGACGGCGACGTTCGAGGCGAAGGCTTCGAAGTTCCATCCGGCGCGAGCCTCGGTCTCGGGACGTCAGACCCTCGTCCTCGACGACGCCGGCTCGATCACCGAGGTGCGAGCCGCCGCCGCCATTCACTCCACGGAGGATGCCCTCCACGTGGACGTCGAGCTCGAGGTCGATCGGGCCGGCATCCCGTTCCTTCGGCGCTCGTGGTCCGAGTCGATTCCCCGCCTCCTGCTCTGAGGATCAGTCCCTCCGCGGACCGGCAGAGATGCGCTCCTCGACGTGGCCGGCCAGCGCCAGCAACGCCGCCGGGCCATCACCGGTGAAGGCCGAGCCGTGCATCGGGGCGATGGTGGTGATCGGCAACTCCGCCAAGCGCCGCAGGGTTGGCGCCGTGGCCGGTGAAAGCGCCCAGGAGCCGAAGTCATCGGACTGGTCGGCTTCGAGTGCCGGCGTCACGATGTCGTCGTCGGTCGTCGCCGCGTAGTCGCCGTACCGCGTGAACAGGTCACCGCACAGGAGCGTCCCTGTCGTCTCGTCGAAGAGGATGCCCGCCTCCCATCCGTGGGGCACGTGCGGCGTGTCGATCCATCGCAGGCGATGTCCGCCGATATCGAGCAGCTCACCATCGGCCAACGGGCGAGGCGCTCGGTCGGACAGGTCGCCGATGGACACCATGCACCCGATCTGGCTCTGGGCGACGGTGGCCTGCGGGGCAGCTGCGAGCCACTCGTTCATGGATCCGCACTCGTCAGCTTCGACGTGGCCGAAGGTGATCCACCGGAGTGAGTCGAGCGGGAGCACCGACGATGCGGCCGCCGAGACGAGCGGGAACACTCCCCGCATCCCGGTGTGGAACAGCAGGGGCTCGTCGCCTCCGACGACGTACTGGTTGAAGCCGAAGTTGGCTTCGGCGATGTGGGTCGAGAGTTGGTGGATGCCATCCGCCACCTCGGTCACGCGCGTCTCCATCAGAACGGGACCTCCTGGGTGAGCAGGCCGGTGCCAGAGGCCCGGCCCGAAAGGATGCGGCAGAACTCGACGGCATCGAGGGTGAGCGTCTCGTCAGCGCCAGGGCCCGCGGTGAAGGTGCCGCCGGCGGGGCCCTCGAGGTGCAGGGTGAACGGCTGGCCGTGTCGGCGGGCCCACTCGGCCACCACGTCGGCGATCAGTCGCCCGTCGTGGTCGGCACTCAACACGAGCTCACACCCGGTGGCTCTGGCGATGTCGACGCGATGCATCCACGTGTCGCGGGTGAGGATCGTGTCGAAGAGGAAGGCCCCCTTCCAGGTCTCCTTCACGCCGCCGACCTCTTCCTTCATCGGCATCGCCCGCATCGGTGAGCGCCGCGTTCGCCACGCCGCTTGCTTCGGGCCGGCGGCCGCCATGCGCTCGAGGAGGAGGGAGCGGTCGAGGCCCGCATTGGCGTTCACCTGGACGGCGGTCATGCCGTCGACGAACGGGCCATCGCCGGCGGCCTTGCCCGCCGCTCGCATGAGTCGCATCAAGGGTCGGACCCCGGTGAACCCTTCGAGGGAGCCGAGCAGGTGCCCGGCCATGGCCCGCACATCCCAAGCCGGGCAGTCGGTCGCCTTGGTCCAGGCGGCGTCGTCAAGGGAGCGCAACAGCTCGACCACCCGACGGTTCTCCGTTGCCGCCAACATCCCGGCTTCTCGTCGTTCGATCGCAGGTATCTCCGCCACCGCGGTGGTCGTGCTCATCATCTGGTGGTCCGGCCTTTCTGTTTCGTCGATGCCCGCTTGGACATCAGGTGGTTGAAGAACATCTCGGTCGCTTCGTCGATCAGCCGGGTCCAACGCACGCCGCCCGGATCGTTGGAGATCTGCTGGTCGGTGAGCCCGGTTCCGACGGCGGTGAAGAGGTCGATGGCTCGATCGTCGGTGAGGCCGATCTCGGCGAAGCGCCGCTGCAGGGCGGTCAGGCTCTTCACGGAGATGGCGAAGGATTCCGGCGACGGCTCGAAGCCGGGAATCGTTCGCTGGAACAGCAACTGGTAGCGCACCGGGTCTTCGGTCGAGAACTCGACGAAGAATCGGCCGATGGTCTTGAGGTCGCTCAGTGGGTCGCCCGTCCAGACGAGGTCGTCCTGGCGCCGCACGAACTCCCGTGCACCTTGGGCGTACATCGCATCGAAGATGTCGTTCTTGGAGGCGAAGTACGAGTAGAGCGACGGCGCCTGCATGCCGACCCGGGCGGCCAGGTCACGAAGGGAGAGGGCGGCGAGACCGTTGGCTCTGACGAGCTCCCACGCGATGTCGACGATCTCGGATCGAGTGGCCTCACGGCGTTCGGCACGCCGATCACGCACTGGTTTGACTAACACCCTTCGGATTAAGCAACACCGTTCGGAGAAAGTCAAGGGGCAACTAGGCTCAGGCCGACATGGCAACCGAGAAGATCACCGCCGCCGACGTCCGCCACGTGGCCACGCTGGCCCGCCTCGATGTGACCGACGCCGAGGTCGAGCTGTTCGCCGGCCAGCTCGCCGCCGTGCTCGAGCATGCGCAGGATGTCGAGGCCCTCGATACCGCCGGCGTGCCGCCGACGGCCCATCCGCTCCCTCTCGTGAACGTGCTGCGGGAGGACGTCGCTCGCGACGGGGTCGACCGCGACGAAGTGCTGGCCATGGCACCGGCGGCCGAGGACGGCCGCTTCCGCGTGCCCCGCATCCTCACGGAATCGGATTGATGACCGCCATCGAGATCGCCGCCGCGGTCCGCGTCGGCGATCGCACGGCGCGGAGCGTCGTCGACGAGCACCTCGCGGCCATCGAGGCTCGGGACGACGAGCTCAACGCCTTCAACCTGGTGCTGGCCGACGAGGCCAGGACCGAGGCCGACGAGCTCGACCGCCGTATCGCCGACGGCGCCGCCGAACCTGGCGTCCTCGCCGGTGTCCCCGTCGCCCTCAAGGACAACCTCTGCACCCAGGGCATCCCGACCACATGCTCGTCCCGAATACTCGCGGGATGGCGTCCGCCGTACTCCGCCACCGTCGTCGAGCGGCTTCGAGCCGCCGGCGCCATCCTGATCGGCAAGACCAACCTCGACGAGTTCGCCATGGGCTCGTCGACGGAGAACTCGGCCAACGGACCGACGCGAAACCCCCACGACCCCACCAGGGTGCCGGGCGGGTCGAGCGGCGGTTCGGCGGCCGCCGTGGCCGCCGGCTTCGCTCCGCTGGCGCTGGGCTCCGACACCGGCGGCTCCATCCGTCAGCCGGCCGCCCTGTGCGGGGTCGTCGGCGTGAAGCCGACCTACGGCGCCGTCTCCCGCTACGGCTTGATCGCCTTCGCCAGCAGCCTCGACCAGGTCGGGCCCTTTGCCACAACCGTGGCCGACGCCGCCGTCCTGCTCGAGGTCATCGGTGGCCACGATCCGCGCGACTCGACCTCGATACCACAGCCGGCGCCGGCCCTCTCCGGCGTGCTCGACCGGGGCGTCGACGGCCTGCGTATCGGGATCGTGCGCGAACTGATGGAGGGCATCGATGCCGATGTCCTGGCCCGAGTGCACGCCGCTGCGGCCGCGTTGACGGCCGCCGGCGCCATCGTCGACGAGGTCTCCGTCCCGGCCACGATCTACGGGCTCTCGGCCTACTACCTGATCGCCCCCGCCGAAGCCTCCAGCAACCTGGCGCGCTACGACGGCGTCCGCTACGGCCTGAGGGTCGATGCCGATGACATCACGACCATGTACGGCGCGACGCGCGCGGCGGGCTTCGGGCCCGAGGTGAAGCGCCGCATCATGCTCGGCACCTACGCCCTCTCCGCTGGCTACTACGACGCCTACTACGGGCAGGCCCAACGCGTCCGCACGCTGATCATTCGAGACTTCGACGCCGCCTATGCCGACTTCAACGCCCTGCTCTCGCCCACGGCGCCGACAACGGCCTTCGCCTTCGGCGCCAAGACGGAGAATCCCCTCGCCATGTACCTGTCCGACGTGTGCACGATCCCTTCGAACCTGGCCGGGCACCCGGCCATGTCGGTGCCCTTCGGGACCGGCGACGACGGCATGCCGGTCGGCGTGCAGATCATGGCCAACGCACTCCAGGAACCCACGATGTTCCAGGTTGCGGCAGCCATCGAGCGCGCCGCCATCGAGCATGCCGCCGTCGAACGAGCGGCGGTCGGAAGCTGATGGCCGACTGGGAGATGGTGATCGGGCTCGAGGTGCACTGCGAGTTGCGCACCGAGACGAAGCTCTTCTGTGCGTGCCGCAACGCCTTTGGCGACGAGCCCAACACCAACATCTGCCCGGTGTGCCTCGGCCTTCCCGGCTCGCTTCCCGTGCTCAATCGCCAGGCCGTGGAATACGCCATGCGGATCGGTGAGGCGCTGCACTGCGAGATCCGGCCGAGCATCTTCCACCGGAAGAACTACTTCTATCCGGACATGCCGAAGGATTACCAGACGTCGCAGTTCGACCAGCCGATCAACGTCGACGGCTGGCTCGAGCTGCCGTCGGGTCAGCGCGCCGGCATCGAGCGGGCGCACATGGAGGAAGACACGGGCAAGACCAGTCACATCGGAGGCGGCGGTGGGCGGATCCACGGCGCCGACCACTCCTTGGTCGACTACAACCGCGCCGGTGTCCCGCTCGTCGAGATCGTCGGCCGGCCCGACCTGCAATCGCCGGAGGAGGCCAAGGCCTACGTGAGCGAGCTCCGGGCCGTCCTCGTGGCCACCGGCGCGTCCGACGGGAAGATGGAAGAGGGCTCGCTGCGGGTGGATGCCAACGTGTCGGTGCGGCCGGCCAACTCGGCCACCTTCGGCACGCGTTGCGAGATTAAGAACATGAACTCGCTGCGATCGCTGGGACGGGCCATCGAGTACGAGGCCGATCGCCAGATCCACCTGTTGGAGGACGGCGAGCGCATCGTGCAGGAGACCCGCCACTGGAGTGAGGACGAGGGCCGCACGTCATCGATGCGCTCCAAGGAGGAGGCCTTCGACTACCGGTACTTCCCGGAGCCAGACCTCGTGCCCGTGGTGCCCGACGAAGCCTGGCGGGCGGCCGTGAAGGCGGCCCTGCCGGCCATGCCCTTCGAACGGCGCACGACGCTGGCAATCGCGGCTGGCGTGCAGCCATCGGACGTCGCCCTGCTCGTCGAGCTCGACCTCGACGCGCTGGTGCTCGATGCCATTGCCGCCGGCGCCGATCCCAAGCGGGCCATCAACCGGGCGGCCAACGAGATCGCCGCCGACCTCGAACACGCCGATCGCATCACTCCTGCGTCGTTCGCCAAGGTCGTCGAGCTGGAGACGACGGGAGCATTGACGGCGACCCAGGCCAAGGCCGTGTTGGCCGCCATGCTGGCCGGCGAAGGCGAGGATCCGGTGGCCATCGCCGCCACCCGGGGATTCGAGGCCATGGACTCCTCAGCGCTCGACGCCGCCGTCGACGCCGT
The DNA here is from genome assembly GCA_046597375.1 of Acidimicrobiales bacterium. GTDB lineage: Bacteria > Actinomycetota > Acidimicrobiia > Acidimicrobiales > CADCTF01 > DATLED01. The sequence goes on along the minus strand of JBKJKM010000187.1, from coordinate 2,762 downwards.
GATCGCCGCTAATCCCGAGGTGTTCGAGAAGTTCAAGAGCGGTGACGCCAAGGTTGCTGGCATGCTCATCGGCCAAGTGATGAAGACCACGCAGGGCAAGGCCGATGGCAAGGCGGTCACGGCGATCCTTCGCCAGCGGGCCGGCCTGGCATGACGACCTTCGCCGCAACCGGCATGGCGGTGGCCGACCTCGAACGGTCGACGGCGTTCTACGTCGCCGTCTTCGGCATGACCAAGCAACAGACCTACGACCTCGACCACATGACCGAGCACATCCTCGGCTTCGAGGGTCGCCGCGGGCCGGGTCTGGTGCTGATGGAATACAAGGGCAAGGCCAAGCCGGCCCACGACACCGAGGCCACGAAGTTCGTCTTCTACGTCGACGACGTCGCGACGGTCGCGACTTCGATCCGCGACGCCGGTGGGCGTATCACCTACGAGCCGGCAGCGGTCCCGGGCTTCGGCGGGGCCACGATCGGCTTCGCCGTCGATCTCGACGGCTATCTCTTGGAGCTCGTCCAACTCCCGGCCACGTCGTGATCCTCACCTCCCTCGAGGTCGACGCCGACGAGTTCGCTCGTCGCACGGGCTGGGTGGCGAAGCCGGAGGGCCTCTGCAAGGGCGCGCTGTGCGTTCCCGTCCCCGGCGGAACCGGCGATGTCCTCGACGTCGTGGCCGTAGCCGCTCGCCTCGGCATGCCCGTGTTGCGCGACGAGGAGCACGGTGTCTGGTCCGTCGGTCCGGCAACCGTCGGCGGCCGGGTGCTCGAGACGGCCGAGGTGCCGGACGTGACGCTGCCGGGCCTCGACGGCGTGCCGTTCTCGCTGTCTTCGATGCGAGGCAAGAAGAAGAAGGTCGTCGCTTTCGCCTGGGCCTCGTGGTGAGGCTGTCGCGCTGACCTGCCCGTGTGGCAGGCCCTGGCCGAGGAGCTCGCTCCTCTCGGCGTCGAGATCGTCTCGATTGCCCTCGACCTCGGTGGCGAGGCCGCCGTGCGTCCGTGGATCGAAGCGGCGAAGCCGACCCATCCGAGTTTGATCGACCAGGCGCACCTCACCGATGAGCTGTTGGGGTTCACCAACGTGCCCATGGCGGTCTGGATCGACGAGAACGGACTCCTGGTGCAGCCGGCCCACGTCGCCCAGGTCACCGGCGGCAGCGTTGACCGCGACCGTCCGCTGCCCGAAGGCCTCTCCGACGAACTCCGCGAGCTCCTCGAGACCGTTCGGCGCATCCCCCGCACGGCGTCGCAGTACCTGCCGGCACTCCGGGACTGGGCCGAGAAGGGCGCTGACAGCCGCTTCGCCCTCGACCCGGACACCGTCGTTGCTCGCAGCCGGCCCCGACCGCCGGAACACGCCGAAGCGGCCGCCGCCTTCGAGCTCGGCCAACACCTGTATCGGACGGTTTCGGCTGACGCCGCCGTGCCGTGGTTCCGCCGGGCCCACGAGCTCGCGCCCGAGAACTGGACTTACAAGCGCCAGGCCTGGACGCTGGCGACCACGGCCGAGGGCGAGCCTTCCGACTTGCGGCAGGCCCCCACCGACCTCTACGAGGGCAGCTGGTACGCCGACATCGCGGCATCCGGTCCCGAGCACTACTACCCGCCCCTCGAACTCGAGCGTTGAACCTCCGGGGCTACCTCAACGGGCCGGGTCGGCGCCGCTTCCGGTGAAGCGGGTGCCTGGCGGATCGACGGCCCAAGGAGCCGGCGCCGCCCACGACTCCTCGAAGACGAGCTCGGGGAGTGGCCGCCGCCGCACCGGGCCGTGGCCGCCGCCAACGGGCCGCCCGAGCGGGATGGTGGCGGCGATGGCAATCTCGTCGGGGATCTCGAGTACCGCCCGGAGCTGCGCTTCGACGGGGGTGTGCCACATGGTGATGACGCCGCCGTAGCCGAGGGCGCGCGCCGCCAGCAAGAGGTTCTGGCAGGCCGGGTAGATCGACGCGCCCTCGCTGGGATGTGGGGCCCGGTACCGCAACAAGCACGGCAGGACGACGACCGGGATGTCCTCGAAGTGGTCGACGAAATATTGCATCGCCCGAGCCGCCCGGGCCTTCGGCGACGATTCGTCGGCTTCGCCATACCGGTCGCTCGTCGACTTCGATGACCACCCGGCACGGAAGGCCGTGCCGAGAAGGGCCTTGGCTTCGATCGCCGCTGGGCCCTCGCGCAACACGAGGAACCGGAACGGTTGGCGGTTCGAGCCCGAGGGGGCGCGGGTGGCGGCGAAGAACATGGTCGCCAGATCGGCGTCCGGGATGGGGTCAGGCCGCAGCCGCCTGATGGCGCGGGTGGTCGCCAGACCTTCGAGCAGGCCGACCGGGTCGGACGGGGTCATCGCACGTCGATGCGGCGCAACGACCACGTCGTAACGGCGAGTCCGAGGGCGGAGATGACGAGTGGCACGAGAATCGAGACCGGCACCGAGGCCGCCAGGTTGGGAGGGTCGAGATCGGCGATCTCGGCCAGCAGCGACCGGGCGTAGACGAGGATCGAAAGACGCGCCGGGCCGGTGCCGCTACGGGCGACGAACCCTTCCCAGATCAGGACGTAGGCCAGGCCCCACACCAGTGCACGCCTCACCAGCAGCCCGAGGCACAGGAAGAGCCCGCTGTAGGCCACGACGGCCAACAACGATGCGGCGGCCGCGCCGGCGACGAGCTTCGCTCCCTCGCCAGTGGCGGCGGCGGCCAGGATGGTCGGCACGACGGCGAACGGGATGGCGATGCACAGCGCCGCCGCCCACGCAGCCAAGGCGAGG
>JBKJKM010000055.1:0-15926 GCA_046597375.1 Acidimicrobiales bacterium | reverse complement strand
ACTCCGCGGCGTTCCCCGAATTCGAGGGCCTCGCGACACGACGCCGAAGCACCGGTGAGGTCGCCCGCGGCCCACCTGACCAGTCCGCGGATGCCCAGCGCCTGGGGCATGAGAATCGCCGCACCAGTGGCGTGGCAATACGCGACCGCCGCGTCTACGGACAGGGTTGCGTCAGTGATGCGACCGCTCTCGTACGCGATCAAGGCCTCAAGGCCAGCCATCATCTGGGCTGCCTCCGGGACCGCCCGTCGGACCGCTGTCGCCGCATCCTCGATGAGCTGGCGGGCGGGCTCGTCATGGCCTTGCCGCCGCTGCGCGAGAGCGAGAGCGGCCTGGCTCTGCTCGCCAGTCAAGAGGTTGCCCACGCGCCGAGCCAGCGCGGCCGCCTCCTCAGCGCAGGCTTCGGCGTGCGGGTAGTCGCCCGAGAACACTGCGCCCAAGCTCCGCACCATCAGCGCCTCAGTCAGGCATTCGTCCTCGCCGTGACGCCGGCACAGTTCGATCGCCTCGTCCAACAGACGGTCACCCAGCGGGTCGCCGAGCGCCCACTGATGACACCACCCCGAGTACATCAGCGCGAGCGCCAGCGCGTACACCTCGCCGGTCTCACGCGCGACATCCACGGCCTCGACCAGGACAGGACCGGCGGCGCGCGGGTCGCGGAACGACAACGCGTTGCCATAGAGCGCAAGAGCATTGGCGAGCACTTCTCGATCGCCGATTGTCCGCGACAGCTCGATGGCGTCCTTGCAGAGTTTCTCCACGGCGGGAAGGTCGCCGACCGCGAAGAGCGGCCACGCGCGGCCGAGCATCGCCCGCGCCCGCACTCCAGGGTCAACCTCGGCTTCGAGGGCGAAGACCGCGCTACCCCACGACACGCCCTCGCTCCCATGCGCCCGGGCGTACCAGTACTTGCCCAGCGCGCCGACGAGCCGCATGCCCGACCTGACATCGCCCTCCTCGATGCTGCCACGAAGCGCGACGCGGAGATTGTCGTACTCGACGTCGAAGAGGAGGTAGCGGACACGATCCCGAGGTCCGCGCAGCTCCCGCTCGGCGCGGTCGGCCAGGTCCACATAGAAGGCCCGGTGCCGCGACAGGGTCGCGGCTTCCTCGCCGGCATCGACCAACCGTTCCCCGCTGTACTGCCGCACGGTTTCGAGCAGGTCGTACCGCGCCGCCCGCCCCTCTTCCGCCATGAGCACGAGCGACTTGTCGGCGAGCGAGGACAACAGGTCGAGGACTGCCGGACGTTCGATGTCGTCCCCTATCGCCACAGCCTCGGCGCCGTCGAGCGTGAACCCGCGGGCGAACACCGAAAGCCGCCGCAACACCGATCGCTCGGCATCAGAGAGCAGGTCGAAGCTCCATGCCACCGAGGCCTCGAGGGTCTGCTGGCGGGGAACGAGGGTGCGAGCACCGCCGGTGAGCAGACGGAACCGGTCCGACAGCCCCTCGCAGACCTGCTCGGCGGTGAGCACCCGGACGCGCGCGGCGGCCAGCTCGATGGCCAGGGCGATGCCGTCGAGTCGCTGGCAGATTTGAGCCACGGCGGCGGCGTTGTCGTTGGTGACGACAAAGTTCGGCCGGGCCCGGACGGCACGGTCAACGAACAGCTGTACCGCGTCGTAGGTGGCCAGACTCTCGACACTGGACGGAGTGCTCTCCTCGGGCACGGGCAGGTTGGGCACCCGCCACGCCGTCTCGCCTTCCACCCCGAGTCGCTCGCGGCTCGTCGCGAGAAGCGTGACGCCCGGGCAACCGCGCATGATGGCTTCGACCAGGTCCGCCGCCGCGGCGAGGACGTGTTCGCAATTGTCGAGCACCAACAGGAGGTTCTTGGCGACGAGGTGATCGACGACGGTCTCGGTCAAGGTGCGAAACGACTCCTCCTTCACCGAGAGCGCGGTTGCGACGGCCGCTGGGACCAGGGCACCGTCCGCGATCGGTGCCAGCTCGACCAACCACACCCCATCGGGATACGCGCCGAGACGGTCGGCGGCTACCTGTTGCGCCAAGCGGGTCTTCCCGCAGCCGCCTGAGCCGAAGATCGTCACCAGGTTCGACTCGGCCAGCATGTGCCGCAGGTCCTTCAACTCCGCCGTCCGGCCGATGAAGCTCGTGCGCTGGACGGGGAGGTTGTGTGGATGCGCGTCCAGCGAGCGCAGGGCTGCGAATGTTGCTTGTAGCCCTGGGTGACCGAGCTGCCAGACGTGTTCGGGTCGGGCGAGGTCCTTGAGCCGGTGGCTGCCGAGCCCGATCAGCCACGTGCCCTCGGGGAGTCCGTCGACGACCAGGTCGGCAGTGGACTGGGAGAGGATGGTCTGTCCGCCGTGGCCGAGGTCGCGGAGTCGGGCGCACCGCGCAATGGCTCGCCCGACGTAGTTGTTCTCGTCCCGCAGCTGCACTTCCCCTGTGTGGAGCCCGATGCGCAACCGGATCGGTCCCTCTCGTTCGGCGAGCGCCAGTTGGAGGTCCAGAGCGCAGGCCACTGCGTCCGACGGCCTCGAGAACGCAGCGACAAAGCTGTCCCCCTCACCCTGCTCGACGGGCCGGACTCCGCGCCGACGGCCGACCGTCTCGGAGACCAGTTGGTCGAAGTCCGCGATCGCGCTCGTCATCTCCGCCGTGCGCGACTCCCAGAGGTGAGTCGACCCTTCGATGTCGGCCAGGAGGAGCGTGACGATCCCGACCGGCAGAGCGAAGTCCGCCTCCCGTCCAAGCGACGTCTCCTCCATCACACCATCCCCCAAGCGCAGACGACTCAACAGGGTCCGCGACACAGTTTCGACCATGTCAACACCGTGGCGCCGTTGAGGCTCCCGAACATCCGCCACCTGGCTTACTCCTGCCCCGTCCGGTGGCGGATTCGGCTCTCCGGCCGACTCCACGCACGAGAACTGCGCCACTTGACGCGCACTTCACAGCGCGCTGCCCGCCGCGAGCGCTCGGATATCGAAATGGGCGTCGCCACCAAAGGGCCGATCGGTCCGAAGCAGCTTCCGCCTGAAGCTGTCCACGTCTGCTGACTGGGTGGTGACCACCAACGTCATCTCGTTCCGTAGTGATCGTGAAAGAGTCCGACTTCGCCAGTAGTCGCGAGCACGTCTAGCGGAAACGCGCCATCGAGTTCCTCCATCGCCGACGAGCGCTCGATAGCGTCAAGGAACGGATCCGCCAGGTCAGACTTCACGACGCCATGCCGGTCGATGAACTGGCACCACAGAGCCGCGAACTGGTGAGGGTGGCCGGCAGACGACATGCGCTCGATGAACGGTGCTGGGAAGAGGCGGCGGTAGGCATCGAGGTGGTACAGCCACGACGTGCCTCGGACAACTGCAGCCTCGGGATGATCACGCGCGATTGACGCGAATATGGACTGCAGTTCTCGAGTTCGGTCTTCCACCGACTCCGGGCGGAGCGCCAAGCCTTGGGAGTCGTTGCTGAAGTGGACCCGCACGAGGCGGTCCTCGGGCCAGTAGGTGAAGTCGAAGCAAGGGCCTTGAGGACTCTCCTCCTCGGCGTCGCCTTCTAGATAGGCGCTGTACGCATACTCGGCCGGATCGGCGCCAATAGCGATTGCCTGCTCGAACTCGACCCAGGCGGGATGCGTCGGATCGAAGTCGTTGCGCTCCGCCTCGACGCCAGCGTCATTGTCGCGAGCAAGTGCGTAGAACGCAGTGTGCAGCCTGCAAGCCTCGCCGAGAGGCAACGCCTCGAGTTCGGCCACTCGCCGCGCAAACGCCGCTTGGAGATCGAAGTAAGACCGATCAAGGAGCACCAGCATCAGACTACGAAACGGCTTCGCCGGGGGACAGATTCCCGTTCGTGTCGCCACCTGCAGAAGACGATCGCACTCATCCGACAGGATCCCCACCGACCTCAGCGTCCCTCGGCGCTTCTCGGGAGGCCGAGAGCGTCTGCTGTCCGTTCGCTGACCCGCCTACTAACGGGGACGCTGAGACCGGCACGGCTGTGCCACGATCACCGGTAGGCGCGGGCCTGCAACTCGTAGAGCTCGGCGTACAAGCCGCCGGCGGCGACTAGTGAGGCGTGGTCGCCCGCCTCACGAATGCGTCCGCCGTCGACGACGAGGATCAGGTCCGCCATCCGCACGGTCGAGAAGCGGTGACTGATGAGGATCGTGATGGCGCCCCGTGCTTGCGCCGCACGCCGCGCTTCGCCGTGGAAGCGCTCGAACAGCCGGTGCTCGGTCATGGCGTCGAGGCTGGCCGTCGGCTCATCGAGGATCGACAGCAGCGGATCAGTTCGCATCATCGCCCGGCCGAGCGCGAGCTTCTGCCACTGCCCGAGTGAAAGTTCGACGCCGCCCTCGAAATCTCGGCCGAGCTGCGTGTCGAGCCCCCGCGGCAGCTGACTGACGACCTCGGGGGTCGTCGCCCGATCGAGGGCCTCGAGGACGGCGTCGTCGGTGTCGCGAGCGACGTCGCCGACGCTGACCGTCTCTCGGGCCAGCAGCTGGAACATGGCGAAGTCCTGGAAACCGGCTGTGATCCGCTCCCGCCACTCGTCGACACGGATGGCAGCGAGGTCCACACCATCGATGAGGATGCGGCCGGCCGACGGCTCGTAAAACCGGCACAGCAGCTTTACCAGGGTCGTCTTCCCAGCACCGTTCTCGCCAACGATCGCCACAGTGGAGCCGGCGGGCAGGTGCAGGTCTACCTCGCGGAGCACGGCGGTCGACGTTGCGGGGTAGCCGAAGGAAACGCCCTCGAACCGGATGCCGTCGTTCAGCTTCTCCGGCACAGGAACGGGCGCCGCCGGACGCAGATCAGCGTGGCAGGTCTCGGCGTAGTCCGAGAACCACCGAAGGCGGCGGACGGCCCTGTGGGTGCGGACGAACCACGCGACGTTCTCCCCCAGCTCGGCCAGCTGTTGGTCGAGCTGGCTGCCGATCGTGAGGATGAGCACGGCGTCGCCGACCGTGGCGTCTCCGCGCCCGACGGCGCGAACGGTGAGGACAAGGGCCGCGATGTAGCCGGCGGCGAAAGCGCCCCAGGCCGCCGACGAGATGGCAACGCGCTCCACGCCGAGCGCCCGCCTTTGGCGCTCGAGCCGGTCGAAGAGGCCTCGGCGCCGGGCGAGGAGCTCGTCGGTCAACCCGAAGACGCGGACCTCCTTCGCCGACGCCGGGAGCGTGGCCAGCTCGTAATGGTGTCGGAGGACGCGGTTGTCCTCGGCCTGCGCGTCGACGAGGGCGATGAGCCGGTTCTCGCCGCGGCCGGTGGCCCACGCCGTGGCGATACCGAAGAGTGGCAGCAGGACGAGGCGGACGTCGACCCCGGCCAGCAAGGCGATGGTGCTGCCGCCCTGGACGATCGAAGCGACCGTCCAAGAGATGGGGTTGAAGGGGTTCGCCAGGTAGCCCCGCTCGCTGCGGATGAGTTCTACCTCGTCGAGGTACTCCGGCCGCTCGTGATGCTCGAGGCCGGGGATCCCTGCGGTCATGCCCATGACGTAGCTGTCGAGGTATACCTGAGTGTTCTCCCGCAGCCGCATACGCACGTTCAGGGAGGCGTGGACCATCAACCGGTGAAGGGCGGTGAGTACCAGGATCGTCGCCACCCCGCGCAGCGCCTCGTCGGCGTCGCCGTCGACAAACCCGTCGGCGAGCGTCCGCAAGCCGAGGGCCCGCAACGGCAGCGTCACCATCTGCCCCACGGCGGTGAGAATGGCGAACAGCGAGCGGACAGCGTCGGACCGCACCGAGATCTGCACCATGAGACCGACGGTGCGCAGACCGCTACGCACCGGGACTGCTCTCAGTCGCAGCGTCTACGAAGCGTGCTGCCTGCAGGCGGTACATCCGGGCGTAGAGACCGCCGGCTGCGAGAAGGTCGTGGTGGGTGCCGTCCTCGACGACGCGGCCATGCTCGACGACGACGATCCGATCGGCTCGACGCACGGTCGAGAAGCGGTGGGAGATGACGATCGTCGTGACGCCCTTCGTCAGCTCGAGGAACCGCTCGTATACCTCGGCCTCCCCGCGCACGTCCATTGCCGCCGTCGGCTCGTCCAGGATGAGGACCCCTGCGCCGCTCTCCACGGCGAAGAGGGCGCGGGCGAGCGCGAGCCGCTGCCACTCCCCGCCGGACAGCTGCGTCCCTCCGGTGAACTCCCGACTCACCATCGTCTGCCAGCCCTCCGGCAGCCGGCCAATGACGGTCTCGGTGCCGGCGAGCGTGCCGGCCCGATGCACGCTCGCGGAGTCGGCGCGGTGACGGAGGGAACCGAAGGCGACGTTGTCGTAGGCGGACACCTCCAGTTGGAGGAAGTCCTGGAACACGGGAGCGAGGCGCTGCCGCCAAGAAGTGAGGTCCAACTCGCGAAGGTCGACCCCGTCGATCAGGATCCGCCCGCCATCCGGCTCGTAAAGGCGGGCCAGCAGCTTGACGAAGGTGGTCTTGCCGGCGCCGTTCTCCCCGACGATCGCCAGCGACCGCCCAGCCTCGATCTCGAGGTCGAGGCCCGCGAACACCGCTTCGTCGCGTCCCGGGTACGTGAACGCGACGTTCTCGAACCGGATCGACGTCCGCGGGAGGCCGTCGGCCGGATGGTCGCCGTGGAAGCGGTCAGCCAACGCAGCGGCCCGCCGCTCGAGTTCGAGAAGCTTGTCCAGGGCGAGTTGCGCCTCCGTCGGGGCGATGTACGCCCAGTCGAACTGGGCTGCGACAGCCACCGCCACCAAGGCCTGCGACACGGCGACAGCCGTCCCGACCGACAGGCGCCGCCCGGTCACGTCCTGCACCAAGAGCCAAAAGGCGGCGCCCTCGGCCACTGCAAGGAGGCCCGCGATCCCGACGATGGCGGCCCAATGCTCGCGGCGCTTGGCCCAGATCTCCCCCATGACTCCCAGCCAATCGGACCGGTAGCGGTCCACCAGCCACGGCGTCAATCCGAACACCCGGGTCTCCTTCGCAACCGTATGGGTGAGGGCAAGGGTCCGGAGGTAGTAGGCGCGACGGAGGAAGTCGGTGTTGCCGTGCATGACCTTGGTGACGTCCTCGAAGTGCCGGCGCTCGAACTGGAACACCAGGAGATACGTCACGGCCATCACCGGCGCAAGCCACCAGCGGAGACTTCCGATGATGAGCAGCGACGCTCCGAACCAGATGCGCCGCTTCACGATGAAAGGCAGCTGCACGGCCGCCGACCCAGGAGTGAAGCCGCTGAGCGCTCCCTGGGCTTGGAGGGCGGCGTCGAGAACGGTCGGATCCTCGACATGGGCCAGTCCCGGCGGCCCCGCCATCGCACGCATGACCCGCTCCGTGAGATCCTCGTCCACGACCCGCATCAACGTGGCACCCATTTCGGCGGCGACCGGGTCCAGCAGCCGCTGGACCGTGAAGAGGGTGGCGAGAACGGCAACCGCTGCGGCGGCCGACCCGCCATCCCGAAGATCGTCGACCAGCACCCCCACCACGAGCGTGAAGGCCGGCAACAGGAGTCCCTGCACCGCCGCCAGGCCTACGACTGCCAGGGTCAGGCGGCCGTTGACGGCCGCAAAGACCCGGATCAACCTCGGCAGGCCTCCTCCCATGGCGAGCATTCTCATCCGCGAAGACCATCCCGTGCCGTTCCTTTTGCCGGGTTGTGCCTGCGCGGCGATGGGTGCACGTCAAGTTGCCTTTCGCGTAGCGGCGGCGCAAGCGCTCATCGCCCAGCGCCATCCCACGGGACTGCCTTAGGATGCCTGCGCCGGTTCGACGATCTGGGGGTCCGATGCGGCGACATGGGGGAATGCTGTTCGTCACGTTGGTCGTCGCCGTCCTGTTGGCGGCGTGCGGCTCGGGTGGGCCGAGTGGCGACGACGCAAGCGGCGGCAGCGATGGTGGAGCGATCGCCGGCGGGGTCGAGGAGTTACGGCCGAAAGCGGCGGAGATCACCGATCAACTGGCGGCAAACGAGTGGGCGAATGTTCGGTCGCACTTCGACGAGAACATGAAGAAGAAGCTGGCCGAGGACGGCCTCGCGAACGCCTGGGCTCAGGTCGTGAAGTCAAGGGGCGGGTACCTGTCCCGCGGAGAGCCAAAGCAACTGGGCTCGCCGGCGGACAAGGATGTACTCGTGTTCGACACGCCGCTCGAGTTCGAGCAAGGCGCCATGAAGAGCCGACTCACGTTCAACCCCGACGGCACGATCGCCGGACTGTTCATCCTGGTGCCCGATGCGTGACGTTCGACGTCACCCCTGAACCGTCGCCGCGCCCTCACCATCAAGGCGCGCTCCCTGCCGGCCATCAGGGGCAGGCTGACGGCGGTGCGATCAGAGGTTTCACCTGACGTATCTCGTGACTGACGGTCTGGTTGGCAGGCCCATTTTCAGCGCCCGTTATAACCACAGCCCGCAGTTCAACGCTGTTGCTGGCAGCGTCATCGTGCGGGCGCGGCTGCGAACGGTGACGGACCGAGGATCTTGATGCCGCGGGGATTCTCCGCCGCCGAGGTCTGGAGACGGGCGAGGTCGAGCCGGTCTGCGGTGTCGTCGCTGGCGGGATCACTGGCGCCGCGGTAGAACGCCTGGCTGGGGGCGCCCGGGGAGTGGATGGTGATGAGTCGGGCCTCCGCCGATACCACGATGAAGGCATGGGCCACGCCTTTGGGGACGAAAGACATGCCACCGCTGCGGACGCGGCTCCGGTTGCCGTCGGCCTGAACCTCGACTTCACCGTCGATGATGTAGGTCATCTCGTGACCTTCGGGGTGGAGGTGCAGGGGCGTTGTCTTGTCCCTCACCATCGTGTCCTCGAAAAGGAAGAAGGTGCCGTCGGTGTCCTCAGCCAGCAACTTCCATGTGTGGAGGCCGCCGCCGGAGAACGATTGCTTGTCGCCTTCGCCGGCGTTGAGAACGATGGGGGTCAGTGAACTCATGACGTCTCCTTCAAGTGGTGGGACTCCTGTCCCATGACGAATCTACGGTACCATCATGAGAGTGTCAATCCCATATGAGTTGAACGGCCGCATCGATCAGAAGCGCCGGACTCGTGACGCGCTCGTGGCCGCGGCCCGCGACCTGGTGGCCAGCGGTGAGACGCCCACCGTCGAGGCGGTGGCCGAGGCGGCATCGATCTCTCGTACAACGGCCTACCGCTACTTCCCCAGTCGGCGGGCGCTGCTGGTCGCCGCCCACCCGGAGACCGGCGCGGCGTCCATGCTGCCCGAGGACGCGCCCGACGACGCGGCCACTCGGCTCGACCTCGTCGTCGACGCGTTCACTCGCTCGAACCTCGAGAACGAGGCGCAACAGCGGACGATGCTGCGACTCTCCCTCGAAGCCGACCCCGCTGAGCGCGCGCAGTTGCCGCTGCGGCAAGGACGGGCGATCAAGTGGATCGAAGAAGCGCTTGCGCCGCTCCACACCGAGATGTCCGAGGCCGAGCGACATCGGCTCGCCCTCGCAATACGAAGCGCCACAGGGATCGAAGCGCTCGCATGGCTGACTGATGTAGCCGGGCTGTCGCGCGACGACGCAAGGAACCTCATGTGCTGGTCGGCACGTGCGCTGCTGCAGTCGGCCCTCGCCGACAGCACTGCTGGCGTGGGCGGCTGAGTCCGGACCAACTCTTGCAGCGGACCACGGTGCCGATAACGCACTGCGTGCGCGAACCCGCCGCGCCCAGAAGTGCCGATGCGGGGCACCCCGTAACGGACATTGCTTGACCGGTGGCGACTCGCCTGCGCAGCAACTACCGCTACCACGGCTACGTCGCCGTCGAGCCCCATCCGCCGCCGCCCGGCGTCAGCATCCAGAGCACGTCTCCCGCCGACAGCCGGACAGTGCACTTGTCGAGCACCCGCCAGCCCGTCACTCTGCAGGCACCGGAGCAACGACGTGCAAGGCCCACCGGCGGCGAGCGACTGAGCGCAGCCCACGATGTGGCGGGGGTGGAGCAGTCACGAGTCGGCCGACGGTGGACCCCAACCGCCGCCACCCGGCGTGAGCATCCGAAGCACATCGCCCGCACGCAGCCGAAGCGTGCACTTGTCGAGCAGGCGCTCGGCCAGCGCCTCATCACCGCCGGGCAGCAACCAGTTCTCGCCAACCGAGCCCGCCTCACCGCCGGCCAGACCCCACGGCTGCGAAACGCGACGCTCCGTGATGAGCGACACGGTCACGTCCTCCAACATGAGCAGATCTCGCTCGATCCCTTCACCCCCTGGTGAGAAACCGGCGCCGCCGCTTCCTTGCCGCAGCGTGTAGCGCAGCACCCTCATCGGATACGCACGCTCCAGAGCCTCCGTCGGAGTGTTGGAAGTATTCGTCATGTTCGTGTGAATGCCCGACTGCCCAGGCCGAGGTTCGCCCAACTGGTGCTCTTCGTTGACAATGTTGGTCATGCCCGTGTGGGCGGCGCTCATCCCTGCCCGTCCGCCGGGCCGGCCGCCTTGGCCGCCGGCGATGGTTTCGTAGTACACCCACCCTGCGCCGCCGATGATGAGGTTGTTCATGGTCCCTTGGGACGCCGCACCGACAGCATCCGGCAAGGCAAGAGCCAAGGCGCCGAGGCACACATCGGCAACCCGCTGACTGACCTCAACGTTGCCGGCACCGACGGCCGCCGGAAACGCCGCCGCCACCACCGAACCGACAGGTGCGATCACGCGCACCGGACGCATCGAGCCACCGTTCGCCGGCATCGCGGGGTCGGCGGCGGACCGCAGCGCGAAGGCCACGCACGACGCCGTCACCGCGGCGACGGCGTTGACATTCCCCGTCGTCTGCGGATCGGATCCCGTGAAGTCGAAGGTCACGGACTGGCCCTCCACGACAACTTCCACGGCGACTCCCACCGGGGTTCGCTGCTCGGGCGATGGCCCCGAAGTATCGAGCACGTCCTCGAAGCAGTAGCGACCATCCGGGACGGCGGCCAACGCCGCCCGCATTCGCCGCTCGCCGTAGTCGAGCACCTCGGCCAGTGGCGCGGCGGCGAACGCGGCAAGCCGTTCGACGCCGACTCGGTTCGCACCCACCTGAGCGGCGAGGTCGCCGCGACGCTCCTCGGGCGTGCGGGAGTTGGCGCACAGCAGTTCGACGATGGACGGAGTCAGCACGACGGGTGGGATGCGGAGACCCTCTTGGTGGATCTCGGTCGCTTCTGGTGGAATCGAGCCGGGCGCCATGCCGCCGACATCGCCGTGATGGGCGCGGTTGGCGGCCCAGCCCGCCAGCATGCCGTCGACGAAGCACGGCGCCACCAGGGTGAGGTCGTTGAGGTGCGTTCCCCCGGCGAACGGGTCGTTGAGCAACACCTGGTCGCCGGGACGCAGGCGTTCGGGACCGATGGTCTCGATGGCGGCCAACACGCTTGCCGGCATCGATCCGAGGTGTACGGGAATGTGCTCGGCCTGCACCAGGAGCTCGCCGGCGGCCGTGAACAGCGCGGCCGAGCAGTCGGCCCGCTCCTTGATGTTCGGGCTGAAGGCCGCTCGTCGAAGCACCGCGCCCATCTCCTCGGCGACGCCAGTCAATTGCGCGATCAACACTTGGAGCGCCGCGGGATCCAGCGATCCGCTCGCAACCACCGCAGACGCAGAATCGCTTGTCGGCAGGGCCACTCGGGTGAGGATCCAGGAGCCATGGTGATGCACCTCGGCCCGCCAACCGTCCGGCACCCAAACCGTGCAGTCCGGCTCAGCCAGCACGACCGGACCCACCGCGTCTCGTCGTGGCTCGCGTGTTCCCGCCACCATCGATGCCAGATCTACGCGCGCCGGCAGCCGGGCCGTGGCTCGAAGGGCCACGACCTCGATGGCGCCGTCCGCCACGACATAGCCGTTGCGGCGCTCGTGCTCTCTCGTAAAGTCCGCAACGTCGGGCACGGTCAGCTCGTGGCTCTGGCCGGCATATCTGCAGTCGACCGCCACATCCACTACGGCTCCCCCACCCACGGCTTGGCTGGCCAGGACTGCAAGGTCAACGAGCGCGTCTTCCACGCCCTCCGCCACGTGCTCCGCCTCCGCGTCACCCCGCCAGGAGCGCACCAGATCGCACTGGCGGTTGGCGCCGACAATGCCGACGGCGGACAACACGCCGGCGCGAGGAGGCACGATCACGGCCTGCATGTCGAGCGCCTCGGCGATCGCGCAGGCGTGCAAGGGGCCGGCCCCGCCAAAGGCCACCAGCGCCAACGATCGGGGGTCGACACCACGGGCCACGGTGACGGCCCGTACGGCCTGCACCATCGCCTCGTCGACCACGACCAACACGCCATCGGCCGTGACCCCGGCTGCATCAAGCGCGGCGCGCGCCTCGACCGCGTCGAGTGGACCGATGCCGGGGAGCCGGGCATCGGCGCCGATTCGCCCGGCCACGAGATTGGCGTCGGTGACCGTCGGACGCCGGCCGCCGAGCCCGTAACACGCAGGCCCGGGACTGGCGCCTGCGCTCTCGGGTCCGACGACGAGCGCTCCGCCCGCATCGAGAACCGCGATCGACCCGCCGCCGGCGCCGATCGTGTGGACATCGAGTGATGACAGCCGCACCGGAAACCCGGCCACGGCTCGCTGGGCCGCTGGAGCTGGTCGACCGTCCAGCACGAGGCACACGTCGGTGCTCGTTCCTCCCATGTCAAACGTCACGGCGTCACGGAAGCCGGCGGCCACCGCCGCCGCCGCACCGGCAGTAACGCCCCCCGCCGGACCTGATAGGAGCAGCGCCGCCGGTCGATCAGCGGCATCCGCCAGCGTGATCAGGCCGCCGGCCGAAGTCAGCACCGCCACCTCATCGGCGACGGCGGCCAACCCCCCGAGGTAGGTACGACACGGAGGGCGGAGGTAGGCGTTCAGTACCGTCGTGACGGTACGTTCGAACTCGCGGAACTCGGGCGAAAGCTCGGACGAGCATGTGACATCGAACCCGCGTGCTCGAAGCTCGGAGGCAACGGCCCGTTCGTGCTCCGCCGACCGATCGGCGTGCAGCAGGCACACGGCTACGGACTCGACCTCCGGCGGAAGGTCGGGCACCGATCCGAGTGGCGCGATCTCGCGACCCGACGCGTCGAGACGTCCCGCAACCTCGAAACGCAGCCGCCGAGGCACCAGTGGGACGGGACGATCCACGAACGGGTCGTAGAGCAAGGGCCGGTCTTGGCGGCCAATCTCGATCACGTCGGCGAAGCCCTCGCTGGTCACCAGCGCGACGCAGCCACCCCGTCGTTCGAGTACGGCGTTGGTGGCGACCGTCGTCCCATGGAAGAGCGTGGCCGCGCCACCCAGCGCCTCGACGGCCCGGCCGACGGCGGCCGCAGGATCGTTCCGGTCGGACAGGACCTTGATGATGCTTCCGTCTGCGCCGACGGCGTCGGTGAACGTGCCGCCGGTATCGACGCCGACGACACCTGCGGCGCCCTGGCTCAGGGCGCCACCACCCACACGTCGTCTTCGCCGACTCGATCGTGCAATGAGCGCACCAACAGCCCGACGGCTCGGTCGACGCCGTCCCATACCACGACGGCTTCGTCGGCGTGGCGGAAGAGCCAATCGTCGCGCCGGGCCAATGCCGCACCCGCCTTCTGTTTGGTCGATGGGGCCGACGCCTGCAGGACGACGACGTCCTTGGCCGCCGCCAGCGTCGACCGAAAGCGTTCCTTGGCGTGGACTGGCCAGACGGCGTCCGGGTCGGGGAAGGCCAGCACGGCGACGTAGGGCACGCCGGCCTCGGCGGCTGCTTCGGCGCCGACCTGTTCCGTCCCGAGCCCGAGGCCGGTCAGCACTACCACGTCCGGATGCAGCTCACGCTTGGCGGCGAGGATCTCGAACAGCTTCCGCCGCAACTCCCCGGTGAGGAGATTCTCGTCATACCCACCGAGCGCCGGCGGCTTGTGGCCAAGTATGACCAAGCGACGCCCGTCGGGAGCGCGCGGATCGGGCCCCGACGAAGGCACCGCCGAGGCCGGCGCCGCTCGCACGACGTCGGCCGGGCCCAACTCGTCCGGCGGCCTGTCGCCCTCTCGAGCGCGTTGCGTCTGGGCCGCCTCGACGGCGAGCCGGTCGACGACGTCATTCATCTCGTCGCCGCTGTGTCCCTTCACCCAACGGAAGCTGAGCCGACGGGGGTCGGTGCGGTAGAGGTCGATCAAAGGCTCCCAAATGTCCCGATTGGCCACGGGCTTTTTGGCCGACGTCCTCCACCCGGCGGCCAGCCACTTCTCCCACCACCGGTCACGGAAGCAGTGCACCACGTAGGTGGAGTCGCTCACGACCTCGACTGGCCCCTCCAGGCTGCGCACGGCGTCGAGCACGGCGTGGATCTCCATGCGCTGGTTCGTTGTCTGAGCGGCAGCACCGGCAGCGAAGCGCCCGCCGGGCACGGCCCAGGCCCACCCGCCGGGCCCCGGATTCCCGGAGCAGGCACCGTCGGTGTACACGGTCGTCATCCGATGCGAACTTAGCGCTCGTCCGTATGATCCTTCGGATGGCGGAAGAGCTCGACGATGCGACTCTTTCCCTCGTTGCCCACAATCTGCGGGGTGCCATCGGACTGGCTGCGGGCGCGGCGCGAACGGTCCGGCTCCGGTGGGACCGCCTCGACGAGGGGCGCCGCAACGAGTTGCTGGAGCTGGCTGAGCGGGGCATGGCCAGGGTCGATGACGCGGTGTTCGGAATCGCCCGCGGGTTGCCGGCCGAAGTGATCGCCGACCTCCAGCGGTCCTTCGACGCCAAGGACCCGGCGCGTTCCACGCCGACGCCCGGCGAGCGGCCCTATCCGCTCCCCGACGACGAAGAGGACCGGGTCGCCGCCCTCCGACGGTACGGCGTTCTCGATCAACCTCCGGCGGAGGATCTCGACGCTGTCGTGCGCCTCGCCGCTCACCTGACCGGATCACCCAATGCGGTGATCAACCTCATCGACGACGATCGCCAGTGGCAGGCCGCCGCCTACGGCTCCGAGCGGGGCGAGGTGCGGCGCCAGGACTCGATGTGCAAGGCATCGGTTTTGCACGGCCAGACGGTGAGCGTGGCCGATTCTCGGGCCGACACCCGCTATGCCAACAGCCCCTTCGTCACCGGATCTCTAGGGCGAATCCGTCAGTACGCCGCCGCTCCGCTCGTCGCCCCGGTGCAACAGGTCGTCGGCACCATCTGCGTCTTCGACACCGAGGTGCGCGAGCTCACGTCGGCCCAGGTCTCGGCCCTCGAAGATCTCGCCCGCATTCTGACCTCGCTCTTCGAAGAGCGGGCGCTGGCGGCCGAACTCCGGGAGTCGGCGCTCTGGCAGCACGAACTCATCGCCGACCTCGAGCGAGAGCGTCGACGCAACGAGCACCTGCTGGACCGATTGGGACAACAACCGACATAAGTTGACGTCGTGATCTTCGACGGGTTCAGCCACCAGCTCCCGGACATCGATCCCGAAGTCACCGGCGAGTGGCTCGATTCCTTCGATGCCGTCGTCGACGCCCATGGCCGGGGCCGGGGGCGATTCCTATTGATGAAACTTCTCGAGCGGGCCCGCAGTCTGCAGGTCGGGTTCCCGGCCACCGTGTCGACGCCCTACCTCAACACGATTGCACCGGACCAAGAGCCGTGGTTCCCCGGCGACGAGTTCATGGAGCGACGCATCCGCGCCTTCATCCGATGGAATGCCGCTGTCATGGTCACCCGTGCCAACGCACTCTCCGACGGCATCGGTGGCCACCTCTCGACCTACGCCTCTTCGGCCAGCCTGTACGAGGTCGGCTTCAACCACTTCTTCCGCGGCAAGGAGGACGGCCTCCCGGGGGACCAGGTGTACTTCCAAGGGCACGCGGCGCCGGGCATCTACGCGCGGGCGTTTCTCGAGGGCCGGCTAGCCGAGAGCCAGCTCGATCGGTTCCGACAGGAACTCGGCGGCGGTGGTCTCTCCTCGTATCCCCATCCTCGACTCATGCCCGACTTCTGGGAGTTCCCGACCGTGTCGATGGG
>JBKJKM010000321.1:0-3182 GCA_046597375.1 Acidimicrobiales bacterium | reverse complement strand
CCCGTGCCGTAGATGATGACGTCGGCGGCGTGCAGGACGCCGTCGGTCGTCTGGACGCCCTCGGGGGTCACGCACTCGATGCGGTTGGTCACGAGGTGGACGTCGTCGCGCTTGAGGGTTCGGGCCCACACGCCGTTGTCACGAATGAAGCGCTTGGCGAAAGGTGGGTAGTCGGGCAACACCTGGGCGAGGAGCTCGGGGTCGTCGGCGAACTCCCCCTGGAGGTACCCGGCCAGCATCTGGCGGACGAACTCGTTGATCTGGCTCACCGACGTCGTCGGGTCGCCTTCCCACGCCGGATCGACCGAGGCGGCGACCATGAGACCTTCGACGTTGCGCCAGAAGATCCAGAAGCGGTACCAGTTGGCGTAGCCCGGAAGGTTCCGGAGGAGCCATCGCACTTCGGGTTCGACGGCATCGTGGTAGTCCGGGGTGGGGAGGAACCAGGCCGGGGTGCGTTGGAAGATCGTCAGGTCGCCCGCCGTCTCGGCCACGGCCGGGATGAACTGGGCGGCACTGGCCCCGGTCCCGATGATCACGACTCGCTGGCCCGCCAGGTCGACGTCGTGGTCCCATCGGGCCGAGTGGAACGAGGGGCCGGTGAACCGCTCGAGGCCGGGGAGGTCGGGGAGGTTGGGTCGGTTGAGCTGGCCGACGGCGCTCACGACGGCGTGGGCGTGCAAGGACTCCTCGACGCCATCCGGTCCGGTCACCTGCACGGTCCACGACATGGATGACTCGTCCAGCTTCAAGGCGGTGACCTCCGTGCCGAAACGGATCAGCTCCCGGAGCCCATGGTCGTCGGCCACGGCGCGGAAGTAGTCGAGCAGTACCTCCTGCGAGGAGAAGTGCTCGGGCCAGTCGTCGCGCTGGGCGAAGGAGTAGCTGTAGAAGAGGTTGGACACGTCGACGCGACAGCCGGGGTAACGGTTCTCGAGCCACGTCCCGCCGACGTCGTCGTTCTTCTCGAGCACGACGACGTCGAGGCCGGCCTGGCGTAGGCGGTAGGCGGCCACGAGCCCGGACATGCCGGCACCGATGACCGCCACCCGGTAGGGCCGCTCCGGGGCGAGGTCGTCTTTCCGCCACGTCGGCGTCCGGAGGTCCTCGCCGAGCGCCAGTTCCTCGCGGAGCAGCTCCAGGTAGTCATCGACCGGCGCCCCACCCGACACGTAAGTCAGCAGGGTTCGCAGCGCGTCGACCGACGGCGCCGGCGCGGCCAGGGGACCGTCGGCCGCCTGCGCCTGCGCCCGCAGCCGTACCACGGCGTCGAAGGCGAGCGCCCTCGCCTCGGCCTGCTGCTCGGCGGAGAGCCCGGCGTTCGGGTCCATCATCACCGACAGGTTCGGGCGGAGGTGCTCGGGAAGCAGATCGAGGTCGCCGAGAGCCGCGGCAACTGCGGGCAGCAGTGCCGGCACTTCGGCCATGGCCAATGCCGCCCGGATGGTGTCGTCGTCGGCGGAGGCGAGGTCGCCGGAGAAGTCGGACGTGGAGGAGCCGGGCACCCGAGCATGCTGCCTCACGACGGAGGCTACGGGCGATCCCGCCCTGGCCCGACGCTTCTGGATGCGGGTGCTTCGCCCGGTCGACGATTGAGGCGCCGCGCGGCCCCGCCGGTAGATTCCGCCCCATCACCGACACCCCGCACCCTGTCTCGGCCGACGAGCCAACGGTCACCTTCGAGGACCTCGGGCTTCGACCGGAGCTGCTGACCGCCCTTGGCGCGCTCGGCTACGAGGAGCCCACTCCCATCCAGCGCGAGGCCATTCCGCCGTTGGTGGCGGGGCGCGACCTCCTCGGGCAGGCGGCCACGGGAACGGGCAAGACGGCGGCCTTCGCCCTGCCGATCCTCCAGCAACTGCCGGCCTCCCGTTCGACCGGTCACCCCATGGCGCTGGTGTTGGTACCCACGCGCGAGCTCGCCATCCAGGTGTCCGAAGCGATCCACAAGTACGGCCGTCAACTGGGCGCCCGCGTCCTCCCGATCTACGGCGGCCAGCCGATCGGACGCCAGCTCGGCGCCCTCGAGCGGGGCGTCGATGTCGTCGTGGCCACGCCCGGAAGAGCCCTCGACCACCTGGCCCGAGGGACGCTCCATCTCGACGCGCTCCAACTCGTCGTCCTCGACGAAGCCGACGAGATGCTCGACATGGGCTTCGCCGAGGACATCGAGTCGCTGCTGGCGGCCACACCCTCGAGCCGCCAGACCTTGCTCTTCTCGGCCACCATGCCACCGCGTATCGACGGCATGGCGCGCCGTCACTTGCGCAATCCGATCCGCATCGAGATCGGTCGGGCCGGCTCCACTCCCGGCGAGGCGCCGCTCGTGCGACAGATGGCGTACGTCGTGGCGCGGGCCCACAAGCCGGCCGCCCTCGGGCGCATCCTCGATGTCGAATCCCCGACCGCCGCCGTTGTCTTCTGCCGCACCCGCGACGAGGTCGACACGCTCACCGACACCCTCAACGGCCGCGGATACCGCGCCGAGGGCCTCCATGGCGGGATGACCCAAGAACAACGCGACCGGGTTATGGGCCGGCTTCGAAGCGGCACGGCCGACCTCTTGGTCGCCACCGACGTCGCCGCTCGCGGTCTCGATGTAGAGCAGTTGACCCACGTCGTCAACTACGACGTTTCTTCCGCCCCGGACTCCTACGTCCATCGCATCGGGCGGGTGGGCCGAGCCGGCCGCGAAGGCGTGGCCATCACTCTGGCCGAGCCGCGTGAGCACCGGATGCTCAAGACGATCGAACGGGTGACCGGCCAGCGCATCGAGATCGAGAAGGTGCCGACCGTGGCCGACCTTCGGGCCCGTCGCCTCGAGCTGACCCGCGCCGCGGTGCACGAGAGCCTGCTCGAGGATGACCTCGAGGCCTTCCGGGTCGTCGTCGAGACCCTCACCGACGATTTCGACCTCATGGAGGTTGCGCTGGCTGCAGTGAAGTTGGCCCACGAAGCCACGGGAGCGGCGGCCGCCGACGAGCAGGAGATTCCCGATGTCTCGGTGTCGTCGACCCCGCGTGACCGCGCTCGATCCGGCCCTCCCATATCCATGGGGGGGAGCCGGCCCGGCCGGGGCGGCTCGGGTCCGATGGCCAAGCTCTTCATCGGTGCGGGACGCAGCGCGGGCATCCGGCCCCAGGATCTCGTCGGTGCCATTGCCGGGGAGTCCAGCTTGAGCG
>JBKJKM010000088.1:0-14295 GCA_046597375.1 Acidimicrobiales bacterium | reverse complement strand
CGACGGCCAGCCCATCCGCATCGAAGCCTGGCGTGACCGGGTGGAGCCGAGGCGGACACAGCGGGTGCAGGGCCGCCTTCTCCTCGCCGACGGAACCATCGCCGTCGAGGCGACCGGCATCTTCGTGCAAACGCGCTAAATGGCTCCGCTCTGCGTCGCTGGCGCTCCTTTCCGCTCCGCTGGCGGCTGCTCGCTGGCGCTCCCGACGCCGCCCCGCTGATGGCGTCGCTCTGCGTCGCTGGTGTTCCGTGAGCATCCTCGTCATCGACGTGGGGACGAGTGGGGTGCGGGCGGCCATGGTGACGGCGGAGGGCCGCGTCGAGCACGTGCACCACCGACAGGTACTGCCGGAGACGCCGATGCCGAGCTTCGTGCAGTTCGACGCAGTGGCCATGGCGGCCGCCGTGCTCGAGGTCGCCCACGCCGCCATCGAGAGCAGCGGCACGACGCCCAGCGCCGTCGGCATCGCCAACCAGCGGGCGTCGACGATCGTGTGGGACCGGGCGACGGGCGAGCCCGTCGGGCCGGGCGTCGGCTGGCAGGACCTGCGCACCGTCGGCATGTGCCTGCAGTTGCAGGGCCAGGGCCTGCGGGTGGCGCCCAACGCGTCGGCCACGAAGTTGGGGTTCCTCCTCGACATGGCCGACCCCGACCGCAAACGCGACCTGTGCTTCGGGACGGTCGACACCTGGGTCGCCTGGACGATCAGCGGCGGCGCCGTTCACGTCACCGACGCGACCAATGCCGCCGTGACCGGGCTGCGCTCGGCCGACGGGACGGACTGGCACCCGCCGATCCTCGAAGCGCTTCGCATCCCCGAATCCGTGCTGCCGACCGTCCACGACAGTGCCGCCGTCGTCGGGCATGCATCGGCCCTTCCCGGGTCGCCGCCCATCGCCGGCATGGCCGGCGATCAGCAGGCCTCACTCATCGGTCAGGGTTGCGTCCTTCCCGGCCTGGCCAAGATCACCTTCGGCACGGGGGGCATGCTCGATCTGTGCGTCGGCGAGACCCGACCGTCCTTCGAGACCCGTGGAGGCGGCGGGTGTTTCCCGATCGTCGCCTGGCAGCGCGACGGCCGCATCACCTGGGGCATCGAGGCCGTGATGCTCTCGGCCGGCAGCGCCGTCGAATGGCTGCGCGACGACCTCGGCCTCTTGACGACGAGCGCCGAGTCGGAGGCGGTCGCCGCCGCCGTCGAGACGACGGGCGACGTGTGGTTCGTGCCGGCGCTGCTCGGACTGGGCACGCCGACATGGGACTTCGGCGCCCGCGGCGCGCTGTTCGGCATGACCCGCGGCACCGGGCGGGCCGAGATCGTGCGCAGCGTCCTCGAGGGCATCGCCCACCGGGGCGCCGACCTCGTGGACGCGGCGGAGATCGACAGCGGCGGCCTGCGAATCGCATCGCTGCGGGTCGACGGCGGGATGTCGGCGAATGGCGTGTTCGTCCAAGCCTTGGCCGATGCCACCCAGCGGCCCATCGAGGTCTCACCGGAAGTGGAGGCGACGACGCTCGGGGCGGCCTACCTTGCCGGTTTGGCGACGGGCGTGTTCGTCGACGAAGACGACATCGCCTCCCGGTGGAAGCCGAAGGCGGTCATCGAGCCAATGCACACGCCCGACCGCGATCGATGGCGGGCGGCGCGAGACCGTGCGTCGGCCTGGGTTCCCGAGCTCAGCGCCCTCGACTTCTGAGCATCAGGCGGCGCCGGACGTAGGGACCGCTCAGCGGGGCCTGGGGTGGGCTGCCTCGATCTGGCCGAGAAGCTCCTCGGCGTGCAGGCGGCGGGCCTCGGAGGTGCCGTCGCCGGCGAAGGCGTCCGCCTCGAGCAACTCGGCCACGGTACGCACACTCGGGTCGGCCAACACCGAGCGGGCCAGCACGTCGGCATACCGGCTGGCGCTCTCCCACTCTCGTCTCGACCGCCCCATGCGGGTGCCGGTCCGTTCGAGGCGATCGAGCTGTCGGGCCGACCACGGCAAGGCCTCCAGCGCGCGACGCCGACGGCGTCGCTGCAGCGCCATCCAGCAGAGGGTGCTCAAGGGGATGCCGGCGGCCGCGACGAGCGTGGCGGCTCGCGGAAGCCACGACGGGATGGATGGGAGGCGGTGCTTGAGGAACGTGGCCAACCCGGCCCCGGCCGACGACGAGTAGGGATCACCGGCGAACGGAACGGCGGCGGTGGGATCGAAGGCCTGCCATCCGATGCCGGGGAACCACACCTCGGCCCAGGCGTGGGCGTCCTTGGCCCGCACCTCCCACAGTCCCGTGAACGGGTTGCGCTCGCCGGGCGTGAATCCAACGGCCAACCGGGCCGGCACCCCGAGGCTCCGCAGGAGTACGACGAGCGACGTTCCGATCTGCTCGCAGAACCCCTGCTGGTCGACGAACAAGTACTGGTCGACGGCATCGGCGCCCGCCGGCAGCGGGGGGATGTCGAGGGTGTAGCTCGTGTTGTCGCTCATCCACTGTTCGAGCGCAGCGATCTTGTCGAAGGTCGTGGGGGCGGTGGCGGTGACCGATGCCGCCAACTCCAGCACCCGTTCCGGCACGCTCGACGGCACCTGCGTGTACCGGGCCAACAGCGCCGGCGACAACGACATCGGCGAGCGGTCACTTGCGCGGAGCAGGTCGGCGGTCACGGGCGTCCGTCGGCTGACGACGGTGTAGACGGCGCCCTTCGGCAGTTGCACCCCGGTGCGGACGGTGCCGTCGTCGAGTTCGAAGAGGGTGCGATCGGTGAAGTACACCCGTGACGGCGCATAGGCGGCGAAGATGAGGTTCGGACCGGGCTGCTCGACGAAGACCGTCTGCACGAAATCGCTGCCGGCGTCGAGGATGCCGGCCTCCCGATCCTCGGGGGCGCCCAGCAGGTCGATAGGCGCATCGCCCTGCGTCGGCGTCGGTGTGGTATCCGACTGGCGCCATTCGCGCCCGTCCCACTGGTCGAACGACTGCCCCCGCCAGAAGTCGGGGCGGCCCGCCTTGACCCGCATCACGAGGGTTCCGTCCGGTCGTCCCCGGAGCCCGGTGTCGAGGGTGCGGGAGAACCCGAAGTAGCCCGACGTCGAGGCGCCGCTCCCGGTGGACGACGTCGTTCCGTCGCCGGACGCCGGATCCGCACCACCGAGACTCGGGTTGGCCAATCCGCCGGCACTGGGAACGGGAACGGCGCGCGGCAGTCGTGCCGGGAAAGCGACCGCCTTCCCGGCGCCGGCGGCCGGCACCACGAGGAACAGACCTCCGCCGAGGACGGCGACCAGCGCAACGACGCTCAACACGGGCCGCAGGCTCGACGCCCGGAGCCGCGTGCCTCCGTCGCGCGTGTCGACCGCGCCCTGCAAACCGGGGAGCGACCGCACCTCGGATCGATGGGCCAACACCAGGCTGACGACCGTGGCGATACCCCACACGATGAGGTTGGGACCGAGGCTCGCGGAGACCGACAGGACGCCGGCGACGGCGATCAGCACCAGGCTCGAAAGCAGCGAGAACAACAGGTCGCGTCGCGCCGGCACGTCGAGGGAGTGGAAGAACTGGACCCACAGGAACAATTCGGCCAGCGGTAGCTGCACCTCGTTGATGGCGCCAGCCGACAGCCCGGTGGCGGCCGAAAGGAAGCTGCCGAAGGCCAACAGCACGCCGACGGCCAGCATCGCCTTGAGCAGATACCCGTTGCGGTGTCGGGCCCAGTGCGAGTAGGCGAACCCGCCGGCGATCCCCACCGTCGATGCGAGGCGGAGCGCGGGCCCGCCGACACCTTGGGCCGTCGCCGCCAATGTGGCGGCCAGCACCGAGACGAGCACGGCGACTCGCAGCGCAACCGACTCTTCGGCATCGTGTTTAGCGTTGGCCTTCCGGACGGCTGCAGCGATGCTCATGACGTCGCCACGCCGGCGGCGATGCGGACGACCTTGACGCCGCGAGGTGGCGCTGGCAGCGCGCCGCCGATAGCACGCGCCAGTCGCCGGTTGATTTCTGAGCCCGCCGACACCAGGCCGGACCGTGGACCGGTCGCCTCGGCGGTGAGCAGATGCACCGGGAGGCCGGCGGCCAAGCCGGCCAGGGCGAGTCCGGCCGCGCGGGAGGCGGCGTCCTCGACGGCGTCCGCCGTGCCGCGGAGGTCAACGGCGATGCAGAGCACCGGCGCGACGGGCGACTCGAGCTCCTTCACCATCAGTTCGCCGGCCCGGGCCGTGGCGGCCCAATGGACGAGCTTGATCGGATCGCCGGGGTGGTACTCGCGCACCGTCTTCACGGCGTCGGCCAGCGCCGACGACACCCGACCGTCTTCGGTGCCGTTGTCGTCTTCCCCTGATGGAGCCTGCAGCCGGCTCTCGGCGGGTTGCGGCCCGACCTCGAACGGTCGTGGCAGCTCGGCGAGGATCCGGCGCCGCCACCACACGAGGCCGAGGGGGGCGGCCGATCTCACGTCGAGGAGCACCGACGTGTACACGCCGCGCCGCATCGGGATGAGCGCCAAGGCACCACGGGCCGGCGTCACCACGCCGGTCCACGGTCCCTCGAAGCCGAGGGGGAGCAGCTTGACGGGTCGTGCGGCTCGGCCTGACGACACGTCGAGGACCAGCTCCGCGGTGCGGCCGACCGTGCCCTCGCGAGGGGCCTCCACCGTGACGACCACCCGTCGCAGCCCGAACCACGGCAGGACGGCGGCCAGGGCGACGACACTGCCGATACCGGTCAGCACGACGATCAGCCAGCCCGACCCGGTCGTCCTGGCGATCCCGAAAAGGGCAAAGGCGACGGCCGCCAACGACAAGGCCGGCCGACTGATGTTCGCCGGCCGCAACATCAGCCGAGCGTCGTCATCATCGCGGCACGGGGACCGAGTCGACCAGACGTCGCAGAAGGGCGGACGCCGCCGGCAGATCGGTGCCGCCGGTGAGCATGAGCCGGTGGGCCAGGGCGGCCACAGCGACGGCCTGCACGTCATCGGGCGTGACGAAGGCGCGCCCGGCCAGTGCGGCGTGCGCCTTGGCCGAATGAAGCAGCGTCAGGCTGGCGCGGGCGCTGGCCCCGAGAAGCACCTCGGCGTGATCTCGGGTCGCGGCGCAGAGGTCGATGACGTAGTCGGCGACGGCCGGCGCCGTGTGCACACTGCGGACGCCAGCGATGGCGGCGGCCAGGGAGTCGGGATCGCACACGGGACGGAGGTGGTCGAGGCTGGCCACGCCACCGGCGCCGAGGAGGAGTTCACGCTCGGCCGTGCGGTGGGGGTGACCGAGCTCGACGACCAGGCCAAAACGGTCGCGCTGGCCCTCGACCAGGGGAAAGGTGCCGGCGTGTTCGACGGGGTTCTGGGTGGCCACCACGAAGAACGGCTCGGGGAGCGCCCAGGTCTGACCGTCGACCGTGACCTGGCCCTCCTCCATTGCCTCCAACAGCGCCGACTGGGTGCGGGGCGTGGCCCGGTTGATCTCGTCGACAAGGACGATGTTGGCGAACAGCGGGCCCGGGCGGAACTCCCAGGCCTCCGTGTCCTTGTGGAACACGCTCACGCCGGTGAGCTCGGAGGGAAGGAGGTCGGGGGTGCCTTGGATGCGCCGGAAGGTGCCGCCGAGCGATCGGGCCAACGCCTTGGCCAGCAGGGTCTTGCCCACGCCGGGCACGTCCTCGAGCAACAGGTGGTGGCCGCTCAGGAGGGAGACGAGCACCAGGCGCAGCGCCTCGGGCTTGCCCCGGATGACCTGGGAGAGGTTCTCGGCCAGCCCGTTCGCCACCGGCGTGACGGCGGCGAGCGGATCCGCGCTTGGGACTAGGCGCGTAGAGGCGTCGACGGAGCTCGGCCGGTTCACCCCTCCATCATCGACCGTTCGTCCGCCTACTTGACGGCAGTGCCCGTCAGCCGAAGCTGGGCAGCGCCTGCTCGACCTCGAGGGTGGGCGCAAAAAGGTCGCCCAGACGCTCGACGCGATCGAGGACGTCGGGAGCAGTGAAGCGCAGTCGCTCCGGTTCCTCTCGGCCGGCGGCGACCTCGTCCCAAGTCACGGGCGTGGACACGGTGGGGTGAGTGCGGGCCCGCAACGAGTAGACGCCAGACGTGGTCTTGCTTTCGTCGTTCTGGCTCCAGTCGACGAGGATCTTGCCGTGTCGTAGGTCCTTCGCCATGTTCGACACCACCAG
The DNA here is from genome assembly GCA_046597375.1 of Acidimicrobiales bacterium. Lineage (GTDB taxonomy): Bacteria > Actinomycetota > Acidimicrobiia > Acidimicrobiales > CADCTF01 > DATLED01. The sequence goes on along the minus strand of JBKJKM010000088.1, from coordinate 8,148 downwards.
CTCGGGATGTTGCCGCTCCAGGAGTTGGGCGACGGCCAGGGCGAACCCCTTGGTGCCGCCGTTGGGCTCGTCGTAGGTCACCGGCGTGTTGAGGGGCAGGTAGATCTGCAGCCCCTTCGACCCGCTCGTCTTGGGGAACGACTCGAGACCGAGGTGGTCGAAGAGCTCGCGCAGGTGACAACCCACTTCGCAGCACTGACGGATGTCGGCCGGCTCACCGGGATCGAGGTCGAACACCACCATCGTCGGCTGCTCCGGCTTCACGGCGAGCGAGAGCGAGGGGTGCAACTCGATGGCCGCAAGATTGGCCGTCCAGACGAGGGTGGCGGCCGAGTCGATCACGGTGAAGTTGATCTCGCGCTTGGAATGGCGGCTCCAGAACGGGGCCGTGGTGACCCACTCCGGTCGGTGCTTGGGTGCGTTCTTCTCGAAGAAGAACTTGTCGTCGACCCCGTTTGGGTAGCGCTTCAGCGTCATTTGCCGACCCTCGTAGTGGGGCACGGCTACGGGAGCGATGCGGGCGTAGTAGTCGATCACCTGGCCTTTGGTGAACCCGTCGTCGGGATACAGCACCTTGTCCAGGTTGGACAGCTTCAGCTGGTGCCCACCGATGGCGACCAGGCTCACCCGCTACCCCGCCTCGGCCTTGGTCTTCTTGGCTTCCTTGGCGGCCGCCACACTGGCTTCGAGGGCGGCGAGCAGGTCGACGACCTTGGTCGGCTCGGCCTCGGCCACGCTGGCGATCACCACCTCGCCGGCCGCCTTGGCCTCGATCAGCTCCATGACGCGCACCCGGTAGTCGTCGGTGAACTTCTCGGGCTCGAAGTCGTCGACCGTGAGGGAGTCCACGAGCTGGCGGGCCATCTTGAGCTCCCGCTCGGTCACCTCGATGTCGCTGGCATCGGGAATGTCGAGATCGGCGGCGTCGACGACCTCGTCGTCGTAGAGCATCGTGTTGAGAACGAGCACGCCTTCGACGACTCGAACGGCGCAGAGATACTGCTTGGTGCGCATCACGAAGCGTGCGATGGCCACCTTGTCACTGTCGGCCAGCGCCTCCGCGAGCAGCCGATAGGGCTTCGCCGAGCGCTCGTCCGGGACGAGGTAGTACGCCCGCTCGAAATAGATGGGATCGATCTGGTCGAGGTGCACGAACTCCTCGATGTCGATCGTGTGCGTGGCCTTGGCGTCGAACTCCTCGAGCTCTTTGGGGTCGATGACGACGTACTGGTCGGGACCGATCTCGTAGCCCTTCACGATCTCGTCGAACGGGATCTCGATGTCCTCCGCCGCGCAGAATCGCTTCATCTTCACGCGGCTGTTGTCGGGGCCATGGAGCTGGTTGAAGCGGACGTCCTTGGGCGACTGCGCGGTGAAGAGCTTCACGGGCACGTTCACCAGTCCGAAACTGATGGACCCGCTCCAGATCGGTCGAGGCATGGGAGGATCTTTGCCTACGCGGTGGGCTTGCGTTCCAGATCGGCGGTCGCCGGACCCTGGAGAACGTCGCCGTCGACGGTGAACCGAGAGCCGTGGCAGGGGCAGTCCCAACTCCGTGGGGCCGGGTTGAAGGCCGACCTAGTTCCACTTGCTCGAAGCGAAGTTCACGAGCAGGTCAAGTTTCTGGCGGTGATCTCTCAGGTCGGTCAGCAACGGTCGCCCCGGATCACATTTCCTGACCAGCCGCTTTTCCGGTTTTTGGAGACACCAGTGGGGCAGATCCGACCACTGGCATCTCAAAACCACCGGTGCCGGTGGCCGGCGAGGAGATTGCCGTCGCTCCCAGGCGAGTTCCACTTGCTCGAAGCGAAGTGCACGAGCAGGCCAGGTTTCCGGCGCGGGCGTCATCGAACGCTCCCTGCGAGCTTCTGGTGACGCGCGCCTGCTTTGTCGGTATGAGGACGCTCGCTACACCTAGCGGTAGGAGCGGGCCTGGAGCTCGTAGAGCTCGGCGTACAACCCGCCGGCCGCCACAAGAGTGGCGTGGTCACCGGCCTCGGCGATGGAGGCACCATCGACGACGAGGATGAGGTCGGCCATCCGGACCGTCGAGAACCGATGGCTCACGAGCAGGGTCACCGCCCCGCTCGAGGTCGCCGCCCGGCGGGCGGCGCCGGCGTAGCGCTCGAACAACGCGTGCTCGCTCGGTGCATCCAGGGCGGCCGTCGGCTCGTCGAGCAGTAGGAGGATCGGATCCTCCCGCATCATCGAGCGGCCGAGGGCGAGCTTCTGCCACTGTCCGCCCGAGAGCTCGGCACCGCCCTCGAAGCTCTTTCCGAGCTGCGCATCAAGGCCCCCCGTGAGCTCGTCGACGACGCCCCGAGCCGACGCTCGATCGAGGGCGGCGATGACGGCAGCATCGCCTTCCCCGACGTTGGCGACATCGCCGATGGCGATGACCTCCCGGGCGACGAGCTCGAAGCGGACGAAGTCCTGAAACCCGGCCGAGAGGCCGGCCCGCCAGGCTTCGACGTCGATGGAGGCGAGGTCGACACCGTCGATGAGGATGCGTCCGGACGTCGGCTCGTAGTACCGGGCCAACAACTTCACCAGGGTGCTCTTGCCGGCGCCGTTGTCGCCGACGACGGCCACGGTGGTGCCGGCCGGGATGTGGAGGTCGACGTCGCGCAGCACGTCGGTGCCGGTGCCCGGGTAGCGGAACGAGACGCCTTCGAAACGGATGCCGTCCTCGAGTCGCCGGGGCGGTGGCGCAGGCTCCGTCGGCAACACCCGTCGGGTCGCTTCGCGGGCATGGTCGCGCAGCCAGACGTAGCGGGCCGCCGCCTTGAGCGACTCGAGCAGCCAGGTGACCATGCCGGTGAGCTGCCCCAGCAGCTGGCGGATCTGTGCGGCGAGGGAGATGGCGAGCACCACATCGCCAGGCGTCGCCCGGCCTCGAATGGCGTCGTGGACAACGAGCGCCACGGCGCCGATGTAGCCGACGGCGAACACGATCCAGGCGATCGTCTGGATCCCGATCGCCTGCAGGCTCACGGCGACGTTGCGACGCTCCATGCGCTGCCAGATCTCGTCCCGTCGCTGCAAGAGCGTCGGGCCGAGGCCGAAGACCCGCAGCTCCTTGCCGGCCTGGCTCGACAATGCCGTCGTGAACAGGTGACCCCGCACGCGCCCGTCCTCAGCCAGCTCCTCCTGCAGCGCCAGCTGCCGGTTCGTGCTCTTGTGACCGGCGTAGAGAATCGGGATCCCGAAGAGCGGCAGGGTCAGCAGGGCGGGATGGGCGCGAGCCAGCAGGCCGGCGGTCACGAGAAGCTGGAGAGGGACGGCGATGTTAAAGATGATGGCGTCGGGCACGCCGGCCAGCTGCATGCGCGAGGCTCGGAGCAACTCGACCTTGTCGGCGTACTCGGCCCGCTCGAAATGCTCGAGACCCGGAACCCGTCCCGCCAGGTCGACGAGATCGCAGTCGATGGCGTGGGTCGTCCGTTCCCGCATCACCATGCGCATCGGGAAGTTGATGACGGCGATCAGCTGGCCGGCGAGGATGACGGCGCCGTAAAGGAGCACGGCGTTTCGGGCCTGGGAGGTGCGGCCGGCCACCACGGCGTCGGTCAGCCAGCCAAGGGCGACGGCGTAGAGGGGCGACATCACCTGGCCGCCGGTGGCCATCACGAGCGAGACTGCAAAGCGCAGCGGGTCGGCCCGCCAGGCGATGCCCAGGACGGCCTGGCCACCGCGGAACCGCTCAGCCATGGACCGCCTCGACCTCCGGCGGCACCCCGTCGTCGGCGTAACGGGCCGCTTGGAGCTCGAACATGTTCGCGTAGAGCCCGCTTTGCGTGACGAGCTCATCGTGGGTGCCAGACTCGACGACCCGGCCGCCGTCAAGGACGACGATGCGATCGGCTCGCCGAACGGTGGAGAACCGGTGCGAGATCACGATCGTGGTCAGGCCTGCGGTGAGGTCGAGGAAGCGCTCGTACAGCTCGCTCTCGGTGCGGACGTCGAGGCTCGCCGTGGGTTCGTCGAGGATCAACACGCCGGCGCCACCCTCCACGGCGTAGAGCGCGCGGGCCAGGGCGACACGCTGCCACTGCCCGCCCGAGAGGTCGGTACCGCCGGTGAGCTGCCGGTCGAGAGGCGTGTCCCACCCTGCGGCGAGGCCCTTGATCAGCGCCGTGATCCCGGCCCGGTCGGCGGAGCGGTCGAGCGCCGCCTCGGCCGTGGCGCCGTCGAGGTCAGGGGCACCGAAGGCCACGTTGTCACGAGCGGCGAGGTGGTAGTGGCGGAAGTCCTGGAAGATGGCGGCGATCCGACGCTGCCACGACGACGCATCGAGGTTTCGGAGGTCGACGCCGTCAACGGTGATCCGTCCTGACGTCGGCTCGTACATCCGGGCCAACAACTTCACCAGGGTCGTCTTGCCGGCGCCGTTGGCGCCGACGATGGCCAACGACCGCCCGGCGGCGATCTCCAGGTCGAGGCCGGCATAGACGTCCGTCTCGCGCCCGGGGTAGCGGAAGTGGACGTCCTCGAAGCGGATGGACGCTGCGGGAAGACCACCGGCATCATCGGTGCCGCCGGCCACGAAATCGGGCCCACGGAGCCGTTCGACCAGCCCCAAGGCAACGGGAAGCGCCGCCACGCCCCGAGACACCATTTCGTCGTAGTCCCCCACGCCGCCGAGCTGGTTGATCGTGAAGATGGCCTGACAGAGGATGACCGTGGCCGTGAGATCGATGCGTCGTTCGATAGCGGCGTTGGCAACGAAGGCGAGGGCCCCGCCGACGGCCAAGGTGGGCAGGACGGCGGCCGCAACGCTCTGGTGGCGTTTGCCCCGCATGTCCCCCCACACGGGCGCCATCACCTCGGCCCAGGACGCATGGAACCGGGAGGCGAACCAAGGCTGGAGCCCGAAGATCCGCACCTCCTTGGCGGCGAGAGGGGTGAGGACGGCGTCGCGCAGATATGACGAGCGCCGATGCAGGTCACCGCGATCGAACAGCGAGGTCGTCACCTCGTCGTACCGGCGCCGCCAGAAGCGCTGCTCGAGGACGGCGTTGGCGGCGAGCACCAAGGCGAGCCACCAGGCGTAGCGCGCCACGATCACCACACCGCCGACGCCGGCGAGGCGCATGGTCCAGATGCCGACAATGCCTCGGAACGCGCCCCCCGGCGTGTACCCGGTGACGAGTCCCTCCGCCTTGGTCACCTCGTCGAGGATGCCCGGGTCCTCGAGATGGCGGATCCCCGTCGGCGCCAGGATCGCGCCCATCACCCGGTTGGAGATGGCCCGGTCGAGGCGTCGGGCCAGGGCGTTGGTGCCGAGCGTGAGCAGCGGCACGAGGGTGAACTGTGCGAGGTAGATCACGGCCAGGGCGACGAGGGCCCGCACGAGGTCACGACCGGCCGCGCTGTCGAGCCCGGTGGTGACCGCCGCCGGCACGCGTCCGACGAGGGCGCCTGAGGCCAGGGTCGAGGCAACAGGCAGTCCGGCGCTGACGATCACGGCCACCACGGCGACGGCGGTCAGGGGCCGGCTGACACCAGGGAGCTGACGCAGCAACAGGATGCGCGGCGAGGTCCACAGGGCCGACGGGCGCACCGCAGCAACGATCCTCCTCGCCCTCGACTCCACCGACTCAGTCTTTCGTGGTCGGAAGGGTCGATTCCTCCCAATTTCCGGTGCCGAGAATCACATCGTTGTGATTGTCTCACCCCCCTGAGAACATGGGGGCATGTCCCCCACCGCCACGGCGACCGGCAGCCTCGAGGTGGCGGCGGCGCGACTGGCCAGCCTCCTCACCGGCGGCGGCTCCTCCCTGGCCGATCCGAGCGGCACGAGCGCTCTCGAGTTCGAGGCGGTCATCGGGCTGCGCCCGCTGGCCAAGGGATTGCCACCCGTCGAGGCCTGGGCCGTCGACGGGGGCCAGGCGATGGTGGCCGACGCCCGGTGCCTGCAGCTCCTGGTGACCCGGGCGGCGCGAGTGCGCTTCGTCGCCGGCGGCTGTGTGTTGGAAGAGGAAGGTCCGCTGCGGGCCGCCGTGCTCGGTCTCGGCGAAGGTGCGGTCGCCCGGGCGGCGCTGGCCCTCGAGGGCCTCGCGCCCGATTGCGCCGTCGACGCCAACCTCCTGCGCGACCGGTGGGAGTGGGATGCCGTCGAGCGATGCATCGAGGACGCCGTGCCCGGAGCCCTCGTGCTCGTTGACGGCGACCTCCAGCCCGACTGGCGAATTCCCTCCTCGTTCGTGGCCCGCCTCCTGGCCCGGGCGGCCGAGCGCGAGGTCGTCCTCGCCGCCGTCACCAAGCACTCGTCGCTCTCGCGAGGTGGCGCCCCCCTGCTCGGCCAACTCGAGGCCGAGGCAGCACTGCTGCTCGGCCCACGGGCCCGCTGGTGGGCCCCGATCGCCCGGGTGCGCTCCGACGTCGGCGACGGGTTGCGGGTCGTCGCCGCCCGGCTCGACCCCGATGCCCGGTTCGCCTTCCGCATCGACCTCCCGGCCTCGGTCGACGCCGAGACCGTTTTAGGGGCGATCGCCGCCCTCTCCGACGACGCCGCCTTTCCCGGCTACCCCTATCCGCTCACCGTGGCCGATCGACTGGCCGCCTGTCCCGGGTGGCTCCGCCAAGAGGTCCGTATGCAACTCGATGACCACTTCGACCGCGCCGGCGTGCCGCCCGACGTGCGCGAGCGGGCCTTCGCCGACCGCCACGGCCTGATGGAGCGCTCGTGACCGCCGCCCCCAAGGGCCGCCTGTTCGGGAAGAACGTCCTCGAGGGCGAGTTCCGGGCGGCGCCCGACGAGGATCTGTTCCTCGGCGAGCTCCTCGTGGGCGTCGACGACGCCACCGGCCGGCGGTACCTGTTCCGGATCGTCGACGTCACCTACGGCACCGAGCATCGCGAGCCCGGCTGGGCCGAGCGGGTGGCCGGCACGATGCTGAGCGACGACGCCCGCGGCGATGCCGAGGTCCATCCCCTCTACGAGTCGGCTCGGCGCACCTACCGCGTGGCTTCGTGTCGGTGCCTCGGCTACGTCACGCCCGACGGGCTCGATTTCCGCAAGCCCAAGAGCCTGCCCACCCAGTTCAGCCGGGTCGTGGCGCCGGAGACGGCCGACTTCGACTTCCTTCGAGGACGCATGGGCGACCTGCCGGTGGGCCGGCTGCGGAGCGGCGAGGCCGAGGTCGACTTCACGGTCGGCATTCCCGGCGCCTCGCTCGCCACCCACGTGGGCATCTTCGCCACCACCGGCATGGGCAAGTCCAACCTCATGCAGGTGCTGGCCGGCGGCGCCCTGCAGTCACAGGGTCGCTACGGGCTCCTGCTCGTCGATCCTCACGGCGAGTACCGCACCACGCTGATCAAGCACCCGTGGGCGGCGTCGCGGTTGCGCACCTACGCCGCCCGGCGCCTGCCCAACACCAACACCCTGCGGGTCTCGCTGGCCGAGCTCTCGGTCGACGACCTGCGCACCGCCTACGAGTGGACCCGGCCACAAGAAGAAGCCCTGTACGAGTTGGAGCGCCTCTACGGCTCGACGGCCGGCAGCGGCCTCGCGTGGCTCCTCCCCTTCTCCCAACTCGACGACCTGGCACCGTTCCGGGAGATCGAGCTCAACGGGCGGGTCGCCCTCAATACCCTCCAGGTCGTGCATCGTCGGGCCCGCCGCATCGTCGATCTCGACTGCATCTCGCCTGATCCCAACCTGTCGGTCGGGTCGGCCATCGTGCGCGACCTCGTCGACGGCAAGGTGGTGCTCGTCGACGTGAGCGGTCTCGGCTCCACCGAGGAGGTGCTGGTTGCGTCCTTCCTGGCCCGTCGAGTGCTCGACGAATGGTCGGGCGCGTATCTCGACGATCCCGAGCGTCACGAGCGCATGCCCGTCGTCGCCGTCGTGTTGGAAGAAGCGCAGCGGGTGTTGTCGACCAACCGCGACCGCGAGTCGAACGTGTTCCCCCGGCTGGCGCGCGAAGGCCGCAAGTTCAAGGTCGGGCTGTGCGCCATCACCCAACAACCGAAACTGCTCGACAGCGAGCTGCTCAGCCAGTTCAACACTTTCTTCATCCTCGGCTTGGCCGACGAGAAGGACCGCAACATCCTGCGGGGCTCGTCGAAGCAGGACATCTCCGCCCTGGGCCCGGAGATCCAGACGCTCATGCCCGGCGAGTGCCTCATCGCCAACCTGGC
>JBKJKM010000233.1:0-2741 GCA_046597375.1 Acidimicrobiales bacterium | reverse complement strand
CGCCATCACGCCCCAGTCACGCCGCCGGCATCAACGCCGCCGGCCTACGCCGCCGGCGTCAACGCCGCCGGCCTACCCAACAAATACCCCTGGCCGAGGTCGACGCGGAGGTCGATGAGGGTGTCTCGTTCGGCTTCCTCTTCGATGCCTTCCGCCACCAACAGCGCGCCGGTTTGGTCGGCGAAGTGGCGGAGGCCGGCGATCATGGCTTGGCGGGCGGGGTCGGTGTCGACGCCGTGGACCCAGGAGCGGTCGAGCTTGATGAACTCGGGTTGGAGCTGGAGGATGTGGCGGAGGGAGGCGAAGCCTGAGCCGGCGTCGTCGATCGAGAGGCGGACGTTGTTGCCGACGGAGTGCACGGCCGCCTTCATGGCGTCGTAGTCGGACACGGCTTCGTGTTCGGAGAGCTCGAGCACCACGTCTCGGTCGCGGAGGTCGAGCACGTGACGGAGCTGATCGCCCCCGTAGGACAACAGGAGCGCCGGCGACACGTTGAGCGAGAGCCACGCCGACGAGGGGACGAAGGCCGTGGCCTCCCGGACGGCGGCCGTGAGGGTGGCCAGCTCGAGGTCGATGCCGAGGCCGAGGACGGCGGCTTCGCGGAAGCGGTTGTCGGGGCTGGAGCCGTCGGCGAACCGGGTGAGGGCCTCGGTGCCGACGACCTCCCCCGTCTGCAGCGACACGATGGGCTGGAAGTGAGGGCGAAAGGCCCGCTCCCGCAGCAGGGTGCGCAGCTCCATCCGGTCGAGCTCGGCTCGATGCTGCTCGACCAGGCGGGGCCGCAGCAGGCCGTTGAGGACGGCGGCGAAGTTGACGGCGCCGGCGAGAGCCGCGGCCGTGTCGACGGCGGCCCGCTCGGTCAGTGCGATGAGCAGCAGGCCGTGCGGATGCCCACCGTCTTCGTCGCCGAAGGGTACGCAGGCGACTTGAGTACCGGCCAGGTGCGCCAGCGGACGGACGCCGACGGTCGGCTCTCCCCGCTCGAACCACGGACCGGACGCGCTCCGTTCGCACAGATAGTGGCGCAGGGCGTTGGGCACGGGTTCGCTCGGGCACAGTCCCCACAGCTCGTCTCCCGAACAGGCCACCGGCACCGCTTGTTGATCAGCGGTGAAGCGGACGACGACCGTCGAACGGATGCCGTCTCGCAACGCCGCGACGTCACAAAGGACGCCGGCCGCGCCTTCCAACGTGGATTGGTGGCCTGCCGCCTCCAACGCCCGGGCCAGCTTCGACAGGTGGCGCGAGTTGGCGGCGAGGGTGTCGGCCCAGGCGTCGCGGGCCCGGAGCTGGGTCTTGACTCGTGCGACGACCTCCTCGAGCGAGAACGGCTTGGTGAGGTAGTCGTCGGCGCCGGCGGCGAGGCCGGAGATGCGATCGACGAGGGCGTCGGAGCCCGTCACCAGGATGACGGGGAGGGCGGCGGTGGCCGGATCGGACCGGAGCTGCTGGAGGACCTGGCGCCCGGAAAGCACGGGCATCTGGACGTCGAGCAACACGAGGGCGAAGCGCTGCGAGGCCACCAACTCGAGGGCGGCGCCGCCGTCGCCCGCCTCCACCACGGCGAAGCCGGCGTCGCGCAACGCGTAGCCGACGAGGCGGCGCATCATCGGATCGTCGTCCGCCACGAGGATGGCGCGACCGTCTCGAAGGTCGTCAATCGGCATGGGTGGTGTCTCCAACGCGATCATCAGACGTCGTCTCTCTGGCCCGGTACTGGGTGAGGTTCGCGCCACCTCCCGCCCTGCCACATCACCCGATCGGTGGACCGTTCCACCCCGAAGTGGGGGAAGCGGACGAATCGAACGCTGGACACATTGGCCACAAGGGTGGACAATTGTCACAGACCAAGCCCAGCGAAACCGGCGTAGAAGCGAAGGAGCACCCCGTCACAGAAGCGGAGCGGACACCACCGACGACCCTCCTGGGAGGTGAACCGCATGTCCAAATTCCGTCAACTTCGTCGCATCGCGATGACGCTCGCTCCCCTGGTCGGCCTGCTGCTGGCTGGTGGCGCCAACGCCAACTGGAAGTAGATGCAGCATCCGACGGGGGCCCGGTTGCGAACCGGGCCCCTGGTCGCGAGCCGGCGCCGTCCGGCGACCGCCCGGCCTTTGCCGTCTATTTCGTCGCCATGCTGGTCGCCGTTGGTGCCGTCGTCGCCTTCGGCCTGGCAAACCGTCCGTGGAACGACCGGGGCTGGGCGCTCGTGGCGGCCTGGTGCGTGTTCTGTGCGGCGGCCAACGTGTTGCCGGTGCCGGCCATCCGCCACATCTCGTTGAGCATGGGCGCTCCGGTCAACGTAGCCATCGCCTACCTGTTTCCACCGGGCCTGGCCGCCGCCATCGTGTTCGCCTCGTCGCTCAGCGAGTGGGAAGTGAAGCGGGACACGACCGTCTCCCACGCCCTCTTCAACCGCCTGCAGTTGGCGGCGGCGGCGGCGCTGGCGGCCGTGGTGTTCGCTGGGCACCGAGAGGTCGAGGTGCCGCCCATCTGGGTAGTCGTGGCGGCCGTCGTCGTGTACCAGTCGTCGAACTGGCTCTTCGTGGCCATCGCGGAGTGGTCGGCCAGAGGCACTCCGTTGCGTCGGGTGCTCAAAGGTCTGGTGCCGGCGAGCCCGGCGGCGGCGGCCACCTACCTCGTCCTCGGGTTCATGGGCCTCGTGCTGGCCCTGACGAGTGTGCGCATCGGCGTCTGGGCGGTGGCGTTACTTCTTTTGCCGTTGCTCGGGGCGCGCCATG
>JBKJKM010000172.1:0-2525 GCA_046597375.1 Acidimicrobiales bacterium | reverse complement strand
GACGGGCACGGTCACCTGCACCTCGAAGTCGGCCGGCAGCGAGAGCGACGACTCGGCGAACCCGGTCGTCGGCGGCTCGGTCGCCCACCCGAGGCCGGGATGCCAGGCCAGGACGGGGAAGAACGAACCGAGTCGGATCGACGTTCCCGATCGGGCGATGCGGTCGTTGCTGGGCGACGTCGGGAGCGTGAGCTCCCACGACATCGTCACCTCGGTCGTGCGCCCCGCCGGCACCTTGCGCGGCACCACCAGCGTGGTCGGATCGGGTCGAGTGATGCCGGCCGGGTCGCCGTCGACGGCCACCTCGATCTTTCCGCCGGCGCGGGTGATGCGGGGGGCGTTGGCCCACAGTCGGAAGACGAGCTTGTCGACGTCGAGGTCGGGCGTGAAGCGCACCGTCTGGGTTCCGGTGACGACGCCGTCGTCGGGACGCACGTCGATGGCCAGCTTGTAGGTGGGTCGGTCGGACCGGGGCTGGGCGCGTTCCGGGACGGGGGGGCACGAGTTGGCCGCCGCTCGCGCCGGCCCGGGCCGCACCTGCGCCGGCCCGGTCACCTGCGGGGTGGCCGTGGCGATGGGAGGCGCCGGCGCCGCCGTGGTCGTCGGCCCCTCCACCGGCGTCGCCGAAGTCGTCGGCGCTGGGACATCAGCGGTGGACGTCGTGGTGGCCGGAGGCGCCGCCGACGTCCGGCTCTCATCGCCGTCCTGCGAGCACGAAGCGGACGCCAACCCGGCCAATGCAAAGACGACCCCGACCAGTCGATGCCGAGTGCGGGTGCGGGCGGTCACGACGGCTCCAGCTTGCCCGCCAGCCCGGGCGGCGTCGGCGCGCGCTATCCGATCAAGCAACTACTGCGACGCCACCGCCTTGGCGAACACCTCCACGCACCGGTCGATCTGACCATCGTCGATCACCAGCGGCGGGCAGAAGGCGATGACGTCGGCGCCGAGGTTGCGGGGGATCACGCCCCCGTCCAACATGGCGTCGCGGACGGCGGTGGCGTCGATGCCCTCGGCCAGGTGGCAGGCCCAGACCGCGCCGAGCCCGCGCACTTCGAGCACCCGGTCGTCGGCGAACGAACGCAGCCCGTCGGACAATCGGTCGCCGATCGGATCGGCCCGCGCCAGGAGCCCCTCGTCGGCGAGAACGGACAGGTTGGCGACGGCCGCCGCGCACGCCGTCGGATGCCCGCTGTAGGTGTGGCCGTGACGCAGCACCAGGGCGGGATCGGACTCGAGTCGAGCGCGCACGGCCGACCCCACGATCACGCCGCCGACCGGCTGGTAACCCGAGCTGACGCCCTTGGCGAAGGCGACGAGGTCGGGCTGGACGCCCCACCGGGTGCCGCCGAACCACTCGCCCAGGCGGCCGAACCCGCAGATCACCTCGTCGAGGATCAGGAACGCGCCGGCGGCGTCGCACCGCGCCCGAAGTCCGGCCAGGTAGCCGTCGGGAGGCGGGCGGACACCGCCGGCGCCGACCACAGGCTCGGCGATGACGGCGGCGATGCGGGAGGCGCCGTGCTCGGCGATCACCGCATCGACGGCGTCGAGGTCGTCGAAGGGCACCTGCACCACATCGCCCAGCAACGGACCGAACCCCACCTGGTTGAGCGGCAACCCGGTGAGCGCCAACGACCCGAACGTCACCCCGTGGTACGACGGCACCCGGCTGATCACGATGGTGCGATCGGTCTCGCCGGCGGCGTGGTGGGCCAAGCGGGCCAACTTGAGGGCGGACTCCACCGCCTCCGATCCACCGCTGGTGAGGAACACCCGGGCGTCCGGCATCGGCGCCAACGCCACCAGGCGAGCCGCCAAGTCGTCCGCCGGTCCATTGGTGAAACGGTCGAACGTGTGGAACGTGGCCAGCCGTCCGGCCTGGTCGGCGATGGCATCCACGATCTCCCGCCGACCGTGGCCGACCTGGCAGAACCACAGCGCCGCCAACGCATCGATGTACTCCTTGCCCGCCGAGTCGACCACCACGGCTCCCTCCCCGGACACGATCTGGAGGTAGCTCGACGCCGGCGCCGACGGCCGGGCGAAGGGGTGCAGGAACGGCGGCGGCGCATCGGAACTCATGGCGCCGACGCTACGTCCCTCCGCATTTTCGAGACGCCAGTCCCCCATTTCCGGGCACTGACGCCTCAAAAACGGGTGGTGCTACCAGTAGCCGCCGCCGTTGGTGTTACCGGTCGCTGTAGCCCGTGGTGCTACCAGTCGCCGCCACCGACGTCGCCGCCGCCACCCCCGAAGTCGCCGCCGCCGCCACCACCGCCCCAGTCGCCACCACCGCCGCCACCGAACAGACCTCCGCCGTCGCCACCGCCGTCGTTGCGGTCCATGTCGGCCGGACGGTCGTGGCCGCCACCGCCCCATCCGAAGCCGCCACCCCAGCCGCCACCGCCGAGCATCGAACCGAGGAGGAGTCCGGTGAACATGCCGTTCCCGCCGTAGTAGCCGCCGCCGCCCCAGCCTCCGCCTTGGCCGCCATAGCCGGCGTACGTCGGACGGCGATCCTC
>JBKJKM010000166.1:0-12989 GCA_046597375.1 Acidimicrobiales bacterium | reverse complement strand
CAACCCCATGAAGCCAGTGAACCAGAGAGGTGCGACATCAACTCCAGTCACACCAACAACATCGCCGGTTTGGAAAACGAGACGAGGCGTCCACGGCGCGCTCTGTCGCCCGCCCTCAGCCGAAGGCGGCGGGCACGTGGCGGTGAGCCTTCCTTGGCCACCTTGCGAGGAGTCTGAGCTCCGCTCCTCGGGACAGCGCGACGCCGGCGATCAGGGACGCCACCACGGCCGCCGCCGGCGTGGCGTGGTGCACCACGAACGGGTACACCTGCCAGTGCACGAGGTAGATCCACAGCGATGCCGAGGCCACCACGGCGAACGCCCCCGGCAGCGGTCGTGGTAGGGGGATCGTTCTGACCCAGAGCAGCACCAACAGGCCGCCGATCACGATGGCCTCGCGCTCGCCGTCGACGAAGAAGAGCAACGTTCCGACAACCGCCGCCGCCGATACGGCCAGCCGCGCCCGAGAGGAATCGGCCCGATGGGCGGCCCATCCGAGGAAGAAGATCCAGACGATCGTCTGGGGCCGGTGGATGACCCGGTCGCCGGATCCGGCCAAGGCGGCGGCCGCCGAAATGAAGAGGAGCACGGAGACGAAGCGCAGAGGTCGCCGTCGCTCCAACCGACGGACGGCCGGCACGCAGAGGAGGGCTCCGACGACCACCAGGATCTGCACCAGGGCCTCGACGAACCAATAGCGCCACCGGGGGTCCCACAACTCCGGGCCGAGTTGGCTGTGCAGCAGCGCAAGGTTGTCGATGCCATAGCCCTCGCTCCACACGACGAGCGCCAGGATCCAGGCGAGGCTGGGCCCGGCCACCCGGCCGATGCTGCGCATGAGGCGGCGGGGCTCGGCCGGCACCTGGAACGGGGCGAAGTTCCATCCAGCGATGGCGAGCAGCAGGTGGGCTCCGCCGCGCAAGTCGGTCAGTCCGGCGTGGGTGGCGACGATGAGTACGACGGCCGACGCGCGAAGCACGACGGTGGACTCGACCTTGCGGAACATCGTCGCGGCCGGCGCGGTTCTTCCGGGCTCGGGACGCCGCGCGGCCAGCTCGGCGATGGATTGGCTGGTCCAGTCGTGGGGCAGCACGCCGAGCAGCTCTTCGAGCCGCACCGATGCTTCGACGTACGAGAGGGAGTCTCCGCCGAGCTCGATGAACGAAGCGTCGCTGGCGATGTCGGACGGTGACGCCGCCAGCACCCGAGCGAAGATCCGCCGGACGCCGTCGACGCCGGCGGACGGGGCCAAGGTGACGTCGTCGTCGGTGCCAGCCTCCTCGAGCGCGAAGTAATCGGGTTTCCCGTTGAGGAGCCGCGGGAGGAGGTGGACGCGGCGCACCGACACGGCGGCACGCGGAACCGTCGTGAATCGCTGGACGAGGTCGCGCTCCCGGCCGACGGAGGACGAAGTGATGGTGATCACGAGGCGCCGGTCGTCGCCCGTGCACATCGCTTCGACGCCCTCGTCGCCGAGCCTGCGCTCGACGGCGTCGAGGTCGACACGGAGGCCGAACGGTTTGACGAAGCGGTGGCGCCGGCCGACGACCTCGTACAACCCGGCGTCGTTGACGCGAGCCAGATCGCCGGTGCGCAGCTCCTCGACTTCTCGACCCTTGGCCAGGTCGGCCGAGACCTCGGCATACCCCAGCATGACGTTGGGGCCCCGGTAGACGAGCTCGCCGACATCACCCTCGATGTCCTCGAGGTGGAACTCGCCGCCGGCGACCGGCCGCCCGATGGCTTCCGGGTGGTCGACGGCGAGTGCCGGAGGAAGGCAGGCCATGCGGGCCGTGGCCTCGGTCTGGCCGTACATGATGTGGAGGTCCCAGCGCCGGCGGCGGCCGAGCCGGGCGTAGCGATCGACGACGACCGGGTCGAGCCGCCCACCGGCCTGCGTCACCCTTCGCAGCGTCGGCACATCGCGGTGCTCGAACCCGCTCCGGTCGAGGAGCTCGAAGGTGTACGGAACCCCGGCCAGGCTGGTGACGCCGTGGCGCCGGAACTCGTCCCAGAAGACCGGGTCGACGACCGAGCGATCGGTCAACACCACCGACGCGCCAGACGTGAGGTGGCTGTGGAGTATCGACAGTCCGTAGCAATAGGCCAGCGGAAGCGAGGTGATCGCCCGGTCGTGCTCGTCGATGCCGAGGGCAGTGACGATGGCGGTGGCGTTGGCTTGCACGTTGCGGTGGGAGAGGCGGACCAGCTTGGGTGAACCCGTCGATCCTGACGTCGAGAGGAGCAGGGCGAGGTCCGGGTGCAGTTCGTGGACGGTGCCCCGCCGCCGTCCCCTCGACTCGCCACCGACGATCACGACGTCGGGGTCGTAGGTGGAGCGGACGAGGCCGCCGAACCGGTCGTCGCTCGCCGGAGGAACGAGGAGCACGGGATGGCGGCCCTGGAGCGCCGCCAGGTACGTGACGATCGAGGGGATGTCCGGCGAGATCTCGAGGAGGACGAGGCGCCGAACCGGACCGAGTCGGGAGGCGTCGTCGGCCACCAGTTCAGCGAGCTCGGCGTAGGTGACGACCCGATGGCCATCGATGAGGGCCGGTCGCAGCCCGCGCGCGCTGAGGTCATCGGCGAAGGTGATGACCGGAGCTGCGCCTTCCCGCACCCGATCGGGCGTCATCGTCACGGCGCTGCATTTTAGTAGGTCAGCCTAACATCTGACCAGTGGGGTACCTATGGTGGGGGAGTTCACTACCGGTTGCACATTCGGAAATGGGCCCGAAACGTCGACGGTCATCATGGGCACCGTGACCGAACCTCTCGTGACGTACCGCTTCCGCATCGAACTGCTCGACCAACCGGGCGGCCTGGCCAGGGTGACCGACGTGCTCGCCGCCGCCGGAGGCAACGTCGAGAGCCTCGACCTCCATCAGCCCCATCAAGGCGTGTCGATCGACGAGATCGGCGTGAGCGCACCCGAGGATTGGGACATGGTCGGTGTGGGGGCGGCCATCGACGCGCTCGACGGCATCCGTGTGCTGCAGCAGCGTCGCAATCGGCATCCGGGCGATCCGGTGGTGAACGCCTTGCGTTGGGCCCGGATCATGGTGGCCGCGGGCCCGGCCGAGCACGAGCTCGAGTTGACCCGCGCCATCCTCGAGGTCACGGGGGCCAGCCTGGCGTGGACGACCGACGTGGCGGCGGGCAAGGCCACGCCGGCGGGCTACGCCGCGTTGGCCGGCAGGTGCCCGGTGATCAAGCGGGCCGAGGCGCTGCCCGATGACCTCGATCCGACGACGGCGCCCGAGGATCTGCAGGTGCCGTACTGGCTGTTGGCGGCGGCCGACGATCCCGAGGAGCCGGCGATCGTCGCCTTCGCCGCCCGCCCCCTCGCCACACCGTTCAGCGTCTCGGAGACGGCCCGACTGGAGGCTCTCCTCCGACTTCGTCGAGCGCTGGCCCCGCAGCGCCAGGCTGTGCAGGCGACCGGCCGCTGACCGGCCGCCGTCCGGTCGCTCGATCGTCGGTCAGGTCCGCCGGAGGCTGACGGCCTCCCAGCCATTGTCGACACACTGGTCGACGAGCTCGAACGTTCTGTACACGCGGCGGACGGCGTCCACCCGCCCGGTGAGGAGTCCACTCAGAACCAACATGCCGCCGGGGGAGGTGCGGGCGGTGAGCTCGGCGGCGAGGTCGACGACGAGCGGGCTCCCGAGGTTGGCGACAACGACGTCGAACATCCCGGCCACCGACGTCAAGGGCGTGTCACTGACGTCGACGATGCCGTCCACGTCGTTGGCAGCGACGTTGGCGACGGCGGCCGTCACGGACGCAGCATCGATGTCGATGGCAACGACGCGGGACGCACCGACCAGGGCGGCGCCTATGGCCAGCGCCCCGCTGCCGCAACCCACGTCGAGCACCGTCGAGCCTCGTTGCACGCACGACGCCAGCGCCGCCAGCGCCAGGGTGGTCGAGGGATGGGAGCCGGTTCCGAAGGCCCGACCACCGTCGAGCACGAGCTCGATCGCGCCGGCGCGCGTGGCGGCGTCGACGGTGACCCACGGTGGGCGTACCAGGAATGGTCCAGCGCGCACGGCGCGCGCGAAGGGTCGCCACCCGTCTTGCCAGGCACCGTCGTCGACCCAGCTCGAGGACGGCCACGTCGATGCCAGGTCGTCGGGACAACGGTCGAGGTCGGCGGTGAGCACCACGACCGAACCGCCCCCGCGGTCGGAGGCGGACTCGCTGACGGCCGTCGCTCCCGCCTGCCAGAGCCGATCGGCCACGATCTCGGCCTGGCCCGCCGGCACTTCGATGCGGACGACCACCGAAGGCGACCGTAGCGTGACGGCGATGGCATCCCCTCTCTCGCTCGACGACGTGCGGGCTGCCGCAACCCGCCTCGAGGGTGTCGCCCACCGCACGCCAGTGCTCACGTCGCGTACCCTCGACGAGCGCACGGGAGCCACGGTGCTCGTCAAGGCCGAACACCTCCAGCGCGCTGGTGCCTTCAAGTTTCGCGGCGCCTACAACCGGTTGTGCCAGCTCGACGACGGCGCTCGTCGGGCGGGGGTCGTCGCCTTCTCCTCGGGGAACCACGCCGGCGCTGTGGCCTATGCCGCCCGCCTGTTGGGAATTCCGGCGGTCATCCTCATGCCCGAGGACGCGCCGGCGGCGAAGGTGGCGGCCACCCGCGGTTACGGCGCGGAGGTCGTCACCTTCGACCGTTACACGGAGGATCGCGAAGCCCTCGGGGTGGCCCTGCAAGCCGAACGGGGCCTCGTCCTCGTGCCGCCCTTCGACGATCTCGACGTGATGGCCGGCCAGGGCACGGCGGCGCTGGAGCTCCTGGCCGACGCCGGACCGCTCGACGTGGTGGTCGTGCCCGTCGGCGGTGGTGGGCTGATCGCCGGCTGCGCCGTCGTGGCCAAGGGGCAGCCGACACCGGTGCGCGTCGTCGGTGTCGAGCCCGCCGCCGGCGACGATGTGGCTCGTTCGCTGCACGCCGGCGCGCGCGTCACGATCGACGTCCCGGTCACGATCGCCGACGGCCAACAGACCACGGCGCCCGGCCTCCTCACCTTCGAGGTCATCCGGGAGCACGTCGACGAGATCGTGACCGTCAGCGACGACGAGCTCCTGGACGCCATGGCCTTTGCCTTCGACCGGATGAAGCAGGCGACCGAACCGAGCGGTGTGAGCGGACTGGCGGCGGTGCTGGCCGGCCGTGCGGGTGACCTCGCCGGTCAGCGCGTCGGCGTGATCCTGTCGGGCGGGAACGTCGGCGTGGCCCGCTTCCTGGAGCTGTTCAGCGCACGAGGGTGACCGACGTCGTCCTCGCCGCCAGCACGCTTTCGATCGGTGCGACGCCGAGGCCCGGGTCCGTCGGCACCCGCAGACGACCGTCGTGCAGCTCGAACGGTTCGGTGAGGTCCTCGGCGAACCACCTCCGGCTGGCCGAGAGATCGCCGGGGAGGGTGAAGCCGGACAACGAGGCCAGGGCGACGTTGGCGGCACGGCCGAGTCCGGTCTCGAGCATGCCGCCGCACCACACCGGCACGCCACGGTCGACACACAGGTCGTGGATGCGCACGCTCTCGGCCAGTCCGCCCACCCGTCCCGACTTCAGGTTGACGATCGAGCACGCACCGAGCTCGAGCGCCTCCTTGGCGCGCGCCGCCGACGTGATCGATTCGTCGAGGCAGATGGGCGTCCGGAGCCGATCGGCCAAGGTCGCGTGGCCGCGAAGGTCGTGTTCCGGCAGCGGCTGCTCGAGCAGCACCAAGTCGAGGTCGTCGAGGCCGGCGAGGTGGTCGGCGTCGTCGATCGTGTAGGCGGCGTTGGCGTCGACCTGCAGCAACACGTCGGGACCGATGGCCGCTCTCACCGACGTCATCGCGGCGACGTCCCACCCCGGCTCGATCTTGCACTTGATGCGCCGGTAGCCCTCTTCGAGATAGCCCTCGATGACCCGCACGAGGGTGGCGATGTCGGCTTGGATACCCACGGAGACCCCGGCGTCGACCTCGGTCCGCACCCCGCCGAGGTACGCCGCCAGCGACTGCCCACGGGCCCGCAGCTCGGCATCGAGCAGGGCCATCTCGATCGTGGCTTTGGCCATCGGATGACCGACGACGTCATCGAGCGGTGCCCCGGCCAGGACGCGAGGCAGGAGGTGGTGCTCCAACACGTGATGGGCCCCGTCGGCGTACTCCGCCGAGTAGGTCGGTTCCGACAACGCCGCACACTCACCCCACCCGTCGGAGCTCTCGGCGCCGACGGCCCGGACGAGAACGACGTGCTTGGCCGTCTCGGTGCCGAACGAGGTGCGGAACGGCGTCACCAGCGGGAGCTCGAGGCGCCGCAGCTCGAAGGCCTCAGCCGTTGTCGGGTTCCAGCTCGATCGACATCGAGTTGATGCAGTACCGAAGGCCGCCCTTGTCGCGCGGACCGTCGTCGAAGAGGTGACCGAGGTGACCGTCGCACTTCGCGCATCGCACTTCGGTGCGGAGCATCCCGTGGCTGCGATCCTCGATGAGGGTGACGTGCTCGATGTTGGCCGGCTCGGTGAAGCTCGGCCAACCGCTGTGCGACTCGAACTTCGTGCCCGAGGCGAACAGCTCGGTCTTGCAGCCGGCGCAGCGATAGACACCGTCGTCGTGGCAGTCGACGTACTTGCCGGTGAAGGCCCGCTCGGTGCCACCCTCACGCAGCACGTCGAACTGCTCGGGCGTCAGCTCCTGGCGCCATTCCTCGTCGGTCTTGTTGATCTGCGGGCTCATGTGTCCATTGTCCCAGACCGCTCGGCGCTGTCGCGGGCGGCGGCGGCATAGATGCCGCGCGACATGAGGGAGAGCTCGCCCTCGCGGACCTTGCCGTAGACCTCGACCCGGGCGGCGTGGACGGACGGATCGTCCGGCGCCGCCTGGACGGCCCACTCCACGAGCTGCGCAGCGACGTAGGGCTGGTCGGGCGCGAGCTCTCGGGCCCGAGCCGCCAGTGCGGCCGGGCCGCCGGCCATGGTCGCCACCTCGGCGGCGAGGACAGCGTCGGGCGCCGGGTTGAGGTGGGCCGGGTTGCCGTCGTACCAGCCGCCGTAGAGCCGCCAGATGTTGCGGACGACGAACTCGGGCTCGTCGTACACGGGGCGGAGGTACGGCTTGGCCAGGAGGTCGTCGGAGATGCGGACCTCGTGCACGATGCGATCGAGGCGCTCGCCGGCGTTCATCAGCGTCAACGTCTGCTCCACCAACGACTCGAGGGCGCCGGCGACCTCGTCGAGCACTCGAGCGATGCGTTCGGCGCCGCCGATCGGGAGGCCGTGCGCCGGCAGGAAGAGGTCGGGCTGCTTCGCCGCCATGGCGCGGAGGGCGACGGCCCACTCCCGCGGAAAGCGCTGCACTTTCTGGGGGTTGCCGGCGTTGGGGAACACCCAGGTGAGGAAGTCGCCGGCCAGGATCGCTCTCGCCTCGGGGAGCCAGGCCCAAGCGTGGTCGTCGGTCTCGCCCTTGTCGTGGTGAAGCTCGATCGAGAGGTCGCCGACCTGAAGGTCGAGGGACGAGCGGAACGTCGTGTCCGGCACCACCCAGTCCGAGAACCAGGTCGGCGCGCCCATGCCGAGACGGCCGCGGTTGCCGAACTGGCGCTGGTTGATGATGCCGTTGTAGCCGTTGGTCAGGTCGTAGCGGTCGAAGCGTTCCGCCACCTTCTCGTGGCCGACGACCCGGGGGGCGGGGTCACCGCGTCGGGCGGCGTCGTCGACGAACGCCCGCGCTCCGCCAACGTGGTCGATGTGACCATGGGTGTAGAGGATGGTGTGGAGCGGTTGGTCGCTCCAGGCCCGCATCGACTTCACGACCGCCGGCCCGAAGGCTTCGGCGCTGGTATCGGTGACGAGCAGCCCGTCATCGGTCCGGAGAACGACGACGTGCGAGAAGGCCTCGATGACGGCGATTCCGTCGGCCACCTCGGAGAGCTCGGTCGTCACGCGGTTGGGCGGCGTGCCGTCGTCGCCGTCGTCGATCAGTCGGGCGGACAGGGCGAGGAGGTCGGCCATTGAGTCACCGTAGGCTCGGCGCCGATGACCACGATCGATCGCTACGAAGTCGTCGCCTTCAACACGGCCACGGCGTCGGCCAACAAGATCCACGACGACGTCGTGGCCTCGTCTCTCGGCTTCTCGGGCGGGCTCGTCCCCGGGGTCGACGTGTTCGCCTACCTCACGCACCTGCCGGCCGAGAACTGGGGTCGGGCCTGGCTCGACTCGGGAGCCATCACGGGTCGGTTCGACTGGCCCGTCTATGACGGCGACACCGTCGAGGTGATCGGCGAGCCCCTCGACGACGGTACGGCGCTCGACCTCACCCTGTTCGACTCGGAGGGCGTGGGCTGCGCCGTCGGCGTGGCCCTGGCGCAGGCGCCCGACGCCGCCCCTGCCCTCGACTCGATCCCTGTCGCCGAGCGCCGCCCCGTCGATGCGTTGCCGACGGCCTCCCCCGAGGTCTTCGGCGCCTTCCCGGATGGCGTCCTCGGCACGACCGAGTACGGGTTCCACGTCGGGGACGCCGCCGACCAGTACCTGGCCGACGTGCGCGAGACCCTGCCGCTCTATCGCACCGAAGGCGTCGCCCATCCGGGCTGGCTGTTGCGGATGGCCAACTGGGCCCTCACCGGAAACGTGCGGCTCGGCCCGTGGATTCACGTGGGCAGCCGCCTGCAGCTCTACGGCGCCATCGAGGACGGCTCGCAGATCTCGGTGCGTTCAAGAATCACCGAGGTCTCCGAGCGCAAAGGCCACGGGTTCGTCGACCTCGACGTGATCTACGTCGTGGATGGCGAGCGCGTCGCCGCCGCTTGCCATCACACGGCGATCTACGAGCCTCGCGGCGTCAGAGGATGACGCGTCAGGGGCTGACGAGCTTCGACCGGAAGTGTTCGAGGACCTGATCGAGGGCGGCACGGGTGGGTTGGCCGGGCTCGTCGATCAGATGGTGGGTGAGGACCGAGTGCGGTGACGTACCGCCGTCCGGGTTGGCGTCGTCGTCCTCGAGTTCGACGGCGAGGAAGGCATCGCCGAGCTCCTGGCGCAGGAAGTCAAAGCGCTCGCCCGGCGAGAGCTTGTCGCCCTTGAATCGAAGTCCGAGCACCTGCAGCCCCTCGGCCGCGCAGCGGTGCTTCACCACGGCGAGGTCGTCGGGCGAGATGTCGATCGAGTGCTTGTGCCCGGCCGACAGGGCGAACGGCAGCGAGGGCTGGGAGAGCACGGGTGCCAGCAGCCGATCATCCACGGCCATGGCGAGGGCGAACCCGCCGGTGAAGCACATGCCGACCGCACCGACTCCGGGACCGCCGCATCGCTCGTGCTCGTCGGCCGCCAGCGCCCGCAGCCAGGCGACGACCGGCGATGTCCGGCCGGTGGCGAAGGTCGTGAACTCCCGGCTGACACAGCCCCAGGCGATCGTGCCGATTCCCGAGAGGCCCTTGCCGGGGTCCTTGCCCGGGTCGCCGAAGAGGTGGGGCATGACGGCGGTGCAGCCGATGGCCGGGAGACGTCGTGCGAAGTCGGCCACGTGGGGCGAGATCCCCGGCATCTCGGCGATGACGATCACGGCCGGGCCGGAACCCAGCCGGTAGATGTTGCGGGTCTTGCCGCCGGACGTGAACGAGGTGCGTTCGAAGTCGGCGAGGTCGTCGTTGGGCATCGGGCTCAGTCCAGTCCGCAGGGTGTGGTGTCGGGTTCGTCGATGACGGGGTTCTCGAGAACGCCGATGCCCTCGACCTCGATGCGTACGGCGTCGCCGTGGCGCAACAGCAACGGAGGCGTCCTGGCGATGCCGACACCTCCGGGGGTGCCGGTCGAGATGACATCACCCGGTTCGAGGGTGAACGCGCTCGAGAGGTGCTCGATCATCTGCCAGCAGTCGAAGATCAGGTGCTGCGTGCTCGAGTCCTGCACGAGATCGTCGTTGACCCACGTCTGGAGTCGCAGGGCGTGCGGGTCACCCAACTCGTCCGGGGTGACCAGCCACGGACCCATCGGTCCGTGGGTGTCGAACGACTTGCCCATCGTCATCGTCGGCGTGCGTCGCTGCCAATCGCGCACGCTGACGTCGTTGACGATGGTGTAGCCGGCGACGACCTCGGCCGCACGCGACGCCGGTACGTGGCGGCACCGTCGGCCGATGACGAACGCCAGCTCGCCCTCGTAGTCGCCGACATCGGAGACCCTGGGCACGTGGATCGGCCCGCCTGGTCCGATCACACATGTCGATTGCTTGTTGAACCAGAGCTGGTGGTCGGGCTTGGGCGTCGCCGACTCGGCCACGTGATCGGCGTAGTTCAGGCCGATGGCGAGGAACTTGGGTGGCCGGGGCACGGGGGCCAGGAGTTGCACCTCGGCCCGCGCCACCTCGAGGGTCGAGCGGCCAGTCGCCGCCCGTACGCGGTCGAGGGCGTCGGGCCCGCTCGCGAGGAGCACGGCCGTGTCGCTCGAGAGGCCGGCACCGGGATCGGTGACGTCGACGATGGTGTCGTGGTCATCGGGGCGCAGGACGCCGAGGCGCGGCCCGTCCGGGCCCAGGTAACGGAGAAGTCGCACCCGTCCTTCCTAGTGGTTCCGGGCCCGACGATCAGTCGTCGCAGGACTCGGGCGGGCACTCCCCGAGCGAGTCGCGCAGTCGTTCGAACACGTCGTGCAGCACCTTGGCCTCGGCGTCGTCGATCAGGCTGGCGAAGTGGACCTCGATGCCGCGCAGGTGCACTGGGGAAGCCTGTCGGAGGGCCGTCAGCCCATCGTCCGTCAGCACGGCGAGAAGTCCGCGCCGGTCGCCCTCGGCCGGCTCGCGCTCGAGGTAGTTCGCCGTCACCATGCGGTCGACGAGGCGGGTGAGGCCGCTCTTGCTCAACAGCACCGACCGCGCCAATTCCTGCATGCGAAGTCGGCCACCGGCGTTGTGGAGGTTGACGAGCACGTCGTACCAGGTGAGCGGAAGCCCGGTCTCGGTGGCCATCTCGCCCTCGAGAACGCCCGTCAACACCTTGTGGCTCTCGAGGAACCCGCGCCATGCGTCGAGCTTCGCCAGGTCAGGTTGCACGACAGCACGGTAACCCCCTGCCTACGCTGCGGCTGTGGAACCCTGGCGGCGGGTGCAGCTCGGCCTCGTGGCCTTTCTCGTGATCACGGCCATCGGGTCGGCCGGCTACGTCGTGTTGGGCTTCACCCCGCTCGACGCCGTGTACCAAACGGTGACGACGCTGTCGACGGTGGGGTTCCGCGAGGTCGAGCCGCTCTCGCCGGCCGGAAAGATCTTCACGATGGTGCTGATCCTCGTCGGGGTCGGCACCGTGCTCACCACGTTCACGGTGGTCGTCGAAGCCTTCATCGAGGGCTCGCTCCGGGACGTCTATGGGAGGCGCCGCATGGAACGAAGGATCGCCGGCATGTCCGGTCACGTCGTGATCTGCGGTTGGGGGAGGGTCGGGCGTTCGATCGCCCAGTTCGTATCCGGCGCCGGCCGTCCCCTGGTGGTGATCGACAGTGACCCCGATCGCCTCGCCGGCGTGCCCCATCCGACCGTGCTGGGCGATGCCACCGACGACGAGGTGCTGAAAACGGCGGGCATCGACCGGGCCTCGTCGCTCATCGCCGCCCTCAACGGCGACGCCGACAACCTCTACGTGGTGCTGAGTGGCCGCTCCCTGCGCCCCGATCTGTTCATCGTGGCCCGCGCTCGTACCCACACCTCGGACGAGAAGCTGCGCCGGGCCGGCGCGGATCGCGTCGTCAACCCCCAGGCAATCGGCGGCGAGCGCATGGCCGCATTCGTGCTCCAACCCCACGTGGCTGAGTTCGTCGACGTGGTGATGCACGACGGAAGCCTCGAGTTCCGACTCGAGGAGGTCTCGGTGTCGGCCGCGTCCCCCTTGGCCGGACGCACGATTCGTGCGAACCACATCCGCGACGCCACCGGCGCACTGGTGTTGGCCGTCCGCTCCCCTGACGGCGCCTTCCTCACCAACCCCGATCCCGAGACCACGCTCGGTACTGGCCACATCCTGATCGTGGTGGGAACGGCCGAGCAGTTGGCCAAGCTGCGCACCCTCGCTGGTGCGTAAGCATGTAATCTTAGGAATAGTCCATTGACCTAGACGGTTGGCTACGGCACCCTGGCCCGAAAGAGGCTTCCGTGCCCTCCGACCTCCGCTCCCTCGCCCTCCCCCTGCTGCCGCTCACCAGCGGCGTCGTCCTGCCCCACATGGTCGTCACCCTCGCGCTCGAGACCGACGAAGCCAGGGCGGCGGCCGAGGCGGCCTCCGCCGCCGACGGTCGACTTCTTCTCGTGCCCAAGGTCAACGGTCGCTTCGCCACCGTCGGCACCGTGGCCCAGGTCGATCAGGCCGGCGAACTGCCCAACGGCGTTCCCGCTCTCATCCTCCGGGGGCTCCACCGGGCGCACCTCGGCCGCGGCGTCGCCGGCACCGGTCCGGCGTTGTGGGTGCAGGCCGACGCCGTGGACGAGACCGCCATCGACACCCCGCATCTGCGAGAGCTGGTGCGGGAGTTCAAAGCAATCGTCGAGGGCATCGCCCTGCGACGTGGCAGCCGTCGCGTGGCGGAGATGGTGCGTGGGATCACCGACCCCTCGACCCTGGCCGACACGGCCGGCTCGTGGCCCGACTTGTCGATCGACCGCAAGGTCGAGGTGCTCGAGACCCTCGATGTCGAGGCCCGCCTCGAGGTGGTCTCCGGGTGGGCCCGCGAGCACCTGGCCGAGCTCGAGATCGCCGAGCAGATCCGCTCCGACGTCACCGACGGCATGGAGAAGGCCCAGCGCGAGTTCCTGCTGCGCCAGCAGCTCAATGCCATCCGCAAGGAACTCGGCGAGACGGGTGAGGACGGCGATGTCGCCGACGACTACCGCACCAAGCTGGCCGCCATGGAGTTGCCCGACGCTGTGCGAGCGTCCGCGGCCAAGGAGATCGACCGGTTCGAGCGGACCAGCGAGCAGAGCCCCGAGCACGGCTGGATCCGC
>JBKJKM010000255.1:0-3290 GCA_046597375.1 Acidimicrobiales bacterium | reverse complement strand
CGGCTCGCGGCTCGAGCACCGAACGTCCGTTGAGCACGCGATCGGCGTTCACGAGGGCGAGGAGCTGGTCGCGTGCGGCGCGAGCCTCGTCGGTCGGCGCCGGGGCCGGCTGCACGGAGCCGAGGATCGTTCCGGAGACGACGCCGAGTTCGATCGCTCGGGCGGGTCCGACCATCAAGAGAACGCTGGCGACCAACCCGAGAAAGAACCCTCTCCTCACTCCGGCTCCGCCCATCCCTGTTCGTCGGACGAACAGCCGACGACCTCAAGCGCGATCTCGCCGATCAGCTGCGGAGTTGGCGCAAGACGGTGCGTTCGATGGCGTCGAGGGCTTCGTCGTCGGTGACCTTGGCGCCGGCCCGATCGACGACGTAGAAGGCATCGACGACCTCGTGGCCGAGCGTGGACACCCGGGCCACCAGCACGTCGAGACCGCACATGGCCAGAGCGGTGGTGATGCGGTGAAGAACGGCGACGCCGTCTGGGGCGCGTACCTCGACGACGGTCGCCCGGGCGGAGGCGTCGTTGTCGATGAGCACCCGGGGGTCGGCGGGGCGGGCGGCGGTGCGTCGGTAGCGACGCTCGTAATTCCGGGAGCGCTCGATGAGCTTTTCGGCCAGGGACAGGCGACCGTCGAGGACGGCATCGAGGTCGGCGCCGACGCGTGCCCAGACCGGTTCGTTGTCGAAGGCCGGCTCGATGTCGAACACTTCGACGGCCCGCCCGTCGGTGCTCTGGCCGGCGGTGGCGCTGCGGACGTCGAGCCCGTGAAGGGCCAGCACCCCCGCCACCTTGGAGAACAGCCCCGGCCGGTCGGGGTAGACGACCGTGCAGCGGTGGCCGTCGCCGTGGAGGCCGTCGCGCAGGTCGTCGGCGACGGGGATCGGGCCGGCTTCGACGACGCCGCTCGTCGAGCCCTGCAGGGCGGCTCGGGCGCGAGCCACCAGGTCGCTCACGAGGCCGGCCTTCCAGTCCGACCAGGCCGACGAACCCGTGGCCAAGGAGTCGGCTTCGGTGAGAGCACCGAGCAACTCGAGGGTGTCGACATCGCCGACCTCGCGCGCGACGTGGTCGATGGTGGCCGGGTCGTCGAGGTCGCGTCGCGTGGCCACGTCGGGCAACAGGAGGTGGAGGCGCACCATCTCCTGGAGCACCTTCACGTCGGCCGGCGGGAACCCGAGGCGGGGCGCGATCTCCCCCACCACCTCGATGCCGACATCCGTGTGGTCGCCCGGGAAGCCCTTGCCGATGTCATGCAACAACGCGCCGACGAGCAACAGGTCGGGGCGGCGCACGTTGCGGGTCAGTGCAGCGGCATTAGCCGCCGCTTCCCACAGGTGCCGGTCGACGGTGAAGCGGTGGTAGGCGTTGCGCTGCGGCTTGTGCCGCACCGATTCCCACTCGGGGAGCAGGCGCATGAGCAGGCCGTGCTGGTCGAGGGCCTCGAGCACGGGGATGGCGTTGTGGCCGGCGCCGAGGAGCGACACGAGGTCGTGGCGCCACGCCTCGGGCCAGGGATCGGGAACGATCCCGGGGTCGGACGCGACGGCGGCGAGAGCCGACGGCGACAGCGGTACGCCCGTCTCGGCCGCCTCGACCGCGGCGGACAGCCAGTGGCCCGGGTCGTGGGCCACGATCACCCGTTCGGCCCGGGCACGAGGTCCACCGAGCCACGCATCGATGCGGTCCCAGGCGTCGTCGGAGACGTAGGCGATAGCGCGGGCGGCGGCGCTCACGTCGGCCATCAGTTCGTCGGCATCGCCGTACCCGAGGTCGAGGGCGACGCCGTCCTGCTCCTGCAACACGAGGCGGTCGAGTGACCGTCCGACGCGCGTGTGGAGCGCCGCCCGCACACCGGCGAGACGGGCGTGGGGTTCGTCGATGGCCTCGAGCCGTCCGGTCAGCACCGGCGTGGCCAGCCGGGCCGAGTGCAGCGCATGCACATCGCGGAGCCCGCCCCGTCCCTCCTTCAACTCGGGCTCGAGGAGGTAGGCGACCTCGCCGAATCGGGTGTGGCGCTCACCGACGGCGTCGCGCAGCACCCGCAACCACCGCTTGGCCTTGGCCCGCCAGGCATCTCGGGCACGGTTGGCCAGCTCGTCGGCCAGGGCCCGGTCGCCGGCGACGAACCGGGCGTCGAGCATGCCGAGCATCGCTTTGAGGTCGCCGTCGGCGACGGCGAGGGCCTCCTTGACGGTGCGCACCGAGTGGTCGAGGCCGATGCCCCGGTCCCAGATCGGATACCAGAGCTTGTCGGCCAGAACCTTGAGCTCCTTGGCCTTGCGCTTCCCGTTGTGCAACAAGACGAGGTCGAGATCGGAGAACGGCGCCGCGTCTCCCCGGGCATACGAGCCCACCGCGATGAGGCTGACGCCCCGCTCGTTACCGAGCAGGGACGTCAGCCAGTCATCGTGGGCGAAGTTGCTAGACGGCGTCGGCGCCCATCTCCCCGGTGCGGATGCGGACGATGCGGTCGACCTCGGTGATCCAGACCTTGCCGTCACCGATCTTGTCGGTGCGGGCGGCGGCGACCACGGCGTCGACGATGCGATCGACGTCGGCGTCATCGGCGAGGATCTCGAGGCGCACCTTGGGCACGAAGTCGATGGTGTACTCCGCTCCTCGGTAGACCTCGGTGTGGCCCCGCTGGCGGCCGAAGCCCTGCACCTCGGACACGGTCATGCCTTGCACGCCGGCGTCCTTCAGTGCCTCCTTGACCTCGTCGAGCTTGAACGGCTTCACGATGGCAGTGACGAGCTTCATGATCAGATCCTCCCACCGAGTGAGTACGCCGCTTCTGAATGCAGGGATTGGTCCATGCCTTCGTCTTCCTGGTCGGGGGTGATGCGCAGGCCGATGGTGGCGTCGATCCCCTTGGCGAGGATGAACGTCACAATGCCGGAGAAGGCGATCGTTGCGCCCACGGCGATGAGTTGATTGACGAGGAGCTCGCTGCCACCGAAGAGCAGGCCGTCGAAGCCGAGGGAGTTCACCTTGGTGTCGGCGAAGACGCCGAGGAGGATCGAGCCGAGGATGCCGCCCACGAGGTGGACGGCGATGACGTCGAGGCTGTCGTCGTAGCCGAGCTTGAACTTCAGCTGGATGGCGAGGAAGCAGACGACGCCGGCGGCGAAGCCGATGATGAGCGGCGACACGCCGCCCACGAAGCCGGCGCAAGGCGTGATGGCCACGAGACCGGCAACGGCACCGGAGGCGGCCCCGAGGGTGGTGGCGTGGCCGCCCTTGATCTTCTCGATCACGAGCCAGCCCAGCATGGCGGCGGCGGCCGC
>JBKJKM010000269.1:0-11990 GCA_046597375.1 Acidimicrobiales bacterium | reverse complement strand
GCCGCGAAGGCCCTCGAGTCCCTCGGCATCAGCCTCGAAGCCGTGCGCGAGAAGGTCGAGGACACCATCGGCTCCTCGGGCACCGCCACGACCGGCTCGCCGCCCTTCACGCCCCGGGCCAAGAAGGTCCTCGAGCTCAGCCTCCGCGAGGCGCTGCAGTTGGGCCACAACTACATCGGCACCGAGCACATGCTCCTCGGCCTCGTGCGCGAGGGCGAGGGCGTGGCCGCCACCGTGCTGCAGAGCCTCGGCGCCGACCTGTCGCGGGTCCGCCAGCAGGTGATCCAGCTCCTGTCCGGCTACGGCCCCCAGGAGGCCGGAAAGTCCCCTGGCACACCTGGCGCCGGCACGGGGCCGTCACCTGCGGCCGAGAACCCCCAGGGCAGCCCGGTGCTGGACCAGTTCGGGCGCAACCTCACCCAGCAGGCCCGCGAGAAGAAGCTCGACCCGGTGATCGGGCGCGCCCGCGAGATCGAGCGGGTGATGCAGGTCCTCAGCCGCCGCACCAAGAACAACCCGGTGCTCATCGGCGAGCCGGGTGTGGGCAAGACCGCCATCGTCGAGGGGTTGGCCCAGAAGATCGTGGGCGACGACGTCCCCGAGACACTGAAGGGCAAGCAGCTCTACACCCTCGATCTCGGCGCTTTGGTGGCCGGCAGCCGCTACCGCGGCGACTTCGAGGAGCGCCTCAAGAAGGTGCTGAAGGAGATCCGCACCCGCACCCACGAGCGTGTGCAGCTCGTCGATGAACAGGATGATGTCGCCGCGGGTGCGGATCTCTTTCAGCACCTTCTTGAGGCGCTCCTCGAAGTCGCCGCGATAGCGGGAGCCGGCGACGAGGGCACCGAGATCGAGGGTGTAGAGCTGCTTGCCCTTGAGGGTCTCGGGAACGTCGTTGGCCACGATGCGCTGGGCCAGGCCCTCGACGATGGCCGTCTTGCCGACGCCCGGTTCGCCGATGAGCACCGGGTTGTTCTTGGTGCGGCGGCTGAGCACCTGCATGACGCGGAGGATCTCGTTCTGCCGGCCGATGACCGGGTCGAGCTTCTTCTCCCGAGCCTGCTGGGTGAGGTTGCGGCCGAACTGGTCGAGCACGAGCGAACCCGAGGGTGACTCGCCACTCGCCGCGGCACCTTGCGGTCCCTGGCCCGACGGTGCGCCTTCCTTGCCGCCCCCGTAGCCGGAAAGCAGCTGGATGACCTGTTGGCGCACCCGGCTGAGGTCGGCTCCGAGGGACACGAGCACCTGGGCAGCCACACCCTCGCCCTCGCGGATGAGGCCGAGGAGGAGGTGCTCGGTGCCGATGTAGTTGTGACCGAGCTGGAGCGCCTCGCGCAGCGACAGCTCGAGCACCTTCTTGGCCCGGGGTGTGAACGGCGGGGCGCCACTCGCGGCGGTACCGGCCGGGCCGATGGTCTCTTCGACCTTCTCCCGGACGGCCTCGAGGGAGATCCCCAGGGACTCGAGCGCCTTTGCCGCGACGCCCTCACCCTCGTGAATCAGACCGAGCAGGATGTGCTCGGTCCCCAAGAAGTTGTGGTTGAGAAGCCGCGCTTCCTCCTGGGCGAGAACCAGGACTCTTCGGGCTCGGTCGGTGAAGCGTTCGAACAAGGGATCCGCCTCTCTGTGTTGGCGGTGGGAGGACGTTGGTCGACTGCGGTGCAGTCTACCGAGGCACTGGGACAACACACCGTGCAGGCGGGTTTCGGCTAGCTCCCGGAGGTCGCGTAGCGTGCGTCTGTGGACGTCGCCGCCCTCCTGGGTGCACCGGCCCTCACCGGCGAGATGGACCGGATCGAAGCGGCGCTCCGAGCGGCCACGACGTCGATGGATCCGTTCCTGTCCGAAGTCGCCGGCCACCTCGTGAGCGCCGGCGGCAAGCGCATCCGTCCGGCCCTGACTGTTGCCGCGGCCCTGGCCGGCGGCGCCGACGCCACCGACGACATCATCCAGGGCGGCATCTCGGTGGAACTCGTCCACATCGGCAGCCTCTATCACGACGACGTCATGGATGAGGCCGATTCCCGGCGCGGCGTCGAGTCCGTCAACGCCCGGTGGGGCAACCTCACGGCGATCCTGGCCGGCGACTTCCTGCTGGCCAAGGCGTCCGAGATCGCCGCCTCGCTCGGCACGGAGGTGGCCGGCCTGCTGGCCGCCACCATCGGCCGGCTCTGCGAAGGCCAGGTCGGCGAGCTGCGCACGGCGTTCAATACCGACCGCACCGAAGCCCAGTACCTCGACTCGATCGCCGGCAAGACGGCCTCGCTGACGGCGGCTGCCTGTCGCATCGGCGGGATCGTGGCGGGGTTGCCGAGAAACCAGATCGATGCCCTCACGACGTTCGGCGAGGCCTTCGGCATCGTCTTTCAAATTCGCGACGACTGCCTCGACGTGACGGCGACCGACGAAGAGCTCGGCAAGCCGGCCGGCCAGGACCTCGTCGAGGGCACGTACTCCCTTCCCGTCATCCGGGCCCTGGCGACACCGGGCGTCGGCGACGAACTCCGGCCGCTCCTCGGCCGGCCCCTCGACCACCCGGAGATGGAAAAGGCGAGGGCCATCATCCGTTCGACCGGCGCCGTCGAATCGGCGTTGCGAGAGGCCGACCGGTACGCCGACGTGGCCAGCGCTGCACTCTCCCCCCTCGGCGAGCACCCCGTGGCCGCCGCTCTCGCCGCCGCCGGCCACACCCTGTTGGAGACCCGCACCGCGCGCTGAGCTGTCCGGAAGGACGGCGTTGGGGTTGCCCTTGTGGTGGAGAAATGTCGTTGGTGTTGCCCTTGAGGCGACCCGAAGGGCAACCGCAACGCGTCGGGAATGGGTCGTACCATCGAATGGTGGTCGAGCGGACGGTGCTGCAAGGGTTGGCGGCGTTCCGGTGGGTGGCCTGGCTGTGGATGGCCCTGGTGTTGGCAATTGCGCCCGGGCGGTTGGTGCGGCCGGAAGTGGCGTACCTGCTGGTTGCCGTCGCCTTTGCGTTCACGGCGGCAGCGACGTGGATGGTGGCCGAGCGGCCGCAGTGGTTGGTGCACCCTGGCGTCGTCGCCACCGAGTTGGCCATCGGTGCGTCGCTGCTCGTGTTCGACGGTGTGGTCCGCACGCCGGGGACGGTGTTCTCGACCGGGCAGTCGCTCGGCAGCGTGTGGCCGCTGACCGGCATCATCAGCGCCGGCGTCGTCTGCGGGCCGCTCCTCGGCACGGCCGCCGGCATCGCGCTGGGCGCCGGCCGGTACCTGTCGACGGTGCTCAACAAGGTGCAGCACTACGGCGACGGGCGGGGCCTGAGCCTCACCAACACGACCGTGTTCTACGCCATGGCCGGCGGGGTGTTCGGCTACGTCGTCGTGCTCCTTTCACGAGCACGCGAGGAGGTGGCCGTCGTACGGGCGCGCGAAGAGGTGGCTCGCACGCTCCACGACGGCGTGTTGCAGACGCTGGCGCTCGTCGAGCGACGAGCAACGGATCCTGCGCTCTCGCGCCTCGCACGAGAACAGGAGCGCGACCTGCGGGCCTACCTCTTCGGCGATCGGCAGGCCCCGCCCACCGACCTGGGGGCGGCGCTGCGGGCCGCCGCCGGGCGATTCGAAGCGACCTACGGCGGACGGGCGACGGTGCTCGTACCTGACGACCTGCCGCCTCGGCCGAGCGACGCCGTGCATGCGCTGGCCGGCGCTGTCGGAGAGGCCCTCACCAACGCGGGCAAACACGGCCCCGCCGAGCGCGTCGTGGTCTACGTCGAGGAGACCGAGGACGGACGGGTGTTCTGCTCGGTGAAGGACGACGGACCCGGCTTCGACGCTGCAACCACCGCCCAGGGCATCGGCATCACCCGCTCGATCCGCGGCCGGGTCGAGGGCTTGGGCGGCTCGGTGGAGATCGCCGCCGAACCCGGGGGTGGTACCGAGGTCAGGCTGCGCCTTTGAGCGTCAGGCCCGGAGGCGCTCCTCGAGCCAGGGGACGATGACTTCCGGCGGCTCGGGGCGGGAGAAGAAGTACCCCTGGCCGGCGTCGCAGCCGAGCTCGCTCAGCCCGACGAGCTGGCGGGAATTCTCGATACCCTCCGCCACCACGCTCTTGCCCAACGCCTTGGCCAGCCGGATCACGGCCGTGACGATGGCCTCGTCTTCTGGATCGGTGCCGAACCCGTCGACGAACGACCGATCGATCTTCAACACGTCGACGGGGAACCGCTTCAGATAGCTCAAGGACGAGTACCCGGTACCGAAGTCGTCGATGGACAGATGCACGCCCAACGCTTTGAGGGCCCGCAAGGTGGTGATGGTCGAGTCGACTCCGTCCATCACGACGGACTCGGTGATCTCGAGCCAGAGCGCACCCGGATCAAGGGCCGATTCCTCGAGGGCGGCGGCGACCAGCTCGACGAGGTTGTCGTCGGCGAACTGGCAGGCCGACAGGTTCACGGCCACCTGCATGTCGGCCAGAGCAGCCGACGACCGACGCCACCGTGCCACCTCGCAACAGGCTTCCCGCAGGGCCCACGAACCGATCGGGACGATGAGCCGGGTGTCTTCGGCCAGCGGAATGAACTGGTCGGGAGGCACCAGCCCCCGCTCCGGGTGATTCCAACGCAACAGCGCCTCGACCAGGGTCGGGCGTCCCGTCTCCAACGACATCGTGGGCTGGTAGTGGAGGCAGAACTCCTCGCGCTGGATGGCCCGACGCAATGAGTGCTCGAGCTCCACCCGCTCGACGAGGCGGGCCCGCATGCTCTTGCCGAAGAGCTCGGTGCGGTCACGGCCGCGCTCCTTGGCTTGATACATCGCGACATCGGCGTCGCGCAGCAATTCGTCGGCGGTGATGCCATCGACGGCTCGAGCCACCCCCACGCTCGCCGTCACGACGACCCCTTCGGAACTGACCTTGATGGGGAGCGCGATCTCCTGACAGATCCGGTCGGCCAATCCCAGAGCGTCGACTTCTCCCTGCAACCCGGAGCAGACGACGACGAACTCGTCGCCCGCCAATCGTCCCACCAGATCCTCCGGGCGCACGCAACCCCGCAGGCGTTCGGCCGTGGCGACGAGCACCTCGTCACCCAACTCGTGACCGAGCGAGTCGTTGACGAGCTTGAAGCGGTCGAGGTCGACGAACAGAACGGCGACGCCGTCGACCTCCCGTGCGCTCAGCAGCTCCTCGATGCGCTCGAGGACGATCGTGCGGTTGACGAGCCCGGTCAGCGGATCGTGGGTGGCCTGGTGCACCGCCTCGCCGAGGGTCTGGCGCAGCGCCTCGACGGTGCGGGCGTCGTTGAGGGCCAGGCTGGCATGCTCGGCGAAGGCCTGCAGCACGTCGCGCTCGGCCTGGCTGTACCGACGACCCGGCGAGTGCGTGGCCACGGTGAGGCTGCCGACGATCTCGCCCCCTTCGACGACCGGCGCCGCCATGGCTG
Organism: Acidimicrobiales bacterium; assembly: GCA_046597375.1. Classification (GTDB taxonomy): domain Bacteria; phylum Actinomycetota; class Acidimicrobiia; order Acidimicrobiales; family CADCTF01; genus DATLED01. The sequence goes on along the minus strand of JBKJKM010000269.1, from coordinate 6,580 downwards.
CGGTGATCCCGTCGACGGCAAACGCGTGCATGTGGAAGTCGGCGGCGGCGTAATCCTCGACGACGATGAGCCGGCCCTCGCTGACGGCCCGGCCGCCGACACCCTCGCCAACCTTCGTGCGCCAGTGGGGCCGGACCGAGTCCGGGCGGACTCCGACCGACGACACCATCACCAACTGCGTCGGGTCGTCACGATCGAGCAGGCGCAGTCCGACGCAGTCCTCGCCGAGGAGCTCGGCCGCACCGGTGCAGATCGTGGCCAACACCTCGCGGAGAGGCGCGCGGTGGAAGATCGAGCGCTGGATGCGGGCCAGCCGTTCGAGCAGCGCCTGGCGCTCCTTGAGGCTGGCCAGCAGGTCCCGCTCCTGCTCTCGGTTCTCGAGCAGCCGCACTGCCATGACGAGCACCTTGGCCATGCTCTCCAGCACGACCCGATCGTTGGCGGAGTACGCACCCTCCGTGCGCATGACCCGGAGCTCGCCACCCTCCGGACCGTCGAGGGTCACCGACAATGTCTCGCTGGCGACATCGACAGACATGTCGCTACTCACCGACGTCGTGCCGCGAGTGACGGTGGCGCGGTCAGAGCCGAGGGCGAGGCGCGCCCGCTGAGCCGCCACCTCCATCGCCGTCCTCACATCGGGACTCGACGACACGGCAGCCAGGAACCCCGCCAGCTGCTGAGCCGATCCTGCCCCTGTGTCGACGACGTCGAGCACCTTCATCCTGCGCATTGTCGACGCCGGAGGCACCTAGGGAAAGGGGTCATGGTGACGTTTCTTTCAATGGCCCGAACGGACTAGTTGTCGATTCAACCCTCTACCGTTCCAGTATGGCGAAGCTCGTCCGAGTCGTGTTGGCTGATGATCATCCCATCTGGCGGGACGGGGTGCGAGCCGATCTGTCGGAGGGTTTCTGGATCGTCGGGGAGGCGGCCGACGCCACGGAGGCCATCGACGTGATCCGCAAAACGAAACCCGACGTCGTCGTCTGTGACCTCCACATGCCCAACGGCGGCGGGCTGAAGGTCGCCAAGACCTGCGGTGAAGAGACCCGCATCGTGATGCTCACCGTGTCCGAACAAGAGCGCGACCTCCTCGACGCCGTCGCCGCCGGCGCCTGCGGTTACCTCGTCAAGTCGACGTCGCCCGGCGACCTCCGCGCCGCCCTGCTGCGAGCGGCGAACGGTGAACCCGTCTTCTCGCCGGCCCTGGCGGCGCTCGTGCTCGGCGAGTTCCGACGCATGTCGAAGACGGCCACCGGCGCCAACCCGCTCTCGGAGCGCGAGCGCGAAGTGCTCCAACTGGTGGCGCGGGGCCACACCTACAAGGCCATCGGGGCCGAGCTCTACATCGCCGAGAAGACGGTCGAGAACCATGTCCGCAACATCCTCGGCAAGCTCCACCTGAGCCGCAAGCAAGAGCTCATCCGCTACGCCGTCGAGCACGGAATTGAATAGATCAGGTTGAGCGCTACGTCGCTTCCGGGCGAAGGGTCGGGAAGAGGATGACCTCGCGGATCGTCTGGGCGTCGGCCAGCAACATGACGAGGCGGTCGATGCCGATGCCGAGTCCACCGGTCGGGGGCAAGCCGTACTCGAGGGCGCGGACGTAGTCCTCGTCGATGGCCATGGCCTCGTCGTCACCCGCTTCCTTGGCCCGGGCCTGATCCTCGAAGCGGGCTCGTTGCTCGACGGGATCAATGAGCTCGGAGAAGGCGTTACAGAGCTCGCGGCCGGCGACGATCCCCTCGAAGCGCTCGACCAACCCGGGCATCTCGCGATGGTCACGCGCCAGCGGTGAAACCTCTTTCGGATAGTCGAGGACAAAAACGGGATCCCACAGCGTGGACTCGGTGGTCTTCTCGTAGATCTCGAGGATGAGCTTGCCCTGGCCCCACGACTCTTCGACGGCCACGCCGTGTTCGTGCGCGATGCGACGCACCTCGTCGAGATCCATACGCACGTCGACCTTCACGCCGGCTTGTTCCTCGATCAGCTCCGACATCGTCGCTCGCCGCCACGGTGCCGTGAGGTCGAGGTCGCGACCGCCGTAGGACAGCTTGGTGGTGCCTCGGAGCTCGACGGCGAGGTGGGACACCAACTCCTCGACGATCCGCATCATGTCGCCGTAGTCGGCATAGGCCTCGTACAGCTCGAGCATCGTGAACTCGGGGTTGTGGCGAGGCGAAAGGCCTTCGTTGCGGAACGTCCGCCCGAGCTCGAACACCTTCTCGAACCCTCCTACGACGAGACGCTTGAGGTAGAGCTCCGGCGCAATGCGGAGGAAGAGGTCCATGTCGAGGGCGTTGTGGTGCGTGACGAACGGCTTGGCGTGCCCGCCACCCGGGATCTGTTGCAGGAGCGGGGTCTCCACCTCCATGAACCCCCGTTCCTCGAGCCACCGGCGGATGAGCGAGACGGCGCGGCTGCGGAGCTGCAGCGTTCGGCGCGAATCGTCGTTGGCCCACAGGTCGACGTAGCGCTGACGGAAGCGCAGGTCGACGTCCGACACCCCCTTCCACTTGTCCCCGAAACTGCGACCCTCGGCGACCTCGGCGAGCATCGTCCACGTCTCGACCTTGACGCTGAGCTCGCCGGTGCGGGTCTTGACGATCTCGCCGGTGGCCCCGATCCAGTCGCCGAGGTTGCATTTGGAGAGGCCCTCGAAGTCGTCGGTCCAGTTCACGCCGGCGAAGAGCTGAATGGCACCGGACGAATCACGCATCGACGAGAAGCAGAGCTTCCCAGTCGGGCGGTGGAGCATCACGCGGCCGGCAACCGACACCACCACCCCGGTCTCGGCGCTCGACTCGAGCGAATCGAACTGGTCGTGCAGCGACGCCGCGTCGCGGTCACGCTCGAATCGGTACGGGGGATTCATGGTCACTCAGACATTTCGTTGGTAGACGAGGCGAAGGCCGTGAAGGGTGAGCCACGGATCGACGTGCTGGATCGAGGTGGAGAAGCGGGCGATCATCCCGCTCAACCCGCCGGTTGCGACGACCGTGCACTCCCCCAACTCGTCCTCCATGCGCCGGGCGATGCCGTCGACCTGGGCGGCGAAGCCGTAGATCGCGCCGGACTGCAGCGCTTCCATCGTGGACTTGCCGATCACGCTGCGGGGCTCGACCAGCTCGACTCGAGAGAGTCGGTCGGCGCGTGCGAAGAGCGCGTCCATGGAGATGTCGATGCCGGGGAGAATGGCGCCGCCGAGGTACTCGCCCTTGGCGGACACGGCGTCGAGCGTGGTGGCGGTGCCGAAGTCGACGACAACCGTCGGACCGCCATAGAGGTCGTAGGCGCCGATGGAGTTGACGATGCGATCGGCCCCGACCTCGCGAGGGTTGTCGATCAGGATCGGCATGCCCGTCTTGGTGCCAGGCTCGACGACCACCGGCTCGATCTTGAAGTACTTGGTGCTCATGCTGCGAAGGGCTGCGGTGGCGCGCGGCACGACCGACGAGATGGCGATGCCCTCAGGCTCGACCGGCCCGAGCAGCTGGCGCACGAGCACGGCGTACTCATCGCTGGTGCGCTCGGCGTTGGTCGCCAGGCGCCAGTGATCGGTGATGTCGACGCTCGCTGCGTCCTGGTAAAGGGCGATGAGGATCTGGGTGTTGCCGACGTCGACGGCGAGCAGCACGGCCTAGTCCGCCTCGAGGTCGAGGCCGAGGTCGAGCACGGGTGCCGAGTGGGTGAGCGCGCCGACGCTGATGAAGTCGACGCCGGCGATCTTGGCGTAGTCGCCGACGACATCGAGGCTCATCCGTCCGGAGACCTCGACTGGCACGCGCGCCGTGCCGTTGGCCGCCGCCGAGGCATCCACGACCTTGATCGCCTTGCGCACCTCGGCGAGAGACATGTTGTCGAGCATCACCATCGTCGCTCCCGCCTCGATGGCTTCGACGACCTGGTCGATGCGGTCGCACTCGACCTCGACGAGGCGGCCCGGCCAACGCAGCTTGGCTCGGCGCACGGCCTCGGCGATGCCCATGCCGCCGAGGTGGTTGTCCTTGATGAGTACGCCGTCGGAAAGTGAGCCGCGGTGGTTGGTGCCGCCGCCCGCCCGCACCGCGGCCTTCTCGAGCGTGCGCAGACCCGGGGTTGTCTTGCGGGTGTCGAGGATGGTCGCCTTGCCCTTGGTGGCCCGAACGAAGCGGCGGGTCAGGGTGGCGACGCCGGAGAGGTGGCGCAGAAAGTTGAGGGCGGTCCGCTCGCCGGTGAGGATCGATGCAAGCGGGCCTTCGACGCGACCGAGCACGTCGCCGGGCGCCAGGTCGGCGCCGTCGTCGAGGTGCCACTCGACGATCAGGCTCGGATCGATCTGGGCGAACGACTCGGTTGCGCACAACCGACCCGCCATCACGCCCTCGTCCCGGCTCACGACGAGGGCGGCTCCCTGGCGGTCGACGGGGAGGAGGCTCGCGGTCATGTCGCCGAGCGGCGCGAGATCCTCCAGGAGGGCGCGGGTGACCGCCTCCTTGACGGCGGGGAGCGGCGGGTGGGGTTCGATCATGGTTGGCCCTTCATTGCCTCTGGGCCGGCGGGCCATTTCGCTTCGCTCATACGATCACCAGTCTGCGTTCGTAGTCGGCGGACCTCGCCGGGAAATCGGTGCGGGAGTGCGCCCCGCGACTCTCCTCGCGGGCCGCCGCCGATGCCAGCAGCCCCAGACCGACGGTGACGAGGTTGGTCAGCTCGGGGTCGTCGCCCGTGGCCAAGCCGGACAGCACGGCGGCCGTCTCGGCCAGCGACTCGGCGCTGCGCAACACGCCGGCGCCCTCCGTCATCGCCCGCTGCAGTTCCTCGCGCCCGCCACTCCCCGTTCTGTGAAGGTCTACTTCCCCATGCGGTCGGTAGACCTTCACAGAACGGTCGAGTTGGTCGGTGAGCACGGACCGCATGGCGCCAGTGGGCTCGGGGGCGTCCTTGCCACGCGCGATGGCCTCGACGACGCGAGGCGCGAAGACCATGCCCTCGAGCAACGAGTTGGAGGCGAGGCGGTTGGCGCCATGGACGCCGGTGCAGGCGACCTCGCCGGCGGCCCAGAGCCCGGGGAGGGCGGTGGCACCGTCGAGGTCGGTAACGACGCCTCCGGAGAGATAGTGCGCAGCCGGTGCGATCGGCAGCCAGTCGGCGCCGGGGTCGAGGCCGATGGCTCGTACGGAAGCGGCGATGGTCGGGAACCGCTCGTCGAAGCGTTCGAGGTCGGTGGCATCGAGCCAGCAGTGGTCGACGCCGAGCTCGAGCATCCGTGCCGTCATGGCCCGGGCCACGACGTCGCGCGGCAGCAGTTCGTCGACGAAGCGCTCTCCTTTGGCGTCGCGCAGCAGGGCACCGTGTCCCCGCAGCGCCTCGGAGAGGAGGGGTCGGGGCATGGCCGGGTGATGCAGCGCCGTCGGGTGGAACTGCATGAACTCGATGTCGGCCACCGCGACCCCTGCCCGCAACGCCATGGCGATGCCGTCGCCGGTGGCCTCCGGAGGATTGGTGGTGACGGCGAACAGCTGCCCGGCGCCGCCGGTGGCCAACAACGTGTGCTTGGCCCGCACCTCGACGGTTGCGCCGGTGACGTTGCGGGCGGTGACCCCACGACAACGGCCGCCTTCGACGACGAGGTCGAGGGCGAACCAATGCTCGAGCACGGCCGCCGCCGTGGCTTTCGTGGCGTCGACGAGCGCCCGCTCGATCTCCACACCGGTGGCGGCTCCGCCGGCATGCACGATGCGAGCCTGGGAGTGGCCGCCTTCGCGTGCCTTGAGCAGCCGGCCTTCGTTGTCGGAGTCGAAGACGGCGCCGAGGGCGATGAGCTCGTTGACTCGATCCGGACCCTCGTCGACGAGCACGCGAACCGCGTCGACGTCGCACAGTCCTGCGCCGGCGGCGAGGGTGTCGGCCAGGTGGAGGTCGGTCGAGTCCTCGTCGCCGCCGAGGACGGCGGCCACGCCGCCCTGGGCCCATCGGGTCGCCGACTGCACGAGCTCGCCCTTGGTCAACACGCCGACCCGCAGTCCCTCCGAGGACGCAGCCCGCACGGCAGCCGACAGCCCAGCCACGCCGCTACCGAGCACGAGCAGGTCGAGGTCCAGGACCGGCTCGGACATGGCTCCGGACGCTACCGGACCCTGCCGGCGATCAAGCGTCCACTTGCACTTGGAGCTGAGCCAACTCCTCGGCGATGACGCGGTTGGCGCGGTCGACGTGCACGACGCTCGGTTCGAAGCCGTCGGCCAGTTCGCTCTGGTCGTAGTCGGCGTAGCTGATAACGATGATCCGGTCCCCGGGGTGCACGAGGCGGGCGGCGGCGCCGTTGAGGCACATGGCGCCCGAGCCGGCCGCGCCCGGGATCACGTAGGTCTCGAAGCGGTTGCCGTTGTCGATGTCGACGATGGCCACCTGCTCCCACTCGAGCAGATCGGCCGCGTCCATCAGATCGGTGTCGATGGTGACCGACCCGACATAGTTGAGGTTGGCATCGGTGACCGTCGCCCGGTGGATCTTGGACTTCATCATTCGGCGGCGCGGCATGGTCAGTTCTCCTTCGAGGGGCTGCAGTTGTCGATGAGGCGGACGGATCCGA
>JBKJKM010000039.1:0-5146 GCA_046597375.1 Acidimicrobiales bacterium | reverse complement strand
GGCTGTGCACGGCACCGCTGATGACTGGGAACCGCTCACGAACCTGCGCCGCATCCTGTCGCAACTGGCCGACGCCCAACTGGTCCTGCTCGACGGACTCAACCACTTCGGCCCGCTGCTGTACCCCGACCTCGTGTTCAGCCTCACCTCACCTGGCCAGTGACACCCCTCCACACCCGTTCGCCCACCGGCGATCCGGGATGGGCGCGGTCCCACTGCCCGCCGCGCGATAGGTGCGTTCGACCGATTACCTACGCGCCGTTCGGGTCGCCTGCACTGAGTTCGGTCGCGGGCGCATAGGGCGCGCGATAGGAATGGCCATCTGCGGTGGCGCGGTTCGAGAGTTCGGACCCGGCAGGGCCGCGTCGAGGAGTCCGGATGGACGTGAGCAATGAGGATGTCGACGGCTCGGTCGTGGTGCTTACTGACGGCACCGTCACGCTCCGACCGTGGACCATTCACGACGCACTGTTCATGGCGGAGGCGAGCGCCGACCCAGCGATCCAGCGCTTCAACGGAACGCTTGACCGCTTCGGATACCCCCCGCCACCCCTGTCGGCGGAGGAGGCCGAGGCCGTCATCAGCGAATTCACATCGAGCTGGCAGGAATTCGCCACGTCAGCGACACCTGGCGCAGGGACGGCGTTCGCCATTGTTGATGCCACCTCCGATGAGCTGCTCGGCTGCTGTGGCCTTGACGATTGGTCGAAATCGGACGTGGTTCAGTTCGGCTACTGGATCGGACCGCGTGCGAGAGAGCGCGGGTTCGCGTCCCGAGCGGCGACCCTACTCACACGATGGCTGTTCGACCTCGGCGCAGCTCGTGTCGTCCTGACGATCGTCGCAGAGAACGACGCGTCAGTCGCGGTCGCCCGGCATGTTGGATTCGTTCACGAGAGCACGATGCGATCACACGGCGTCTGGCAGGGCGAGCGGTGTGACGTGATGTTGTTCGCAGCCCTCCGCTCTGAGTGGAACCCGAGCCCACGCGACGAGGCTCACTGAGACGACGCTCACGACAAACGGCGAGCGCGAAGCGATATGGCCGCGTCGGATAGCGGCGATTGCCGCGTTCTCGGGCGCGCGTTCTGTGCGTTCTCAGAGGCAAAGCCGTCGGTTGCGCTTCACCGAGGCGGGCGCGTCAGCGGGCGGGCAACGCTCGATCGCGATCCCATGCTGCGACGCGCTCGGTGTCCTCGTAATCCTCCCACCGGAGCAGACGCCCCCACCGGATCTCGAGGAAGAGCACGGCCCGGTTGTTGTACAGGTCTGCTGCCCCGTCGCTGCCCGCGAAACCGCGAACTCGGAGCGCAACCCGTGTGTTCCACAGCGGCCCGTTCACGAGAATGTCTTCGATCTCGAACTGAATGCCCTCGTCGACGAACCTGTCCGCAAAGGCGGCGGCCTCCTCGATACCTCGGTGGGTGACGTGGGGCTCTCGTCCACGCTGCAGCGGTCGGAACATCGTGGACCACGAGTTCTCGCCTGGAAATGCGAGCTCGAAGTCGGGCCTGGCTATCTTGAGCAGCAACGAGTAGTCGCCACCGTTCAGCTTGTTGATGCTGTGGCGCAGCAGCGCCCGGATCGAAGCCTTGTACACCGGCACCTCCCGATCGTTCGGAACGAGATCGCTCTAGAACGAGCACTCTAGTACGGGAAGATGCGAGCGGCTAGAACGAAAGTTCTAGGCTGGCACGATGGGTGGCACCCGCGAACGGATCATCGTCGCTACCAACGAGCTGTTTCGACGCCACGGGTACAACGGAACGTCGCTCAGTCAGATCTCCGAAGCATCCGAAGCCACGATCGGGTCGATCTACCACTTCTTTCCTGGCGGCAAGGAGGCCCTCGCTGTCGCCGTCATCGACGTCACCGGAGCGGTGTATCGCGAACTGTTCGAGGTGATTGTCGCCGAAGTGAAGAACCCCGCAGCGGCGTACGCCAACTTCTTCACCGGTGCCGCAGCGGTCCTCGAAGAGAGTGACTTCATCGATCCTTGCCCAATCGGCACCGTCGCTCGCGAGGTGGCCAATTCCAGCGAGCCCCTGCGTGAGGCAGCCAAGCGCGCCTTCCAATCGTGGATCTTCGCCGCGCGCACGCATCTCATAGCTGCAGGAGTCAAGCCTGAGGTCGCCGAGGACCTGGCAACGCTCTTCGTCTCGACCGTGGAAGGCGTATTCGTCCTGAGCAGAACGCAGCGAGACACTGCGCCTCTGCGTATCGCCGGCCGTCACTTCGCCGCACTCGTTGAACAGGCCGCCAAGCACAGCGCTCGCACGCGTGCATCGTCCTGAGGGCCTGCGACCGACGTGACGCGAGGAGGAAACGACCCGACCCCCGATCCCCTAGCGCGCGCCTTCACGCCCACCGCTCGAGAAGCGCTGCCGTTCGGGGCGGCCGGACGAGGTGGGCTGGTCGGTTCTCGGGCGCGCGTTCGGTGCGGCGATCGCAATGCTTCCCATTCCAGAGCCCTGGATCCGTCGCGTCTTGAGGTTGTGAGCGGAGAACGGCATTCGCCGCGGGTCGGGCGAGCGCTCGATGATCGACGCAGCGCAGTGCGGTCACGCTCGCGAAATCAGGAAGCGATCGGCGTCCTGCGTTGAGGCACTGAGAGCACGGCGAGGACGACACCGATCAGGAGGATGACCGAGCCCGGGAACCCGATCATCCAGGACCCGTTGTGAATGGTCGTCAAGACCTTGATACGGGACTGATCACCCGCGTAACCGAAGGCACCGATCGCCTCGGCCACCAGACTTCCAGCATTGAGCACAAGTCCGGCAACAAGGGCATACCTACTCGACCGACCGATGCGGGTTGGCTTGGGTGGCCTACAGAGCCGACACAGGGCGAACGCGAGAAGCAGAGCAGGGATGGCAACGGCCAGGTGATCCGCAGCGTGGCTGGGATTCTCAGCATCAATCAGTGCTCCGGAGACGAGAAGGAGTACGACCGCAAGCCCGATGGCCAACACGACGCCCAGGATCGCGGGGTACTGGCCCAACGGACCCGTCCTGCCGGGATCCTCCTCGGGTGGGGTCTTGGTCCGTTCTGACACGATCTCCTCTTTCCAAGTGGCCGCTCCGGGGCGCGGGGCGGCTGAGTCGCAGCGAGGCTGGAGCCGGAGTGCCCCGTTCAGACTCGAAGGAAGGCGCCGACCCGTTCGGCCACGTGGTCGGGGTCGTCCATCCAGGGAGCGTGACCCGCGCCGGGCATGATCTCGAGTTCGGCGTTGGGGCAATTTCTCACGAACTCACGGGCCACCTCGGCGCCACCCATGGGATCGTCTTCTCCCCAGAGGAAATAGGCGGGGGCTTCCACCTTGGCGAGCAACGACGGTGGGAGCAGGGTGTCGTCGTTGAAGCCGCGCATGGTGACGACCCGGGGCGCCGCGTCGATTTCGTTGCGCATGGTGTCGGTATCGCGCATCAGCGACAAGAACCACGTCATCTCCACTGGGCCAAAGCGTCCCGACTCGACGGCGTGCCGCAGCCCGATCTGCTTGAGCATCGACCGCGCTATCCGTTCGTTCGGCCGGATCTTCGTTGCCAGCCGCCCGAGAAAGGGCTGCATGGCGATTCGCATGACGAGCGGTGTCGACTCCATCGGGGCGCCGAAGCTCCAGCTGAGTGCGACCAAGCGGTTGATCCGATCCGGGTGAGCGGCGGCGGAACGCAGAGCGAAGTACCCCCCGAACGAAGTTCCGATCACGTGCGCGTCGACGAGCCCGATCGCGTCGAGGACGTCGACGACGAGGTCATCGGCGAACGCACCGAGCCGTGTCATGTCGGTGAGGCCTCTGGTGAGTCGTGGGCTCAGGCCGCACCCGGGTCGGTCGATGAGGATGCAACGGAAGCCGTCGAGCCGGGCGGCCAGTGACGCCCAGCTGGTACCGCCGTTGGATGCGCCGTGGACGAAGACCACCGGTCGACCCTCTCCAACCTCTTGAAGGCGAACCGTCGCTCCGGTTCTCTCCAGCGTCACACGCCGCTCGGTTGGGTGCGCGCCCACCGACTCCCAAAGGGCGCTCTCTGCCTGGCGGTACCTGTCCTCGTTCACTTGCCCCTCCCCATCGCGCTGCGGCTACAGGATCAGTCTTCGGCTCGACGGAGCGTAGGCGGGAGGGGTCGACGAACCCCGAGTCTCAAGTCGCTGTCGTACTGCATTGGGTCGGAGGCGCAAGCTGTCTGGCCGGACTCCTTCCCTTCGTGGCGATGCGTCCGACGAGGACGTACTTGGGCGAGGGCGACAGGCACTGACCCCAACCGTCCCCCGGTCTCGCGATATGCGGGGGTGTTCCCGTTGCCGTTCTGTCAGTGCTCGTCGCCATGACGTGGGTGCGTGCGGTGGCTGTCGCCCGAAGATTGGCGGGCGGCCCGGACTGAGCGAAGCGCCGCTATCTTGCGCCTTGTCGGTGACGCCCGGACCCGAATCGGTGCGCGCGCGTTCTGTGCGCCCAGTGCGACGACCACCGTCGAGGTACGCGTCGACTCGTTCGGAAATTTGGTTCGCTTCCGCGCGCTACGTCCTCGGGAAAGTCCACTTGCCGACAGCACGAAAGCCGCCAGTTCCAGCTTTGTCGACGGTGTGTCCCATGCGAGGACCTCATCGGGAACGATGACGAAAGGTGGAAGCGGGTCATCGAACTGCAGGTCGTACTTCGGGTTGAGCGGTCGAGAGCGCCCCCTCGCGCCGGCGTGCTTGCGTTGACGCCCGCGAAAGCGGACATCCTCGCGGAGGCTCAGGACGCGATCGGGCGGGACTTCGGTGTGGTGAACCCGGCGATTGCGTAGGCGACCGCGACGATCAGGACCACGGTCCATAGGCTGAACGCCACGAGGGCGTCGGTCCCCCAGTGGTCGCCGAGGATGGGCAGGCTGACGAGATAGATGAACGGGAGCGTCGCCGCCAGCACGCCGGCGGTGCGCAGGCGCTTACGCCGGAGCTCGGTGCCGTTCACCGCGTCGATCGAGCGCGCCAGCTTGCTGCGTTGCGTGATCGCCAGCACGGCGGCGAGGGGCACGAGCACCACGCCGGGATACAACCCGACGAAGACGCTGAGGATCCCGGCGACCGCCAGCACGGTGATCGTGATCGTGAGGACGGTCGAGCTGCGTTGTTCGTTCATGAGGGTCTCCATTCGGTA
>JBKJKM010000184.1:0-21432 GCA_046597375.1 Acidimicrobiales bacterium | reverse complement strand
ACCCAGGCCCACGAATTGGACCTTGCCTTCGTACCGTCGCGCCACCTGCGCGACCACCGGAGCCTCCCGGATGCAGCCGGTTCACCACGGCGCCCAGAACCACAAGAGGGTCGGTCGGCCCTGGAACGCCGTGGCCTCGACCTGACCGCCGCCGATGGCCGGCGAGGTGAATCCGAGCAACTCGCTGGTGCTCCCGCCGGTCGCCTCCACGGCTTGCTCATCCGTCGCCGGCGACGGCGTCGGCGTCGGCGCTCCGCCGTCCGAACCGCACGCCGTCGTCAACAGCGCCACGACCAAGCACATCGGCGCCAGCCACCGCTGCGAACGCCGAGGGGAAGGCACCGTCGTCAGGATAGGGGTGGTCGAGGCCCTTCGAGGTACCGGGGGTTGGCGACGTCGAGCTTGGCCCGCACCGTGGCCTCGACGAAGGCTCGGACGTCATCGAGGCGATCGTCGAGGGCGCCCGAGCGGATGGCGTCGGCCAGCGAACGCTCACCGTCGAGGCCGAGAGCGGCCAGTCCGGCGGCGTGCGCTTCCAGCTGTGCCGCCCCATCTCGCAGTTCGCGTTCGACCATCGCCAACACGTTGATGGCGACACGGGTGTGGAATTGGACGCGGCCCTCGGTCGCGCCCATCACGTCACCCTCGAGAAACTCCCGCACCGCCTCGACGAGGCCGGCCGCATCCGGCAGGTCATGCAGCTCACTCACGCCAGCAACTCCAACAGGTCGTACTCGACCTCGCACACGCGTCGCCCGATGGCGGCCAGCTCCACCGATCGCACGGCCCCGCTGGTGTGGGTCAGCGCCTGCATGATGCACATGATCCCCCACTTGAGGCTGCCGAGGACCTCCCACCACCGAAGTGCCTCGAGATCCACCTCGCCCCCGTAGCCGGCGATGAGGTCGTCGTACGTGCCGAACCCGCCGACAGGAAGGTCGACCCCGAAGCGCCACGACTTCACACAGAGCCAGCCGAGGTCTTCGAGCGGATCGCCGGCATGGGCCAGTTCCCAGTCGAGGACGGCTCGGAGGCCGTCGGGACCGATGATGAGGTTGCCGTTGCGGAAGTCGCCGTGGACGATGCGTCGCTGCGTCGAGGCCGGGCGGTGCTCCTCGAGCCAGCGAAACGCCAGCTCGAAGGTTGGGTGCGGCTGGTCGGCCGCGGCCAGCACGCTTTGGTACTGCGAGACCTGGTCGGTCTCCTCGAGTCCGGGTACGGCGTCGGGCGCGAGCGTGTGCAGCCGGGCGAGCACCTCGCCACACTGTCGAGCCAAGCGAGGTCTTGCGTCCGCAAAAGCCGGGTCTCGTAAGAGCTTGCGGGGGATCGTCTCGCCGTCGACGTGACGCATCACCAGGAAGGCCGCGCCGAGGATGGCCACGTCGTCGCTCGCGTCCAACAACTCGGGCACCGGTACCCCGACGCCGGCTGCCGCTTCGAGCAGCGCCGCCTCACGGAGCATCCCGGTGCGAGCCACGCCGGGCGGATCCCGGCGCAGAATCAGGCGATCGGGGCCGGCCGTGAACGACCAGGTCTCGCGCGACGCACCGCCGGACAACCGATGTAGGTCGGCGATCGGACGGCCGAGCCGGCGCTCCAGCGCGATGCCCAGGTCGGCGACCGCCGTCACGCCGGTCAGCAGTACTTGGAGAGGGTCGGATAGGGGTTGACGGCGCCGCCCCCACCGGGGTGAATCTCGAAGTGGAGGTGCGGCGTCCCGCGAGCGTTGCCCGAGTCGCCGTTGTATCCGACAACGGTGCCGGCACTGACCCGGCCGCTGGCGGCGTAGGAGGCCATGTGCGTGCCGTAGTACGTGTTGCCGTCGTCGCCGCTCAGATAGAACGAGAGCCCGCCGAGACTCGAGTTGTGGTGCCGCACGGTGCCGCTCACCGGGGCCACGATCGGCGTACCGCGCGGGTTGAGGATGTCGTTCCCCTGGTGGAGACGTCCGCCCGATCGGGGCTGGCCCCAGTCGTTGGAGAACGACCGCGGGCCTTGCACCGGACACACCCAGTCGCCCGTGGCGATGACGCCGGACGGTTTGCCGGGGGCCGGTGTGCCTGCAGCCGGGCTCGTTGCCGGCGCCGTCGTCTTGACGGCGGCGCGTGCACCGGCGGCTGCTCGGGATGCGGCCGCCTTGGCGTCGGCCACCCGCTTGGCCGCCGCTGCCTTCTCGGCCGCCACCTTGGCCAGGTACGCCTTCTCGGCGGCGGCCAAGCGGGTGAGCTCGGCGTAGGCCGAAGCCTTCTGCTTGCGGAGCTGAGCGGCGGCGGTCTTGCGTTCGGCCACCTGCCGGCGGACGGCCGCCGACCCGACGTCGAGATCTTCCTGGGCCGAGCGGTACTCGTCGATCACGTCGGTGTCGCCCACGGTCACGAACCGCGCCATGGCGTTGCGGCGAGCCAGGACGTTGAGGTCCTTGTCGAACACGAAGACCTCGCCGACGTTGCTCCGGACGTACGAGTTGACGGCCACGGCCTTCACCTCGCTCTCGAGGCCAGAGAGCCGGTCCTTGGTCGCCGCCGTCTTCGTCTCGAGCGAGGCCAGCTCCCGTTCGATCTTGGCGAGTGCCGTGTTGGCCTGGGCGAACCGGCCGGCGGCGGCATTGGCCCTCGCCTGGGCTTTCTCCCGGTCCTTGGTCGGGTCAGCCGCCGACGCCGGAGGGGGCGTCAACAGAAGGAGCGCCAGGGCGGCACACGCCACCACCCGTGCTCGACGCATGGGTCGAGGTTACCGAAGGCTCGCCGACCGGCGCACATTGCCCCGCCGGAGCCGGGCCCTCCAGAGGAGGATCCCTCCCAGAAGCAGAACGAACGTCACCGGCGCGGCCAGCGCTCCCACTCCGAGGCCCTCGGAGCGATTCGGCGTCGGTGCGACCGCTTCCTCCGACGGGTCGGAGCCACTCGTCGCCGGCGGCGGCGCGGCGACATACCCCGCGCCAGACGTCGTCACGGTCGGAGGGTCCGACGGAGTCGTCGGCGCCTCAGCGGCTCCCAGTGGTGTCGGAGGAGGAGGCGAAGGAGGCGGAGGTGCCGCAGGAGCGAACTCCTGCGGTGGGGCGATGGCAGTTGTCGGCACCGCTCCGGCGGTCGGACTCGTCGTGGGGTCGGTCGAACCCTCGTCGGCGGTGGGCGCTGTGGTGGTGGTCGAGGGGACGGCCGATCCGCCGGACGCAGCCCGCACGGGAGGCTCGGCAACGCCGCATATCTCGCCGACCGTGCCTGCGGGCGGAGCGGCGCCGGTGCCCCATTTCCATCCCTCGACGTCGCCATCGCGCACGGCAGTGGCACTGGCGCCTGCTCGGCTGTACTCGTAGTTCGCGCCGCCGGGACCGGCCCGGTGGTAGGCCCAGAACTTCGAGCGGTCGCAGAAACAGTCCCCCGATGGACACCCGACGCCACAAAGGGCGCAAACCGCTTGGCCCTTGCCGCCGTACGTTGCGAACACCGCCTCTGACTCGATGCGACGCAGGGCTTCAGCTCCGCTGATCGACTCCTCGGGGAAGGCCAGGCAGAACCGGCGCACCTTGCCGTCGGAGGTGTCCACGACGACGGCGGCGTGGTGCACCGTGGCCGCCGCCGCTTCACTTGCCGGAAGGCGGCCGAGGCCGACCACCGCAACGATCGCCGCCACGGCGATGGCGGCGATCGTTGCGGGCCGACGCACGGTCGTCAGAGGGTGGCGCCGACGACGGGAGCGTTGAGGCTGCGACCACCGGTCGAGCCGAAGAACGGCGTTCCGAAGGCGAAGACACCACCGTCGCGAGCAACGAGGTAGTAGCCGTCTCCGGCACCGCGGAACGCGCTGACCACCGGTGCGTTCAACGGTGCGCCGGCGGCCGATCCCTCGAAGCGGGCGTCGCCGAAGGCGAAGACCCCGCCATCGGAAGCCACCAGCACGTAGCCACCACCGGGGCGGGAGGAGACGCCGGCGACGACCGGTGCGTTCAACGTGAGACCCCCGGTGGACCCGGCGAAGGGTGCGTCGCCGAACGTGAACACACCGCCATCGGCGGCGTAGAGCCAGTACCCACGGCCGGAAGCCGAGGCTTCGGCCGCCACCACCGGGCCGTTGAGGGTCGTGGATCCTGTCGAGCCGAGGAATGCCGCGTCGCCGAAGGTGAACACCCCACCGTCCGCCGCGAACAGCCAGTAGCCGCCGCCCGACGGGGTGGCGGCCGCCCCGATGATCGGGCGGTTGAGAGGGCGGTCGCCCGTGGAGCCGAGGAAGGGTGCATCACCGAAGGCGAAGACCCCGCCGTCGGCGGCGAAGAGCCAATAGCCCTGTCCGGACGGCGTAGTGGCGCTGGCCACGATGGGTTGGTTCAGGACGAGATCGCCGGTCGATCCGAGGAAGGATGCGTCACCGAACGTGAACACGCCGCCGTCGGCCGTCACGATGCGGTAGCCCGTCGTCGCGCAGGCGGCACGACTGGCCCGCCGAACGGGTTGGAAGCTCCGCAACAAGGCCTGCACCGACTGCGAGGTGGCGAAGGTGTTGATGCCAAAGCTGTCGTTGGACGAGGCGATTCGGCCGTCGGCGGCTTGCGCGCCGCGGAGAAAGTCGTCGGGCGGAGCCACCGTGCGGCCGCCGTCGCCGGCCGCCGCTCGCCAGCAGGCGTCGACACTGCGGAAGCCGGCGGCTTCGACGGCCAGGATGGCCTGCGCCGTGGCATTGGGATCGGGCGACCCGAAGGCCGACCAGCTGCCGTCGGCGTTCTGGGCCTTGGCCAGCAACGCCAGCGCCTTGGCGATCGACGGATCGGCGACCGGCACACCGGCGGCGGCGAGCGCCTGGATCACCCGTCCGGTGGTGTCGATCTCCGGGCTGCCGGAGGGGTCACCGGTGAAGTCGTATCCGCCGCCGGGCTGCTGGGCCGACTGGAGGGAGGCGATCGTGTCGGAAGGCACGGTGCGGCCAACGGCCACGAGCGCCAGGACCGCTTGGACGGTCGAGTTGTAGAAGGGGTCGTAGGAGCCGTCGGCGTTGCGGCCGGCATCGACAAGGGCCAAGAGGTCGGTGGCACCGTCGCCGTCGGGATCGAAGGTGCGAGGGTCGAGCCCCACGGCGCGGGCGACCAGCACCAACTGCGCCGCCTTGCCGGCGTCAGGGCCACCGTCGGCCAGGTCGTCGAGATACCCGAGTCCGTCGCGACCGTTTTTCTTCACGGTCCGGACGGCGTTGCGGGCCGCGACCGGGTCGGGCACCAAGTCCGTCTGTGCCGCGTCGGCGAGGGCGAGGACGACGTCGGGCGTCTCGAAACCGGGAAAGCCCGCCTCCGCTTCGCCGAAGCCGCCGTCAGCCCGCTGCTGCGAGGCGAGAAAAGCAACGGCGCGGTCGGCGACCGACTCCGAGCGAACATCGGCGGCGATGGCAGGATCGACGACCCCGACTGCGGCGGCGAGTGAGGCCAGGGCGACCGTGGCGACACGGACGAAAGAACGACGGGACATGGATGAACCTCCGCTGGCCCCGTTCCACGAGGGCCGCTGTGGGATGACGGAAACGCCGTTGGCGGCGTGCAGTGGTGGGTGCTCTGGCTCCCGACGCCGGTGTCACCACCGGGCCGGTCACAGTTGCGGGTCAGCGCCGGAATTGCACCGGCTTCCCCCATCCCCTGCCAGCCCGTACGGTAGTCGGTACTCCGTGTCCGACCGCCACTCCCCCGTACCGGCGTTGGTGTGGTTGCTCTGGGCCCTGGCCGCGGCGGCGTCCGTCCAGCTGGCGCCCAACCCGCTCTACGTCGCCATCGTCGTCGCCATCAGCGCGCTCGTGGTCGAGGGCCATGCCGTCGAGGGGCCGTTGCGGGGCGCCTTCCCGGTGGTGCTGCTCGCCGGCGTGGCGTTCGCCGTGCTGCGCCTCGTGCTCACGGTTGCGACCACCCACGGCACCGGCGACATTCTGTTCTCCATGCCGGAGGCGACGCTGCCGACGATCCTCGGCGGGTTCACCGTCGGAGGTTCCGTCGAGACGCCGGTGCTGGCCCGCGCCGCCGCTGAGGGGTGGGCCCTCGTCGGGATCCTGGCCGCCTTCGGTGCCTTCAACGCCGTGGTCTCGCACCACGAGCTCGTAGTGGCGGCGCCGAGAGCGTTCTACGAGGTGGGCCTCACCGTCACCGTCGCCCTCGCCTTCGTACCGTCGACCGTCGCCGCCGTCGGTGCGGTGCGCGAAGCCGACCGAGCCCGCACCGGAGGACGGGTCGTGCGCCGTGGCCGCCTCTTGCGCCAGATCGTGCCGATCCTCGAGACGGGGATGGAGCGGGCCGTGGCCCTGGCTGAGTCGATGGACTCCCGCGGCTTCGGTCACCAGGGGGCATCGCGAGGCGACACGGCCGCCGGCTGGCTCAGCCTGGCGGCCCTCTTGAGCCTCGGTGGGAGCTTCATCGCCTTGGTCGGGCGGGCCGGCACCGTGGCTCTCGTCCTGGCCCTCGTGGGCAGTGGCGCGCTGGTCGCCGCCGTGGCGACTTCGTCGCGCGCCAGCGGGCGTGTGCGCTATCGACGTCGCCGACTGACCACCGGCGACTGGACCCTCGCCGCCCTCGTGTGGCTGGCTCCGGCGGCTTTGATGGCGTTCACGACCTTCGGCGACGCCACCCTGGTGTGGCCTGGCGATCGACTGCGGTTGCCCGGGCTCAACATCGTCGTGCTCTTGGCCCTTGCCGCCTTGGCCCTCCCCGCACTCCGCCCAGGGCGATCGGAAACGTGATCCGCTACGAGGGGGTCGGGTTCGCCTACCCCGATGGTCCCCCCGTCCTCGTCGACATCGACCTCGAGATTCTCGATGGCGAGATCCTGCTCGTCGCCGGATCATCCGGGTCGGGCAAGAGCACGTTGTTGCGGGCGGCCAACGGGCTCGTCCCCCACGCCACCGGCGGTCGCTACTGGGGAGAGGTCATCGCCTTCGGACGTTCGACCCGCACCCACCCGCCCCGCGCCCTGGCCGACGTGATCGGGTTCGTGCACCAGGACCCCGAGGCCCAGTTCGTGGTCGACCAGGTCGAGGCCGATCTCGCCTTTGTGCTCGAGAACCTCGGCACCGACGAAGCGACGATGCGCCGTCGCGTCGAGGAGGTGCTCGACGCCCTCGACATCGCCCACCTTCGACACCGCTCGCCGGCCACGCTCTCGGGCGGCGAGCGCCAGCGCTGCGCCATCGCTGGAGCGCTCGCCGCTGCGCCCGCCGCGCTCGTCCTCGACGAGCCCACGTCGCAACTCGATCCCCAGGGTGCCGAGGACGTGCTCGGTGCCCTGGCCCGGCTCAACACCGAGCTCGGGACGACGGTGGTCCTGGCCGAACACCGACTCGACCGCGCCGCTCCCATGGCCGACCGGGCCGTCGTCGTGGGGGATCTCGGGGAGGTGGGGACACCGACGGCTCCCGCCGACGCGCTGGCGGCCTACGCCGGGGCGCCCGCCGTGACCCGCCTCGGCCGCCTCCTCGGCTGGCATCCGGCCCCGCTGACGGTGAAGGAAGCCCGCCGCTGGGTCGCCGGCACCTCGGTTCCCGGCGTTGCGCCCGAGACCGCCCACCGCGCTCCCGGCGACGTCGTCGTCTCCGCCCGGGCGGTCTCGGTCGTGCTGGCCGGCCGAACGGTTCTGCGTGGTCTCGACCTCGACGTGCATCGAGGAGAGATCGTTGCGCTGTTGGGTCGCAACGGTGCCGGGAAGTCGACGCTTTTGCGGGCCCTTGGCTGCCTGCGGCCGGTCGACAGCGGGAAGATCGTCACCAACGGCCCGGCGGCCTACGTGCCCCAGGACCCGAACAGCCTGCTCTTCGCGCCCACGGTTCGCCGCGAGCTCGAGCAGACGCTGCGCCTTCTCGGGCGACGCGATGGCGGCATCGTCGATGAGTGGCTCGACCGGCTCGGGCTGTCGGGCATGGCCGGCCGCCACCCCCGCAGCCTCTCCGGGGGCGAACGCCAGCGCGTCGCCATCGCCGCCGTGGCCGTCGGCGGGGCCGACGTGTTGCTCCTCGACGAGCCCACACGCGGCATGGACGCAGCCTCGCGTTCGGCGCTCGAGCGAGCGGTCCGCGACCACGCCGGCAACGGTGGCGCCGTCGTGTTGGCGACCCACGACCTCGAGCTGGTGGCGCGGTGTGCGTCGCGCGCCGTCGTGCTCGGCGATGGCGAGGTCGTGGCCACCGGCCCGGCTCGTACGGTCCTGGCCGGCAGCTTGTTCGCGCCGCAGGTGCTTCGGGTGATCCCGCCATTCCTGACCGTGGAAGAAGTCGAGGCGGCCCAATGGACGCACTGAGGTCGTCCGCCGTCTACGTCCTCGTCGTCGTGGTCGGCGTGGCTTCGTTCCTCTACCCCTTCTGGCTCCCGCCTCAGACGGCCGGTCTGGCGGCCCATGCCGGCGATGCGCCCCTCGTCGCCGCCATCATCGCCGCCCTGGCCGTGGCGGCCGTGGTGTTGGAGGTGCGGCGCGGAACGATGAATGGCGCCACCATCGCCCTGCTCGGCGTGCTCGGCGCCTCGGCCGGGCTCCTGCGCCTGCTCGACCTCCCGGGAGGCGGCAGCGGCATCTTCTTCCTCGTCGTACTGGCCGGCGCCGCCTTCGGACCTCGCTTCGGCCTCCTCCTCGGACTGACGGCGATGACGACGTCGGCCGTCATCACCGGGGGCATCGGTCCCTGGTTGCCGTTCCAGATGTTGGCGTTGGCGTGGATGGGCGCCGGGGCCGGCCTCGTCGGCCGGCTGACCGTTCGCCTCCACCGGCGCATCGAGGTCGGTGTGCTCGCCGCCTATGGGTGGGTCTGGGGTTTTCTGTTCGGCGCCATCATGAACCTCTGGTTCTGGCCCTTCAGCGTCGGCGAGGGCGACCTGTCCTGGTCACCTGGCCTCGGATTGCTCGACACCCTGGAGCGGTACCGATCGTTCTATGTCGTCACGTCCTTCGGGTGGGATGCCGCCGGCGCGTTGGCCAACGCCGTTCTGATCGGCCTCACGGGTGGCGCCCTGTTGCCCTCGTTGCGCCGCTTCGCGGTCCGCCTCCGGCCCCGTGTGGAGCTGAACGACGTTTCAGAACTTTCGGCCGGAGCAAGATGGTGAGTGCATGCCTCGCCTTCGCCTTCCCAATCGCGCCCTGCTGCTGAAGATCGTCGGTGGGCTGCTGCTCACCCTGGTGGTGATCGCCGTCGTGCCGCCGCTGCGCAAGGGCGCGGCCCTCGCCCTCAGCAAGACGATCGTTTTCGTGGCGTCTCCTCTGGCACCGGACATCGCCGACTTCAAGGAGCTTGCGAAGACGACCAAGATCCTGGCTGTCGACGGAAGCGTCGTGGCCGAGCTCGATAAGTCCGAGCGTCGAGTGCCGATCACCGTCGATGCCCTTCCCGACCACGTGAAGCAAGCCGTGATGGCGGCCGAGGACCAGGACTTCTACTCCCACGACGGGGTCGACTCGACGGCGATCTTCCGAGCGTTCCTGCGCTCGGCCCAGGGCCGCACGCAGGGCGGGAGCACGATCACGCAGCAGCTGGCCAAGATCAACTACACCGCTCGCGAGCGCACGGCCGCCCGCAAGCTCAAAGAGGTGCTGTACGCCTCGAAGCTCGAGAAGAAGTACTCGAAGGACGAGCTGTTGGAGCGCTACCTCAACCAGATCTACTTCGGCGATGGCGCCTACGGCATCAACGCCGCCGCCGAGGTGTACTTCGCCACCACGGCGGATCAGCTCACCCCGGCCCAAGCGGCCCTGATCGCCGGCAAGATCCGCGCACCAGAGGCCGTCGATCCGCGCACGGAGCCCGAACCCACCAAGAACCGGCGCGACCAGGTTCTGAAGAACATGAAGCAGGAGGGGTGGCTGGACAAAGCGGAGTTCGACGAGGCCGTGGCCGCCCCGATCGAGATCGCTCCGGAACAGCCCGACACCAACGACGGACTCGGCAAGGCGCCGCACTTCAGCCAGTACGTGCAAAAGGAGGCCAAGGGCATCGAAGCTCTGGGCTCCTCGCCCGAGACCCGCGAGAACCAGCTCTTCACCGGCGGCTACACCATCGAGACGACGTTCGACCCGAAGATCTTCGACGCCACGGTTGCCTCCGTCATGGCCAAGGTCGGCGCCCCCGAGGATCCCTTCACGGCCGTCGCCACCGTCGTTCCGGGCGATGGTGCGATCCGTTCGCTCTTCGGCGGGCTCGACTTCTCCAGGACGCAACAAGACATGGCTGGCGACTCGAAGTCCGGACGCCAGATCGGATCGTCGGCCAAGCCCTTCGTCTATCTGGCCGGCCTCCGCAAGGGGATCGACCCCCGCTCCACCTTCGACGGCACGTCCGGTCGCATCATCCCCTGCTACACCGACAAGCCGGTCAACAACTACGCCGGCGAGGATGCCAGCGGCGACATCAACGTCGACGATGCGATGGTGAAGTCGGTCAACGTCGTCTTCGTCGACCTCGGTTGCCAAGCCGGTGCCAAGGAGGTCAAGCGGGTCGTCACCGACGACGGCATCCCCGAGGACATCGCCAAGACGGCCGGCACCATCTTCCTCGGCGGCGTGGACGGGGCCGGTGCCAACGCCCTCGAGATGGCGTCGGCCTACGCGACGTTCGCCGCAAAGGGCGTTTACGCCAAACCGTATTCCATCGCCAAGATCAAGGACAGTAAGGGTCGGGTCATCTACGAGGCCAAGCCCGAGACCCGGCCGGCATTCGACGCCAAAGAGGTCGGCGTGTTGAACAATGCCCTCCAGCGGGTCGTGGGCGAGGGCACCGGCAAGGCCGCCGGCATCGGTCGTCCCGTCGCCGGGAAGACCGGCACGACGCAGGACAACATCGACGCCTGGTTCGTCGGCTACACCCCACAGTTCGCCACCGGTGTGTGGATGGGCTACGAGGACAACGACCCGAAGACGCCTCCCCAGCCGATGAGCAACGTCCACGGGCGGGCGGTCACGGGCGGGTCGTTCCCCGCCCAGATCTTCTCCGACCTCATGAAGGTGGCCCATGAGGGCGTCAAGGCGACACCGCTTTTCACCGCCTCCCCGGACGACCTCAATCTGATGCCGGCCTCGACCACCACGTCGTCGACGTCGTCCACGTCCTCGACCACGTCGTCGACCACATCCACGTCGACCACGGCGCCGACGACCACGGTCCCCGGTGTCCCCGCGCCGACCACCACGGCCCCGACGACCACCCAGCCGGCGCGTTCGACGACGACGACGGCCTCACCGCCGCCCTCGACGACGACCACTCGGAAGCCGGCGCCGACGACCACCCAGGCGCCAACGACGACCTCACCAACGACCACAGCCGCGCCGTAGCGTCAGGGGTCAGAACAGGCGGGGTGGCTTCGCTCCAGTACGCACGCGAGCGAAGCGGCCGATGCCGCCCGTCTTCACCTCAGTGGCGAACTCGAGCACCTGACCTGCGCCCAAGGACCCGAGCAGGCGTGGTGCCCGCACCGGCTTCCCGCCGATCCAGAACAGCCCGGCAGCCAGAGCTGCTAGCACCGCCACGGCCATGATGCGCTCCGACCGCGAGGCGTCGCGGCGGAACGGATTGGCGATGGCTGCCGGCTGTGCAACCTGGGTCGCCGGTCGGCGTACGGAGCCGGAGGGAACCCCCGGCGACGTCGTGACGTCGAAGTCCCCCGTCGACGTGCCCGCACTGAACTCGTCGACGCCGACGGCGCCGAAGTCCTCCGTGCCGAACGTGGAGCTGTCCTCGAGCACGGGGTCCTCGAAGGCCTCGACTGGATCTTCGAACGTCCCGGGATCGAACGACTCTTCGCCCGTGCTCTCCTGTTCGGGCACCGACGTGAGCGCCAGTGACTCGTCGGTCGGAGTATTCAGCGCCAAACGGTATGGCCGGGTTCCCATGGGGACGAGGGCGACGTCGAAGACGCCGTCGACGGCCAGCGAGGACGGGAACGCGAAGGTCACGGAGTCGCCGGCCACCACCGCCGGCACGCCGGTACCGCAGTCGTAGGTCGGGGCCCCGTCATAGCGACCGTTCTGCACCGGATCCCACGTCCGTGTGGTCGGGCAGGCGAACAGCTCACCGACGTCGGGATTGACGCCGCCGGGCTGGCTGGTCGAGGTCGGCACATAGCGCAGGGTCAGAGTGGCCTCGCTACCGAGCGGGACGGCGTAGCGCACGGCGCCGTAGGCCTCGGGGCCGAGCGGAATCGGGGCGGAGGGGACCGGTGCCGGCGCAGGCGCCGTGGGAAGTGCGGCGATCGGTCCGGTGACGGCGGCCGGCGGCGCCACGCCTGTCGGCCCGTAGAGGATGAAGATGCCGTTTTCGGGTGCTCCGGGAGGGGGTGGCGTCGGATTGCCACCGGCTGGCGACTGCTGCGCCTTGTTCCACCAACCGAATTGCAGGAGCGCGGCCGTGACCGGCGCATCGGCGTCGAACGCGTCGGGCGCGAACGGATCCTCCTGACCGGCGGCCGGGAGGATCGCTGCGAGACCGGCGGTGCCGGCCACGAGCAGCGCCGCACCGGCCCGGACGAGGCGATGTAGGCGGTGG
Organism: Acidimicrobiales bacterium; assembly: GCA_046597375.1. Taxonomy (GTDB): domain Bacteria; phylum Actinomycetota; class Acidimicrobiia; order Acidimicrobiales; family CADCTF01; genus DATLED01. The sequence goes on along the minus strand of JBKJKM010000184.1, from coordinate 8,952 downwards.
GAGCGACGACTCACGGGGCGACCTCCTGGCGACGGCGGGTACGGCGGCGGGGTGCGTCCGGCTCATCCGAATCGTCGGAGCCGTCGGCCGCCGCCTTGCGCTTGGACAGCTCGGTGCTGGCACCGGAGCGGTTGATGACGTCGATGTCGCCGCCGAGATACGACGAGATCACACGCGGATTGGAGATGACCTCTTGGGGCGTGCCCCGCACGACGACGGCGCCGAGCTCGAGTGCGATCATCTCGTCGGAGACCGAGGTGATCAGGGGCATGTCGTGCTCGATGATGAGCATGGCGCACCCCGTCTCCCGCTGGATCCGCTTCAGGAGAGGGCCGAGAGCCTCGGTCTCCTTCTGGGCGATGCCGGACGACGGCTCGTCGAGGATGAGCACCGTCGGATCGTGGGCGATGGCCATCGCCAGGTCGACGATGCGTCGCGAGCCCGTCGAGAGCTCGGCCACGAACTTGTCGCGGAAGGCGCCGAGATTCATCAGCTCGATGAGGTCGTCGACCGTCCACGCCACGTCTTCCTCGGCCTCCTGCACCGCTGGGAGGTTGAGGGCAGCGGCCAAGTGGTCGCGCACCTCGATGTGGCGTTCCAGGCCGATGGCCACGTTCTCCGACACGGTCAGCGACGGGAAGATGCGGGCGTCTTGGAAGGAACGGCCGAGGCCGGCCGCGGCCCGCTTGTCGGCCCCCCACTTGGTCACGTCGACGCCCTGCATCTCGATAAAGCCGGCATCGAGTGGGAGCAACCCGGAGAGCAGGTCGAAGATCGTCGTCTTCCCGGCACCGTTCGGGCCGATGAGCCCGAGGATCTCACCGTGGGCGAGCGTGAACGTCACGTCGTCGACGGCGGTGATGCCACCGAAGCGCTTGGTGAGGCCGCGCACGTCCATGATCGGGGGCCTCGTGCGATCCGGGCCGCCCTTGGTGGCTTCGGCGGCGATCCCGTTCTGCTTTTCGCTGCCGATGGCCCCGGTGCCCTCGAGGAAGACCGAGCGGAGGATGTCCTTGCGCTCGAGCAGCTCCTCGGTGGGGCCGGAAAAACGCACCTCGCCCTTCTCCATGAAGTACGCCTTCGTGGCGATGGTGAGGGCGACGTTCACCGATTGCTCGACCAAGATGATCGTGCACCCGGTGGAGTGGATCTTGCGGACGATGTTGAGCAGCTGTTCCACGATCGTCGGCGCCAGGCCAAGCGAGAGCTCGTCGATGATCAACAGCTTGGGCTTGGCCACGAACGCCATGCCGAGGGCCAGCTGCTGTTGCTCGCCGCCCGACATGTTGCCGGCCAGTTGGTCCCACCGCTCCTTGAGCCGAGGGAACATGGCCAGCACCTCGTCGATCCGCTTCTGTACCTCGGCCGGATCTTCCTCCTTGAAGAGCCAGGTCCCGGCCCGGAAGTGCTCGGCCACCGTGAGGGTCGGGAAGATTGCCTTGCCACCCGGCACCTGCACGATGCCCGCCTTGGCCGCCTGCACCGGATCAGCGTGGGTGATGTCGCGGCCATCGAAGAAGATGGCGCCGCCGATGGGGTCGACGAGCCCGCAGATGGCCTTGAGGAGGGTTGACTTGCCGGCGCCGTTGGTGCCGAGGAGGGCGATGATCTCGCCTTCCTTCACCTCCATGTCGACCCCGAAGAGGATCTGCACCGTGTCATAGGCGACGTCGACCCCGCGACAGACCAGGAGGGTCTTGTCGGCCCCGCCGGCGGCCAGTTCCTCGCGGAGGCGAGCCGCCGTCTGGAGCGAGTTGGCCGCCTGCTCGGCGTCACGGTTGACGAATCGCTGCGCCGAGGCGCCGATCATGCCGGCGATCGCAACGATGCCCGCCAGCACGATCACGAGCACACGCAGCCGGGTGGACGAGTCGTCGTCGCCGGCGCCGATGAGAAGGATGAAGCTCAGCCCGCCGAGCCCGTAAATGAGGATCGCCCACGCATAGGCCTGCGCCCGGATCTTCGGCGGTGACACCAGCCCGACGAGCGCGAAGTAGGCGGGCTGGTAGGCCCCGACACCGATCGAGAGCACGAAGGCCGAGACGTAGCCCATGACGACCCAGTTGATGGCGCCGAGGAGAACGAGGCCGGCGGCGAACTGGACGAAGGACAAACCGGTGATGACGGCGAGCCGGTTGAGTCGGCCGGCGTCGGAGGCGCGACCGGCGAAACGCGAGCCGATGACGAGGCCCACCACGTTGCCGGCACCGAAGAGGAGTTGCACCATGCCGCGACCGAATGGCCCCACGCCGTAGACGCGGTCGAAGAAGATGCCGAGGATGTTGCCGATCTGCAGTGCGCCGATGCCAAGGAAGAAGGCCCCGAGCCACAGCCGGCGCAGGGTCTTCACGGCGAAGAGTTGGCGTCGCGCTTCGCCGAAGGGCGTGGTCTCCTCTTCGGTCTCCGACTGGGCTGCCAGTTCGGCGGCGATCGACTCGCCCCGCTTGGGCTCGCGCAGACGCACGACGGCGAAAGCGATGAACACGGCCGTCGGGATGGCGAGGATCCAGAAGGCGGCCTGCCAGAAGAAGGCGACAGCCACGAGGCCGGCCAGCGGCCCACCGATGTTGCCGATGGAGTTGGCGGCGCGATGCACACCGAAGACGCGAGGCTGGTTCTCTCGCGGGTAGTAGTCGGAGAGCAGGCTCGGGTGGACGACCTCGTTGATGATGCGGCCGAGGCCCGAACCCAGGCGCACGATGTAGAGCAGGATCAGGCTCGGCACGATGCCCGTGAGCACCGAGGTCACGCCCCAGAGGATGGCCGCCCCGACGGAGAGCCGAACCCGGTTGAACCGATCGGCGAGGATGCCCAGGGGGAGAGCGGCCAGCAGGGTGAAGACACCGGTGATGGCGCCGAGGGTGAGGATCTGGGCGTCGGAGACGTCGAATCGGTCGCGGATCTCGGGGATCAGTGCACCGAAGGCGACCCGGTCGAACTCGTCGACCAGGTTCAGTCCGAATAGCACGGCCAGCGGCGCCGCCGGGTAGCCGCCGGTGATCGCCTTGAGACCCCGCCGAACTTTGCCAGAAGGAGCATCGGGCGGCGTGGTGGCCGCAAGCTCAGCGGTGGCGGCGGTCATCGTCGTCCTTCCTTCGCCTTGGTCAGACGGCGTTTCCCGCCGCCTTCGGTGGCATCTTCCGCCGGAGGCGCGCCGACGGCCACGAGTTCGCGGTGATCGGCGCGCAGGTGGTCGTGCTGCGGAGCATCCTCCAAGGCCAGCGTGATCCCACAGACCGGACACGACACGGTCGGATGGCTCGAGACATCGAACGACTCGGTCTCCTCGACGTGGAGCTCGGCCGACGAGATGATGTCCTTCTGGTCCTCACCCGTCTCGACCCGCTTGTCGGCCACGAGGGACGGCACGAGGATGCCGTTGCGGTTGGCCACCCAGCGCAGGAAGCCGTCACGGATCTTGTAGGCACCTTCGGCGATGCCGCCGGGGAGCGAGAGCAACACGAACACGAGACCTGGTCCGGTCACGAGCAAGGAGAGTCCGGTGACGTAGGACTCCCCGTAGATGCGCACGCTCTGGATCAGGATGGCGCCGAACACGGCACCCGGAAGGGACGTCACGCCGCCGATGACCACAGCCGTGAAGATGAGGATGCTCGGACCGATTCCGTAGCTCGACTGGTCGACTGCGCCCTGCTCGTAGGCGAGGAGAACACCGCCCAGCGAGGCATAGGCGCCGGAGATGGCGAAGGCAGCCAGCCGGTTGCGAGCGAGGTTGATCGAGTAGCTCGGCGCCGCCCGACTGTTGTCGCGGATGGCGATGAGGATGCGGCCGGCCCGGTTGCGTCGATAGGCGCGCGCCGAGAGCAGCACCAACACGAGGAAGAAGAGGCAGAGGTAGTAGTAGTTCCGGTCCTGGTTCATGTCGATGCGCTGGAAAAGCATCGGCCGCTCGACCCGTGTTGCACCCTCGTCGGTGAAGAAGAACTGCTGCACCGGGTATCGAGGGTCGAGGAGGAATCCGGAAACGGCGCCGGCAAACGCCAGCGTCGTGACGGCGAGGTACAGGCCCTGGATGCGCAACGCCGGAAGTCCGATGAGCACCGCCGCGACGGCGCCGGCGATGGTGCCGGCGAACAGGGCCACGAAGAAGTCGACGTTGTGGGAGGCGGCGAGACCGCCGCCGACCAAGGCGCCGACGCCGACGAGGCCGAACTGTCCAAGGCTGATCTGGCCGGCCCAGCCGGTGAGGATCACGACGGAAACGGCGATGATCCCGTAGATGATGATCGGCGTTGCCCGCGAGAGTCGACCGGCTCCGAGCACGAACGGAGCGAAGAGCAGGAACGCCGCCAGGAGCGTGAGCAGCAGGCCACGCACGACGGCAACCTCCTTCACGTTGCGCAACTCGTTGGGGATCGGGCGGAACTCCTTGACGGCCGAGAAGCTCGACACGCCGCTGTCCTGGGCTCGGGACAGGCTGCCTCGCTGAAGCAGGAGGGCACCGAGGATGAGCACGAGCATGATGGCGCCGGCCAGGGAGTTACGGGCCGTCTTGAAGACCGACGCCTGGTCGATCATGCCGATGGCGATGCCGGCCCCCAGGCAGATCGGGACGCTGTCCATCTTGGCGATGACGGCCGCCGCCAGGGCGTACAACAGGACGACCGGCCCGAGCGTCCCATCGACGGGCACACCCACGAGGGTCGAGCGCAGGAAGATCGTCACCGCCGCGAACGCACCGGCCAGGATCCAGGCGACCGTACCGACGCGGCGAACGGGGATGCCGAGCAGCGCGGCGCGATCGGCGTTCTCGGCCGAGGCCCGCAGGGCGATGCCGATGCGGGTGTACTTGAAGAAGGCGGCGAGGCCGACGACGAGGAGGCCGACCACCACGACGGCGAAGGGGTAGTCACCGCTGAACGACCGGGCGCCGAGGCGCACAAACTGGATGTCGTTGAACGGCGTGTCGACCTTGGAGATGAAGCCGCCCTTGTTGCCGCCCGGAGGAGCGATCCATCGAGGCAGGAAGAGCGCCACGAACGCCAGGAGTTGCGAGATGCCGATCGTGACGACGACGAGAATCAGGCGGGGCGCCTTGGCGAAGCGCCGGATCACGATCACATCGACAAGGGCGCCGAGCACGGCTCCGGCGACGATCGACAACGGGAAGGCGATGTACCAGGACACGCCCTTGTTGACGATCAACAGCACGCCGGCGACGGCCGGGATGGCACCCAGGCCGGCGGCGGCGAAGTTGATGATCCGGTTGGTGCGGTAGATCAAGATCACGCCGGCACCGATCAGCCCGTAGAGCGAGCCGAGCGCCAGTCCGTCGAGGATGATCGAGTACGGCGCGTCGAAGACGACGCGGCACAGGAGGATGACGCCGGCGAAGGCCAACGCCGTCTTGATGGCCAACACGACCCGCTTGCCGACGGCGGTGTCGTTGAGGTCGTCGTAGCGGCTGGACACCGCCGACAAGGCCGCGGTCATCGGGGCTTGTTCGGCGGGATGCCGGGATCGCCGGTTTGGTACTCGCCCTGCCCAAACCGCTTGTCCCCGATCTCGTGGTAGCTGCCGGCCTTGCCGTTGAAGTCCGACTTCTCGGTCTGGCTCCAGTAGACCTCGGCCATGTCCTGGTACCAGGCGTAACTCCCTGGCTTGAAGCCACGTTTGTTGAAGCGGAAGTCGAGGCTGTCCGGGGCGCCACCACGGTTGCCGGCGGCAAAGGCGCCCTTCTCCACGTTGGCCGGGGTGAGGGCCGGACCCGCACCCTGGATCAGGGTGGCGTTCAACATCAGGTAGTTGAGGTCGCCAATGGCGGTGGCGTACTTGGTCCAGTCGATGTTCCTCGTGCCGCCGCCGGCCTTGAAGACGGCGACGGCTTCGTTGTCGCTCACGTTGCGGAGCTGCGGGTTGCTGGCCAGGCCGAAGGCGTTCTCGAACTGGTGACAACCGCCACAGAGGGTCGAGTTGGTGTCGTAGCCCTGGCCGGCGGCATCCGTGTCCATGCCACCGAAGCCGACGACGACCTGCTCCGGGAAGTACGACTGCTCCTGGGCCGTGCGATAGAGGAAGACGGGAGCGACGGCGTCCCCGAAGAAGGCGATGGTCGTCGACTCGGGCGCCTCACGCATCTTGGCCACCCCGAGGCGGCGCTGCTCCTCGGCCCGGGCGATGTCCTGGGCGTAATAGAACTCGTGCGCCACCTTGACGCCGCACTTGGCCAACTCGGGCTTGAAGACGCTCGTGATGGCGCCCTGGTTCTCCGGGTCGTCGGTGCTGATCACGCCGAGCACACGATCCTTGGCCCGGATGTCGTTGGTCGGCGGGTTCTGCGACTGCGCGTCGGTGCCGGTTGCTCCGGCGAACACCGCCTTCTTGCCGGCCAGCTTCTTGCAATACCACTCGGCCGCCTGCTTGGCGACGTTGGTGCCGGAGATGGCGACGTCCCAGTGATAGGGCCGGCGCTGCTGGGAGAACGAGTCACGGAAGTGCTGGCCGCCGACGTTGACGACCTTCTGGGCACTCAGCTCGTCGAAGGCCGGCGAGGCGAGGGGGGTGCCCCACTGCACGAGGAAGGGCTGCTCGGTGCGGACGATGTCGCGCATCTCGCCTCGAAGGCACACGTAGTCGGGCGGCACCGTGTCGCACTGGCCCTTGACTTCCTTGACGACCAACTTGCGGCCGTAGAACTCGAACTTCGAGTTGATGAAGGTGACCGCCTTCTGGGTGAACTCGGTGACGTCGGCATCGGGCGGGTTGGCGCCGATGGCGGCGAGGATGGCGTCGACGGCGGGGTTCGGCTTGCCCCGGTAGAGCACGACCTTGACTTCCGTGTCCGACACGCCCATATAGGTGCCGCCAGGGTTCTTCGCCGTGAACTTCCCGACACACTTGGGCGCCCAGTAGTAGATGCCGGGGTCGAACTGGCGGCCGTCAACGCAGTGGCTGATGTCGCCGGTTGCCGCCGCCGGTGCGCCGGCCGCCGGAGCACCGCCTGCCGCCGGAGCCGCCGTACCGCCACCCGCTGCGGGAGCGCCTGGCCGAGGAGCCGCGGCGCCACCGCCACTTCTCGCAGGGGCGCCCGGCGTCGGCGTGGATCCATCGGCTGCAGGCGCCCCGGGATCGCCGGCGGCCGGGTCGACGACCTCGCCCGGGACCGTCTCCTCGGTCACGCCGGGGTCGACCACGCCCTCCTCGCCGGCGGCAACGAATCCCCCGCCGTCGGCCGACACCGTCGTCGGCGCCGTGGACGGCACCGTGGCGATGATCAGCAATTGGACGGCGGCGAGAGCGGCGAGCGGCGCGTAGCGGCGCGCCAGAGTGCTGCGATTCACGACGGGAGACCCCCTGGGGACGGAGCTGTGGTTTCTTCAGTGTGCCTGACGTCACGCCCCGATGCCCGGTCACCCCCGCCAAGGGGCCGGTATCGAGCGTGACCGACGTCACCGGCTGTTGTACTTCTCCGCCCCGACCGTCAACTCCTTGTCGCGGGCTCGCTTCGCCCAAATTCCCCCAAACGCCCATCCGAGGGAAGGGGGCTCGAGTCCAGCACCGATCGGAGGTACGCCGTGTCGCCCATGAGGGCCGAGTCGGCGAGGTACATCTTCCCGTAGCGCTCGAAGTACAGGAGCTGCTTGAACAGCATGAAATTGGCCTGGGCGAATCCGGTGTCGGCGAAACCCGACCCGATCACCCGTTGGCGAAGCTCCTTGAGGCGGGCCTTGCGCTCCCGCTTTTCCGCCTTGGAGCGGGGCGCCTTTCGGCCACCCCCACCGATCGGACCGTTGCCAGGTCCGCTGAAGGCGCCGGTGAGGTCCACCTCACCGAAGGGTCGGGTCAGCAGTCCCTCGATCTCCTCCTTCGCCTCGGCGGGAATCTCGCGAACCGGTCCTCCCTCGTCCCCACCCCGGAACGGGGCCATGTCCGAGAGAAAGGCTGCGATCTCCGGCCACGCCGTGGCGTCACCGAGGACAGCCTCCACGAAGCGACGGAAGAGGTGGTGGGTCGGCCCATCGAGGCGACCGACGATGCCCCAGTCGATCATCCCGATCCTGCCGTCCCGCAACAACATGAGGTTGCCGGCGTGGATGTCGCCGTGGAACATGCCGAAGCGAATTCCCGTGAGGAACCAGCTGCGGAGAAGGTCCTGAACGAGCGGCGCGGGGTCGTGGCCGAGCTGCTCGATGGCGGCGAGGTCGTCGATGGCCACACCGTCGAGGAAGGTCATGACCAGGACGCCGGCACCCGAGAGCTCGGGCATCGGCTCCGGGATCACGATCTGGTCGAGCCCGGCATCGGCGAAGAGGGAGGCGAAGTGCACCATGGTGCGGGCTTCGTTACGCAAGTCGAGCTCCTCGGCCACCTGGGTGCGAAACCCCCGGAGGAACCGGTAGAGCGGGCCGGCGATGGGCACGCCTCGAAGCGCCAACAGCTTGAAGAGGGGCTCCATCACATCGAGGTCGATGGCCACCTGCTCGGTAATTCCCGGCCGGAGCACCTTCACGGCGACCTCCCGCCCGTCGTGGAGGACGGCCTGGTGGACGACGGCGATGGACGCCGACGCCAGGGCCTCGGTCTTGAAGGTGGCGAAGGTGCCGTCGAGCGGGCCGCCGATGGCCGCCTCGACGGCCACCTTCACGGCCTCGAACGACACCGTCGGCCCCGTGTCGAGGCAGCCCCGGAACTCGTCGGCCACAGCCGCCCCGAATGCCCCCGGCGACGACCCGATCAGCTGGCCGAACTTGAGGTAGGTCGACCCGAGGTCGTCGAAGGCGGCCCGCAGCCGCCGGCCGATCTCGGCACTGTCGGTCGACCGCTTCCGCACGCGGTCGAGTCCGACCGGGCCGAGGTGGCGGGCAAACGTCGCCAGCGTGACCGCACTCCGCTCGACCCGCCGCCGGCGCGTGGCGTCCGGCAACTCGATCGCTACCGGCGGTTCGTACATGACGCTCACGTCAACGGACTCCATGGAATGGGGTTCGCTAC
>JBKJKM010000236.1:0-5490 GCA_046597375.1 Acidimicrobiales bacterium | reverse complement strand
GTCGCCGCCACAGCTCCGCCTGCCAGACCGAGCCCGCCGGCAGCGCCTGCCCGTCGGCCGCCACGTCCTCGTTCGCCGCCCACGCACGCACCATCGCCGGCCGATGGACCCCATACCGGTCGAACAGGTCAGCCAGGTGCCGTGCCGTGCTGAAACGCCGCGAGCGCTGTCCCTTTCCCGAGCGCAGATGCGACGACAGCGTCGCCATCCACGTCTCTTCGAGACACCCGTCGATGACTTCCAGCAGCGGCCACACCGCCCGCTCCGGCAACCAGACGTCCTCGTCCCGTGCGATGCCCGAAGCGAGAGCGACGGCATCGCCCACCAGCCGCCCGGGGAACGGGAAGGCCAGGTTCCCGCACACCCCGTCTCCCCGCCCGCTCGTCCCCAGGCGGTGCGACAGGCGCTGCGTGAGCCACCGCTCCACGCCCCGCGTCGGAACCGCCACCACCTCGGCCTGCAGGGGGTCGGGCAAGGGCGAGCTCAGGACATCGCCCAGGGCGTCGACCAACACGTCAGCACGCTCGGCGCGGTGCAAGTGCAACATCAGTATGAAGAGGTACGCCAGCGCCGTGACATGACCCCTCCGGTCTACTCGCCGCCCGGCGACCCCTCGAGGGCGGCGGCGAGGCGGGTCAGCGTCTCCTCCATGCCCTTCTGATTGTGTGAGCCGCGGTCGTCGACGCCGGAGATCGACTTCGTGTATTCGATGACGTTGTCCGGACGGCCCTCGTCCCACGATTCGGTCACGCGGCACCCCGACTCAGTGGGCTCGATGTCGTAGGCCCACTTGGCGAAGTGGAGCTCGCCGAACACCCCGTCGAAGGCGAAGCGTTGGCCGGGCACGGACTCCATGACGAGTGCCTGGGTCGTCCACTCGAACTCGCCGTTTCGGTTCTGTCCTGTGAACGTGGCGCCAACGGCCGGTCCGTCGAAACCTTCGTCCCATGTGCACGTGTGGCACTCCGGCGACCACTCGCCCATACGGGTGACATCGGAAATGGCGGCCCACACGACTTCGGGCGACGCCTTGATCTCTCTCGACACTTCAACGTGTTTGTCCACGGCGCGGATCGTAGGCTCCGAACCCAATGTTCCGTTTCAGAGCCGAGTTGTGGTTGTGGGAGGGCAACGCCGCGTGGCACTTCGTCACCCTCCCGAGGGACATCTCCCAAGAGATCAGGGAGCGCACCGAGGGCCCACGCCGCGGCTTCGGCTCCGTGCGAGTCCGGGTGACCTGTGGCTCGTCCACGTGGTCGACGTCCGTCTTTCCCGACAAGCAACGGGCCGCCTACTTGTACTCGACCTACTCGAGGCGTGACCGCGCTCCATCTCGCAGTCTGAACGCGCCGAGGCGGCTCAGCAGTTGGCGAGCGCGTCGAGCGCTTCGCACATGCGACGGCGTCCGCCGACGCCGAGCGTGCCGAGTCGAGTCGTGAGTACCGACTTGGGTACGGCGGCAAGGTTGTCGAACGTGGCCACGCTGTCGTGGTCGATCCCTTCCTCGGAGCCCACGGGAATGCACGTCGGGATGTCTCGGATCGTTGTCGTCACCGGCGCCACGACGACGTTGTTCAAGAACGGGATCACCTCATCACGGGAAACGACGAGCACCGGTCGGCGCTTCTGGTTCGGCGTCTCCATCAACCACAACTCGGATTGCGCTACCACGGCTCTGCCTCCGTGAGCGCGATCGCGCTCGCCATGGCCAGCTGGTCGTCGTCGGGCGTCTGCGGACGTTGTCGATACGACTCGGCCATCGCGGAGCCCACGCCCGCCCGACGAACGGACTCGGCAAGGTGCACGACGCCACGCCGGATCACCGCCGACCGGTTGTCCCCGACTCCGTCAGCAACCAGCTCATCGATGAGCGCCAATTCGTTGTCGCTGAAACGCGTCGGCACCGGCGTCGTCATACGTTAGAATATACAGTCTGTAGAACAAGGCTTGGTCGGCGCCCCTTGACCCTCAACCCAGCTCGAAGGTCTACCGTCAGCCTCGATGCGCACCTTCACCATCGGCGAGGTCGCCGCCACCCACCTCGCCGGACCAGCCGTCGACGAACCGTGCGACGGCAGCTGCGCCTGCATGTCGGTGCCGACCCCCACGACCGGCCGCCGCTCGTCCCGAGTCCGCACCGGAGGAACTTCATGAAGCGCATCATCCCGATCTACGACGACACCGCCGCCATCTCGTGCACGATCTCGCCCGACGAGATCCCCGGGAGGCTCGCCACCATCGAGCGCATGCGCACCCACCTCACCCGGTTCGAGCGCACCGAGCACGGACTGCTCCTCCACTTTCCGCCCCGCGACGACATCGAACGCGACCTCCGCCAGTTCGCCCTCGACGAGAAGCGGTGCTGCCAGTTCTGGGGCTTCGATGTCACCGCCGACGCCACCGCACTCGCACTCCGATGGGACGGCCCGCCCACCGCCGATGAGCTCGTCGACCGCCTCGAGGCCTTCTTCACCGGCGACGACCCCGCCACGTCACTGGCCGCGCTCCTGTAGCCGCTTCGACCTCGTGCTGCGCACACTTTCCGAGCTCAAGACTGGCGTTGGAGAAGAGCCGGACCCGGCGGTCGAGGTCGGCTCCGCAGTGCCACCTGGTGTGCTCGTCGGCGTCGTCGAGTTCCTTCATGACGCAGCTCGGTGCGCCCGTCACGAACGGTGACCGACGTGCGCGCGGGACGCCGCCGACAGCTCGAGCGCCCGACCGACCCGTCCGGAGGCGCGTCAAAGCCGCCTGCCCCCGGAGGGCAAGCGGAAACGGCGCAGGAGCCCACAGCTCAGCGCGCGCTCGGTGGGTCGCCGCGACCCGAAGCGGCGCCGGCGGGAACGAGCTCGTGGTCATCGCCGAGCAGTTCGGGCACGGTGCACGCATCGGCGATGGCCGAGCCGATCTCGGCCCGAGCCCACGAGGTCATCCGTTCGCCACCCCAACGACCGGCGATCGAGCTCCAACCATCACGGTCGTCGGTACTGCCGTCGATACCGAGCTCGTCGAGGCGCGCCACGAGCGCGTCGGCATCGACCGCCTCGTCCGTCAACGGCCCGCCCGCCGTGACCCGCCGCCCCGTGGGGCTGATGGCGATGACGTCACCGTCGGCGGCCTCGAGCACGAGGCGCCAGCCGTCGCGATGCACCAGCGCGTGGTGCCGGCGACACATCGGGCGAAGGTTGGCGAGGTCGGTGCGCCCCTGGTCGCGCCCCCAGTATTCGACGTGATGCATCTGACACCACCAAATCGGCAGGTCGCACCCGGGGAACGCGCACCCTTGCCCGCTCGATGATGAGCGCCTCTTCGGCCGGCGTGACCATCTCGGTGTGCACGAGTCCGTCGGCGTCGGTCCACTGGGAGACCTCGCACCTCGCCTCGAGCCTGTCGAGCTCCTCGTCCGTCCGAGGCGCGCTCCGCTGGCACGCTTCGTACGAGCGGATGTGGCGCTCGAGCTGCGACGCCGTCAGGTCGGCCGCCAGACCCACCAGGAACCCTTCGTTCTCCGGCCTCGTCACGCGACAGAGGGCTCGGACCTTCGAGTACGAGAGGCGACCCTCGGCCAGCGCTTCCTGCGTGAGCGGCAATTCCTCGAGCCGACGAGCGACGGTGAGGTGGTCGCGGGCCGCACGTCCGGACGCCCCGCACCGCGCCATCAACCACGCCACGCAAGACACCAACCCGTCGGCACGCCACAACTCGCGACGGTCGAACTCGGCCAGCACCGACAACCACCACGCCAGGTGTGACGACTGCTCGGCCGTTCCTCGCACAAGGCTCGACAAGAGCTCACCGTCCGAGAGCGACGGAAACGACGGCAACGACGACATGTGCCGCATCGGGCACCCCCTACTCGCATGACGACTGCAGAAAACGAGTGGTCAGCCGTTGAGGCGCCGGCCGACGAGCGCTTTCTCTACCCTAGCACACCGATCGAACATGTGTTCGTTCTACTTCAGTCAAGGCCAAGAACAAAGTCGAGCAATTCGACGCGGGGAAGGTGCTGCACCTCGTCCATGGCGAACCATCCCGCCGCGTCCGTCGTCCCCTCGTCGAAGTCGGTCCGAAGCTTTCCGTTGACGTTCATCCCCCGGTAGACGATCCCGATGACGTGGCCAGCTTCGCCCCGAGCGGACTCCCGATCGGTGTACCAGCGAGAGAACACCCCGAGCACCGGACCGATGGTCGCACCGAGCCCGGTCTCCTCTTCGAGCTCACGAGTCGCGGTGGCCACCGGCGACTCGCCCCACTCCATCCCACCGCCGGGCATCGTCCACTTGCCGCTGTCGGGATGGCCTGGTGACAAGAACCGCGTCAGCAGCAGTCGGCCGGCTTCGTCTCGACAACTGACGTACGCCGCCACTCGTCGCCAGGCAACTTCCACGCCCCGAGGATGACACGCCCGGTAGAGACCGTTCGTCGCAGCGAGTGGAGTGACGACCCGTTTCAGCCGGACATCGGCGCTCGGACGTACTGGCACACCGGATTCGACGGCAGCCACTCCATCCCGTCGACGTCGGGCGGCGAGTTGGCCTGGGATCGGCGCTCGGGCGCGTGGAGGTCTGTTCGATCGTGGGAAATCGGCATAGGATTCGCGGGCGAGCGTCGGCCTCAACGGCGCGCTCGACCTCGAAGCCCCGGCTTCCCCATGCGATCCTCGATCCATCTGGGAGGCCGGATGGCCGCTGACCCCAACGACGTATTGCGCCGCCACCTGGTGGTGCGCAGCGCCTACGACGCCTTGGTTGTCGTGAAGTCGGCCGGCCGAGTGCTGCCTGCTGGCACGAACCTGGTGGTCTTCCTCGACGACGCCGGCCGGTTCGTGACCGACTGGCCCGTGTCCGACAGCGACGACCAACTGGAGTTCATCATCGCCGCGACCTGTGAACTGGCGCCCGACCACGCAACGGGCGTCTTCCTGGTCAGCGTCCGGACTGGTGAGGTGCCATCCGATCGGCCGGATGACGAGCGCCGGTGGTGCACGCTCGGTGAAGTCGCCGAGGATGCCGGCGTCGATCTCCTCGACTGGTTCGTGGTGTGCGGGACCGTGGCGTTCTCGGTCGACGCCGTCAAAGCGCATCCGGAGCTGCGATACGACGCGAGCCGACCCCACTCCCACCGATCCCGACGGTCACGCCCGAACCGGCGATCGAGGTAGGAGTGCTGTAGACGATCGATAGCCGGGCGCCGCAGAGTCTGCGCTTGAGGGCGCGTCGAACCACCGCTCCGGTCGTCCAACGCGCCCAGAATGCTGTTCAGGAGAGATAGCCCCCGCCCCGGCCGCACCCGCGCCGTGAACCCCACCGACGCCGCACCCTGCACTGCGCCTCGAGCCCGTGCGCTACTCGAACAGGGCGTGGATGTCGTCGGCGTTGAGGGCGCCGGCGAACAGGTCGCCATCGTCGATGACCCCGTCGAACAGGGCCTGCTTGCGCTGGGCTAGGGCGACGACCTTCTCCTCGATCGTGTCCCGGGAGACCATCCGGTAGA
>JBKJKM010000234.1:0-4928 GCA_046597375.1 Acidimicrobiales bacterium | reverse complement strand
GTGTCGGAGGGGGGACTTGAACCCCCACACCCTTTCGGGCACCAGCCCCTCAAGCTGGCGCGTCTGCCTATTCCGCCACTCCGACGTGGGCCTCCGGACGAGCCGGGAGCGGGCAAGACTCTAGCGCGGCATCCAGGCCCGATCAGCCGGGCGCAGCGGCGCGCCACCACTCCCAGGCGTTCCATGCAGCGCCGGCGGCATAGCCATTGGCCCGGACGCCGCGCAGGCCGTCCCGCCAGGCGACGATCGACGCCGGCCGCCACAACGGTAGAACACGAGCATCGTCTCGCAGTTGCGTTTCGACGGCCGCCACGGCCGTCGGATCACCCGCATCGGCTGCCCGACTCAGATCCTCGCCCACGGCGGACGACCAGCGGCAGGTCCAGCAGCCTCCGAGTGGATCGAGGGCCACCACGACGGCGGCCTCGAACGAGCCGTCGGCGAGCCACCCTTCGACCCGGTCGAATTCGGCCGCCCGCAACTCGACGCGAGCACCGTTCCCGCCGAACAGTCGCACTCGTTTCTGGATCGAGCGGTGGATTAGTGGTGTCATGGGCTCTTCGATCGCACCGACGAGATCGACGGACTCCCCCGCCAGACCTCCGACGACTTCCTCGTTCACGACCGCCCCGACCCAGGTTGCGTCCTCCGGGCCGGCGAACCCGTCGAGCTGGGTGGCCTCGCCGGCCAGGAGCGTCCGCACGAAGGGCGCCCGGTCCATCGCCGCGAACAGCCCACGTCGTTCCTCCAACGACAGTGCTGTCGCATTGGCCAGTACGGAGACCGACCATCCTCCCCGTTCGACCCGGTCGACCGACACGCCGACGAGCGCTTCGAACTGTGGCGTGCGGGCCGTCGCGGCCGGTGGCATGACCGCGTCGAGCTCGCCTCGTGCAAGCAGGAGCCGGGCCGTGGTGGCATCGGGAACGAGCACGAGGCGCACCTCGTCGAGGAAGGGACCGGATGCTCCCCACCACCGCTCGTTGCGCGCCAGCACGGTCTCGAGCCCCGGCGTCATCGACGACACGACGAACGGTCCACCCCAAACGCCCGCGGCCGGAGCCGGAATCGAGTCCTGGCCGGACCAGAGACGCCGCCATCCCGGCAACGGCGAAACGAACCGCAGCGTGACCAGTCCGTCGTCGGACGTTTGCACCTCGGAGACGAAGCGGGGGTCGAGGGAGCGGCGCAGGTCGTCGACACCGAGCGGCGTGCCATCCGACCAAGTCGACCCCGTCCGGAGCCGAAAGGAAGCCGAGCGGGAATCCGTTGCCGTTAAGTCGGACCGGGGTTCGACCAACGCTGGCGACCAGCGGCCATCCGGGCGGGCGACGAAGAGCTGCGGCAACACCAAGGAGCGGACGGCGGCGCCTCCGAGCGTCGGCGCCGCCGGGTCGGGAGCCGCCCAAACCCCGACACGTGCCGACCCACCGCGCGGGTGGTCGCCGGCCGCCATTTCAACGGCCTGGTCGGACGCCGGCACTTCCGGCCCGGCGCCGGCACTTGACGTCGTCGGCCCCGGGAATGTCGGCGGTGGAGCGGCGCCGTCATTCCCGCGGTCGCATGCGCCCGAGGTCAGCAGCACCATTGCGCAGACGAAGCCAGCGGCGGTGGCCGGCGGGCGCCGCCTCAACCGGCCGGTGCGACCGAGACCGTCCGCCCGTCAAAGGTGCCGTTGGCGGTGACGGCGAGGCCACGCACCCGCTTCGCCGCCACCGACTGGATCTCGAACTGGGCGATAGGAATGATCGGGATCTCGCCCAGCACGGCCCGCTCCGCTTCCTGGAAAAGCGTCGTCCGAGCGGCTGCCGACGGCTCCGAGCGCGCTGACCGGAGGAGGTCGTCGACGGCGGCCGACGAAAAGCCGGTGAGGTTGTTGGGGAACCCGGACTGGAACAGCGGCGGCAGAATGCCGTCCGCTGACGGGTACGGCGCGATCCAACCAAGCCGGAAGAGCTCCTGCTCGCCGGTCACGGCGAACTGTTGGTACTCGGCCAAGGGCTTCGGTCGCAGGGTTGCGGTGATCCCAACAGCGGCCAGATCATCCTTGATGGCCGTGGCCACGGCGGTCTGCGTGGCATCGTCTTCGAAGTCGATCTGCAACTCGGGCACAACGGCGCCGCCGGTTGTGATCTCGGCCAGCAACGCTCGGGCGCGGTCGGGGTCGTAGTCGCAACGCCCGCCGCACGGACCCGCCTGGGCGCCGGCCAACCCCTCGATGATGACGCCCTCCATCGGTCGCACCGTCGAGTCGTAGACCTCGGTGATGATCGATTGCCGATCGACGGCCCGCACCAGCGCTTCGCGGAAACGGACATCAGCGAACTTCGGACTACGCAGGTTGAAGGCGTAGAAGAGTTCGGCCACATACGGCCGGAAGAGGCTCCGACCGAAGCGTTCGACCGCCTCGTCGACACGGTCGGGAGGCACCTCGCTCCAATCGACCGACCCGGCGACCAGTGCGTCGTAGGAGGCGGCCTTGTCGTCGTGCAACACGAACTCGAGCCGCTTGCTCGCCGCCTTGACCCCACTGGCCGGCACCATGGTCAAGCGGTCCGGAACGGCCTTCGACATCCGGAAGGGACCGCTGGTGACGAGCGACGGGGACTGGTCGATCGCAGGGAAGGTCGTCGCCTCGGCCAATGCCTTGGGCAGCACGCCGAAGGCCGGGTTGGCCAAGGCCGACGGCAGCGATGCCCACGGGGAGTCGAGGTCGATGCGGACGAGGTCGGGATTCGCCGCCACGACCCCGACGAGCTCCGTCGCGGTGCCGTCGACCGCCACCGACCCGTAGCCGGTCACGAGCTCGAGGAGGTCGGACACGGACGAGCCGCTGTCCTTGCGGGCAATCCGCTCCATCGTCGCCTTCACGTCAGTCGACGTCACGGAGGTCCCGTCGCTGAAGACCGCATCCGGCCGCAGTTTGAACTCCCAGTGGAGCTGGTCGTCCGAGGCGGTCCACGATGCCGCCAGGGCCGGCACCGGCTCGAGCGACGCCGGGTCATAGGCGGTAAGCGAATCGAAGAGCTGGTCGGCGACCAACAGCTCGTCGATGGTCCTGGCGCGCGCCGGGTCGAGCGTTGCGGGGCGAACGACGCCGGCGCGAAAGAACCGCGCCGTCGGAGCTTCGGGACCGCCCCCGGCCTCCTTCTTGGTACAGCCGGGGGCGAAAGCGAGCATCAACGCGACCAGTCCCACGGCGGCCGCCGCCGGTCGCCGTGCCAGCGAAGTCAGACGACCGCCTCGACTCGGGCGTAGTGACAGGCTGCGGGGTGGCCCTGGCCCCGGTCGGTGAGCGCCGGCTCGTCCTCCACGCATCGGGCCTGCTCCCCTTCCGACAATTCATTGGCGAAGAGTTGGCAGCGGGTCCGGAACCGGCACCCCGAGGGCGGGTCGGACGGGCTCGGCACGTCGCCCTGCAACACGATGCGACGGCGCGCCCGCTCCCGACGCGGGTCGGGCAGCGGCACCGCAGACAGCAGCGCCTGGGTGTAGGGATGGGCCGGCTGCTCATACACGGCGGAGCGCGTGCCGATCTCCACGATCTTGCCGAGGTACATGACGGCGACCCGATCGGAGATGTGGCGAACGACGGAGAGATCGTGGGCGATGAAGAGATAGGCCATGCCGAGGTCGGCCTGCAGGTCCTCGAGGAGGTTGATGACGCCGGCTTGGATCGAGACGTCGAGCGCGGACACGGGCTCGTCCAACACGATGAGCACGGGGTCGAGGGCGAGGGCCCTGGCGATGCCGATGCGCTGGCGCTGCCCGCCGGAGAACTCGTGCGGGTAACGGTTGACGTGCTCGGCTTTCATGCCGACGCGCCGCAGCAGATCGGCCACCCGACCGTCGATGTCACCTCTGGCCTGACCATGCACTCGGAGCGGCTCTCCCACCATGGCCCCGACGGTCATGCGCGGGTTCAACGACGCATACGGGTCCTGGAAGACCATCTGGAGGTCGCGCCGCAGACCCCGCATCACCTTGGCGCTGGCGCCCAGCACGTCCGTGCCGCGGTAGGTGACCGAACCACTCGTCGCCGGAAGCAGGCGGAGCAGGAGCCGTCCCGTCGTCGACTTGCCGCACCCCGACTCGCCAACAACGCCGAGGGTCTCGCCCGATCCCACTTCGAAGTTCAGCCCGCATACGGCGTGAACCTGTCCGACCTCTCGACGCAACAGCCCCTCGCGTATTGGAAAGTGTTTGACGAGGTCGCGCACCTGGAGGATCGGCTCGGTGGCTGGACGGCTCTCGAGTCCGCCCGCCTGCGGGTTGGTGGCGCCATCGACTGCGGTCACAGCTTGGCCACCGGCTGCAGGTCCTCGGGTTGGGTGTCTCGGAGTTGCTCGGCGACATGGCAGGCCGAGAGGTGCTCCGGATTTTCCATCGGTCGAGCCGGAGGGATGACGGTTGCGCACGGTTCGGGAAGCTGGCGGAACTCGCAGCGAGGGTGGAACGGGCACCCGGACGGCACGTCGATCAATGACGGCGGTTGCCCTTTGATGCGGTGCAGGCGCATGCCCTCGGCGTCCTGGTCGAGGCGGGGCAGCGATGCCAACAACCCGAGAGTGTACGGGTGGCGGGTCTCATAGAAGATCTCGTCGACGGTGGCCAGCTCGGCCATGCGTCCGGCGTACATCACCATGACGCGGTCGGCGACGCCGGCGACGACCCCGAGGTCATGGGTGATCAGCACGATGGCCGAGCTCGTCCGCTCCTGCACCCGCTCGATCACGTCGAGCACCTGGGCCTGAATCGTCACATCGAGGGCCGTCGTCGGCTCGTCGGCGATGAGCACGTCCGGGTCGTTGGCGAGGGCCATGGCGATCATCGCCCGTTGGCGCATGCCGCCCGAGAACTCATGCGGGTAGTTGTCGACCCGTTTCGTCGGGTTGGGGGTGCCCACGAGGTCGAGGAGTTCGATGGCC
>JBKJKM010000216.1:0-3379 GCA_046597375.1 Acidimicrobiales bacterium | reverse complement strand
GCCAAGGTGGCCGGGCGGCCGTACTTCAGCTCGAGTCGGCTGCGGGCCTTTTGCAGGCGGGCCAGCGTGTCGCCGGCGTGAACGGGCAGACGGATCGTGCGGCCCGTGTTTGCGATGCCGCGGGTGATCGCCTGACGGATCCACCACGTCGCGTACGTCGAGAACTTGAAGCCCTTGGTGTGATCGAACTTCTCGACGGCGTGCATCAGGCCGAGGTTGCCCTCCTGAATCAGGTCGAGCAGCGGCACGCCAGAGGCCTGGTACTTCTTGGCGATCGAGACGACGAGACGCAGGTTGGATTCGATGAACCGGCGCTCGGCCGCCTCACCGGCGGTGACGAGGCGGCGAAGCTCGCGCTTGCGAGCCGGGGTGGGCTTGGCTTCGCCCTTGAGCTCGAGGTCGGCGGCTAGGCCATCGAGGCGGGCTTGAGCCAGAAGGGCCTCATCGGCCTTGGTGAGCAGGGGATGCTTGCCGATGTCGGTCAGGTACAGCCGGACCAGGTCTTGGTCCTGATCGTTCGAGGCGAGGGATCGCTTGGCCACGGTTCAACACACTCCGCGCCACCCTCCGACGGGAAAAGAAGGGCAGCGAAGGTTCAACCGTGCCCGATCCCCACGTATTCCATGTGTCAGACGACGATGTTCACGAGTTTCGGGGGGCGGGCGATGACCTTTTTGGGCGGTATGCCGGCCAGCTGCTCCTGCACCCTGGGCGAGGCCAGCGCCAGGGCTTCGGCGTCGGCGGCCGAGATCGTCGGGGCCACGTCGATCCGATCACGGACCTTCCCATTGACTTGCACGACCATCGTCGTGGACTCGACCGTCAACATGTCGGGGGCGGCCACCGGCCAGGCCTCGCGATGGATGTGGGCGCCGTCGTGGCGCCTCTCCCAGAGCTCAGCCGACACGTGGGGCGCCATCGGCGCCAGCAGCAACAGCATCGTGTCGACGGCGAAGGGGGTGGCGCCCTCCTTGTAGAGGAGGTTGGTGTGCTCCATGAGGGCGGCCACGGATGTGTTGTACGACCAGCGCTCGAAGTCCTCGCTCACCCGGGCGATGAGGCGGTGGGTCGCCCGGTCGACGGCTCGCGGGTCGGCGACCGCGGGGACGGCATCGGGATCGAGGGCCAGGCGCCAAACCCGACGGAGGAACCGGGCACACCCGTCGATGACCTCGTCGGTCTGCTCGCTCCAGTCGACGTCGTCGGCCGGCGGACCCACGAAGAGGTGAAAGAGGCGCAGCGCGTCGGCCCCGGTCGTTTCCAGATAGCGCGAGGGGGCCACCAGGTTGCCCTTCGACTTCGACATCTTCGACCCGCCCATCCGGATCATGCCCTGGGTGAACAGCCGCTTGAACGGCTCCCGCATGCCGGGAGGGGCCAGGCCGATGTCGCTCAACGCCTTCATGAAGAACCGTGCGTAAAGGAGGTGAAGAATGGCGTGTTCGATGCCGCCGATGTACTGATCGACGGCCATCCAGTTCTCGACGGCGGCGGCGGCGAAGGGCTCGAGCTTGTTGTCGGGGTCGCAGTAGCGCAGGAAGTACCAGGACGAGTCGACGAACGTGTCCATGGTGTCGGACTCACGCTCGGCCGGTGCGCCGCAGGCGGGGCACGTCGTCGTCCGGAATCCCTCGTGGAATCGCAAGGGCGACTCCCCCGTTGGCCGGAACTCGACGTCGTCCGGAGCCACGACCGGGAGCTGGTCTTCGGGCACGGGAACGGCCCCGTGGGTCGGGCAGTAGATGATCGGGATCGGGCACCCCCAGAAGCGCTGGCGGGAGAGCAACCAGTCTCGGATCCGGAAGTTGATCTTGCGGGCGCCGATGCCTTCGGCCTCGAGCCACTCGATGGCCTTGGCCTTGGCTTCGACGACGCCGAGCCCATCGAGCCACTGGCTGTTGATAGCCGCACCGTCACCCGTGTAGGCGTCGCCCTCGAAGGCGTCCGGCGGCTGCACCGTACGGACGATGGGCAGGTCGTAGGCGGTGGCGAAGTCCCAGTCCCTCTGGTCCTGGCCGGGCACCGCCATGATCGCCCCCGTGCCGTACGTGACGAGGACGTAGTCGGCCAGGTAGACCGGAACGAGCTGACCGGTGAAGGGGTTGACCGCCGAGGCTCCGGTGAACACGCCCCGCTTGTCGAGGGCACCTTCGCTGGACAAGCGGTCGATGTCGCTGGTGAGGCGCGCCTGGTGGATGAATCGCTCGACGTCGACGTAGTGGGCCGGCGTCGTGATCTGCAGGGCCAGCGGGTGCTCCGGCGCAAGCACCACGTAGGTCATGCCGAAGCTCGTGTCGGGCCTGGTCGTGTACACCTCGACCTCGTGGTCGGTGCCTTCGATGGCCATGCGGAACTGGGCGCCTTCACTACGGCCGATCCAGTTGCGCTGCATGGTCTTCACCCGCTCGGGCCAGTCGAGGGTGTCAAGGTCGTCGAGCAGTTCCTGGGCGTAGTCGGTGATCTTGAAGAACCATTGCTCGAGGTCGCGTTTGTCCACGACGTCGCCGCTGCGCTCGCACGTACCGTCGCTCAGCACTTGCTCGTTGGCGAGGACGGTGTGGCAGCCAGGGCACCAGTTGACCGGGGCGTTGGCGCGGTAGGCGAGGCCCTCCTCGAGGAAGCGAAGGAAGATCGTCTGGGTGAAGCGCATGAACTCGGGATCGTGGCTGCGAACTTCCCGGCGCCAGTCGTAGACGGCGCCGAGCCCTTTCACGCTCGCCGTCAGTTCGAGGATCTTCTCCTCCGTGAACAGGCGAGGGTGGACACCGGTCTTGATGGCAGCGTTCTCGGCCGGGAGGCCGAAACTGTCGAACCCGAACGGACTCAGGACGGCGTGGCCCTGCATCGTCTTGTGGCGCACGAGCAGGTCGCCGAAGGTGTAGTTCCGGACGTGGCCCATGTGCGCCGGACCACTCGGGTACGGGTACATCGACAACACGTAATACGACGGTCGCGGATCGTCGTTGTCGACCTGGTAGGTGCCCTCCGACTCCCACCGGGCCTGCCACTTCGTCTCGATCGCCTGGGCGTCGTACTGCTCGGCTGCCATGGTCGGCGATGCTATGTTCTCAGCCCTGACGGGCCTGTAGCGCAGCTCGGTAGCGCAGCACCATGGCATGGTGAAGGTCGGGGGTTCAAATCCCCCCAGGTCCACGTCCCCGGGGTTTTCGGGGCCGGATGCGCCGGTTTCTCCGGCTCCCGGCCCCGGAGGTTGACGGCGTTATTCGCCCGCCGCGGCGGACAGTTCGCTATCACCTTGACTGGATGTGGCGGCCAACGACTCCCAGTCGAGGGCCGCAGCGTCTGACCACAACCGCTCGAGGTCGTAGTAGTCGCGCACTTCGTCGAGGAACACGTGCACAACGAAGTCGCCGTAGTC
>JBKJKM010000114.1:0-2606 GCA_046597375.1 Acidimicrobiales bacterium | reverse complement strand
GTACTGCGGTGCTGCGGTTGGTGTCAGTTGCCCCCCTTCGCCATCGGAAGGAGTCCCATCACCCGCCACGTCCGATCAGCGCTTCCTCGTCGTCCTCGGCCCTGTCGGCAACGAGTGGCGGGTGATGGGACTCCTTCCGATGGCGAAGGGGGGCAACTGACACCAACCGCAGCACCGCAGTACCTCGAGGACACAGAAACCTCGTCTCCCCTCGGTCGGGCCAACGTCGGTCCGGCCACAAAAACGAAAAGGACATTCATGTTGCATTCCCGTGGCAAGGTCTTCCTTGCTACTGCCGTGGTCGGGAGCGTCGGCGTGCTCGGCACGCTCGTTCCCGGCGGCGCGTCGAGTCACCGAGAGGCCCCGGCCATCAGCCAGGACCCGGCGGCCGACGCCACCGACCTGTACGCCTTCGTCAGTCCCGAGGACCCGACGAAGATCACGTTCATCGCCAACTACTCGCCCCTCGAGGATCCCTCGGGTGGCCCCAACTTCCATCGCTTCGGTGACGACGTCCAGTACGAGATCAACATCGACAACGACGGCGACGCCGCCACCGACCTCTCGTACCAGTTCCGCTTCCAGACCCAGATCCAGAACCCGAAGACGTTCCTCTACGCCACGGGACCGATCGAGTCGGTCACCGACCCCGACTTCAACGTTCGCCAGCTGTACTCGGTGAACGAGGTCCGTGAGGGCGTCGCCGAGCCCAAGGCACTCATCGGAGGCGCTTCCACGCCGCCGGCCAACATCGGCCCGAGGTCGAACCAGAACCACGAGGCCACCGCTGAGTCGACGATCTACCCGTTCGACACGGCCACCGGTCAGGCTCGCGTGTTCGCTGGTCCCCGTGACGATCCGTTCTTCGTCGACCTCGGCTCGATCTTCGACCTGGGCGGCCTCCGGCCGCTGAACCAGGCCCACCTGATCAAGCAGGCGACGACGTCCGGCCGCAACTCGACGGCAGGATTCAACGTCCACTCCATCGCCCTGCAGGTTCCGATCTCGGAGCTCACGGCCGACCGCCAGGGCACCACCGGCCCGACCGACCCTGACGCCGTCATCGGCGTGTACACCACGGCCAAGCGGACCGCCACGCGCACCATCGGTGCCGACGGTTCCCGTGGCGGCAGTGGTGACCTCGTCAGCGTCTCCCGTCTGGGTTCGCCGCTGGTCAACGAGGTCGTCGTGCCCCTCGGTGCGAAGGACTACTTCAACGGCTCGGAGCCGAAGGACGATGCCACCAAGAACGGCGCCGCCTACGTCCCCCTCGTCACCGATCCCGAGTTGGCCAAGCTCCTTCCCGTTCTGTATCCGGGTGTCAAGGTGCCGCCGGCGCCCCGGAACGACCTCGTGTCGATCTATCTCACGGGTATCGACGGTGTGACGAAGCCGATGAACGCCGGTGACAAGTTCCAGCCGGCGGAGCTGCTCCGCCTGAACATGGCGATCTCGCCTCGGCCGATCGGTCGGGAAAACCGCCTCGGCGTGCTCGGTGGCGACAACGCCGGGTTCCCGAACGGGCGCCGTCTCGCCGACGACATTGTCGACATCTCCCTCCGGGCTGTGGCCGGTGGTACGCCGTTCACGCCGGAATTCAACAAGGCGCCGAACAACGCGCTGACCGACGGTGTCGATGGCAACGACCGGGCCTTCAAGCCCCGGTTCCCGTACCTTTCAGAGGCGCACCAGGGCTATGCCCGCCAGCAGCTGACGCCGGGTCGTTGAGCCTGGCAACACCAACGCAGCACGTAGCCGAGGGGGCCCGGGTAACCGGGCCCCCTCGCCGTACTGTCGTCATCGTCGCCACTCTCCTGGCCGCCCTCGTCGTCGGCGGTGCCCTGGGGAGGTTCGCGTTCGTAAGTGTGCGTGAGGATAACGCCGGTCGGGTCACGCGATCTTCGGATGTCGACGCCGCCACTACCGCCCTCGCCGCCGATCCCAGCAACCCGTCGTTGCAGACCCGCCTCGGCATCGTGTATCTCGCTGAGGCCCGGCGCACGGCCGACCCCTCCTTCTTCGCCCGCTCGGATGCTCTCATCGCCAAGAGCCGGCTGGCTGATCCCACCGACGTGACGAGCATCGTCGCCAGTGGGTTGCTCGCCCTCGCCCGCCACGATTTTCTCGGAGCGCTCGCCCTCGCCGACGAGGCCGGGACCCTCGCACCGCTCGCCGTCGATCCGTTCGCCGTCCGCGTCGACGCACTCGTCGAGCTCGGTCGCTACGACGAAGCGGCGACGGCCGTCGACGAGATGATCGCACGCAAGCCCAACGTCGCCAGCCTCTCCCGCGGGTCATACGTGCTCGAGCTCCGCGGCGACCGTGACGCCGCTCTCGCCCTCATGCAGGACGCTGTCGCTTCCGCTCGCCCTGGCTCCGCCGACCTCGCGTACGTCCTAGCCCTCTTGGGCGATCTGCAACTCAGCCGCGGCAACCTCGATGCGGCTTCCTCCGCCTACGCACGGGAGATCTCCCCGAGCCACGAACACCCGAGCCCGCCCGAGTTCGGCTTGTGGTTGCCCGGGCTGGGTCGAGATCGACCGTGCGTAGGCGGAGGAAGCCGCATCGAGGTTGCCGCGGCTGAGTTGCAGATCGCCCAAGAGGGC
>JBKJKM010000004.1:0-11875 GCA_046597375.1 Acidimicrobiales bacterium | reverse complement strand
TGAGGCGGACGTCTCGCTGCAAGGCTTCGATCGGGACCATGCCTTCTTGGCGAAGGGCGAGCCCGATCCGGCTGACGGCGGCGAACGGCGCCAAGAAGGCATGGTCCCGATCGAAGCCTTGCAGCGAGACGTCCGCCTCACCACGTTCATGGCGACCACGTCGGACGGGCTCCGAGTCGACGTTCGGGCTGAACCCAGCCAGCGCAGCGACGATCCCGTCACCGTGGTGATCCGCCTCACCGTCCCGTAGCAGGACCTACGAGGGGGCGATCTCGAGTCGGCGGACGACTGCTCGTTCCGGATCGATTTCGGCCGTTGTCTGGCGCCCCGCCGGCGGGAGGTCGACGTCGTCGGCGAGCCGGAGCACGGTCCCGTCGGCGAAGAGCAACCGCCGCTCCCCTGCGTCGACCGATTTTACCTTGCCGATGTGGAACGCCGCCGGCTCGGCGAGTCGGACCACTGCGCTGATCGAGGCGATCCAAACCACGGTCTCGCCCTCCAACCCGATCTGGACGTACTGGTCCCGGCGCTGGAGGAGGGGGACGGTCTGGAGGGTGGCCGACGAGAAGCTCTGGAGATCAGGACTCACGGCGAACGTCTGCGATCCGACCGTGATGCTCTTCCTCGAGACCTTGGTGACGACACCCTCGGCGTCGGGATAGCGGGGGCGACCGTCGAGGATGACCGCCGCGTCAGAGTCGGCCTTCGAACACGACGCCGTCATCGTCACGGTCACCACGATGCCGATCGAGACCAAGGCGTTGGCGATGCGGCGCAACGTCAACCCGCAGGCGGCGGCTCGGCGGGCGGGGTCGACGTCACGACGGTCGTCGTGGTGGTCGCACCCCCAGCCGGTTGGTTCTGCGGTCGGGCCGTCGTTCGCCCCCGGTTGCGGAGGAGGGACAAGTCTCCTTCGACGAGCTCGGCCGCCGGCAGCTCCACCGACTGCACCTTGCCGATCTCGCGAAGCTGCAGTGCCATCTTCCTCACCCGGATCGGGTCGGCGCCCTGCCCCCGGCGGACGGCGTTGATGGCGTCGATGGCGGTCGAGACGGCCTCCTGCGTCGTGAGCCCCGGCTTGGTGAGGTCGATGTCGTAGTTCCGCTGCAGGTCGCCGAGGCGGCTGACGACGTCGACGTCCTCCCTGACCTCGAAGACGAGGCCGTCGCGCACGTACACCGCCATCTTGCGGAAGCTCCCGCCGCTCGGAACGGTCTGGTTGGCCCCGCCGCCATCGGTCGGACGCGGCACCTTGTTCCGGACGAAGTCGTACCGGATCACGTCGGAGCCCTCGTCCGGCCTTGGGAACGGATCCTCCTTCGGCCGGTACTCGAGATCGTTCTTGTTGTACCTGCGGATGGCTTGGCCACCCATCACCAGGTCGATGTACCGGAAGACGGTCAACGAGTCGAAGATCGGATCGTCGCCGAGGTCACGCCGGTCGGACGCGCCCGTGAGCAGCGCAGGGGCGCCGCCGCTGTCGAGAACCCACCGCTGCTTCTTCAACTCGCCGATGGCTTGGGCACTCGCTTTTCGGACCTCGGCGGGCGCCTCGGCGATGTCCATCGGTTCGATGAAGCGGTCGATCACGTTCGGATCGATGAAACGATCGGCGATGGCATCGTCGGAGACGACCTCGTCGAGAGCAGGCGAACCGTTCACCAAGAGGCGGGCCTTGTACCGGAAGTCGTCTTCGACGATGCCCCGCACCTCGACCTGCTCGTCGCTCGTCGTCTCCTGGTAGTTGTACTGCCGGGCCAGGAGCGCCGTCTTGTTCATGGCTGCACGGAGCTCATCGGCGGCGTTGTCATCCGGCTCGCCGCACGCGCCGAGGCCGGTGGCGAGCATTAGCGCCACGGCGGCGATCGAGGTGAGGTGGGACGTTCGTCGCGCGTTCACGGCTGGATCTCCAACGCCTCGCGCAGGAGCGTGCGGGGCTGTGTGTACTCATCGCGGGTGCTGAGGATGAAGAGGTATCGGTCGCGGAACCAGATCGAGATGCGCTGGCGCGTGCCGGTCGTCAGGTACACGGTGTCCTTGCCCATGCGCACCGCCTTGGGCTTGCTCCCGCCGATCTGGCCGAGTAGCGAACCCCGGAACTTCGGATCCGAGACATTGGCGTTCTCGTTGAACTCGCTGACCTGGAGGGTGGCCTGCAGCAGATCATCGCGTCGCAAGCTGTAGAGCCCGACGGCGCCGACATACGAGCGCTCAGCGCGAGCCAGGGTTGCGGCTTGCTCCTCCTGGGTGACGGGGAGACCAAGAAGCTCGCTCGGGATGATCGAGGCATCGAGCTGACGAATCTGCTTCGCCGGTGTGGCGTCTGCCAGGGCCTCGTCGTCGTTCCCACATGCGGGAAGGGCCAGCAGGCCGACGGCGAGGGCAACGGACGACACCCGGGTCAGCGCACGGCTCATCGCGCCACGGCCTGGATGGCCGCGACCGCATACGGGCGCGTCCCGTCGTGGTAGTTGACGGTGCCGGCCCTCGATGCCTTGAGATCGAAGCTCTCACCCGGGGCCAGCATGGGCGAACGGAACGATCCGTCATCGGCCTCGACCGACCGGGGCACCGAGTCCTTGTTGGTCCATCGGAAGATGCCGCCGACGAACGCTGCGGCCTGTGAAGGGTCGAACTGGGACGCCCCGCCATCGCTGTTGATGGCGATCTCCGTCACCGGCGCCTGCCGGGCCGTCGTCGTGGTCACGGGGGCCGCCGTGGTTGGCGGCGCCGTCGTCACAACCGGGGCCTGCGTCGTCGGCGGCGCCGTCGTCGTCGCCTGGCCGACACCGGCCTTCCCACCGCCGACCGGCGCCAGGGTGGTCTCGACCGGCACGGTCGATGTCGTCGCACCGAGGCGGTCTTGGGCCTGCTCCTTGAAGTCGAGCAGCTGATCGTCCCCGACCTTGTTCTTCTCGCCGCAACCGGCCCAGACGCTTGCCATCATCGCCACCACGACGAGAAGGATCCGGCTCTTGTTCATGTCAGGCTCCCTGAACGCTTGACGGCGGCCTCGGCTCCGCCGAGGTACGACTCGATGACCTGCTCGTCGTTCAGCACTGCCTCGGGCGTGCCTCGGAGCAGCACCCGGCCTCGCTCGAGGGCGACGAGCTCGTCGGCCACGGCGGAGATGAGGGGCATGTCGTGTTCAACGATGAGGATGCTGCAGCCCGTCTCGAATCGAACGCGACGGAGCAAGGGCGCCAAGCCCTCGGCCTCGGCCTGGGCGATGCCGGACGATGGTTCGTCGAGGAGAAGCACCTTCGGCTCGGTGGCGAGTACGCAGGCCAGGTCGACGACGCGGCGTAGACCCGTCGACAGCTCGCGCACGAACTTGTCGCGGTACGACCCGAGCTCGAGCAGGTCGATCAGCCGTTCGGCCCGCACGCGCACACGCCGCTCGGACTTCCGGGCCCTTGGAAGCCCCATGGCGTTGAACACCGTGCCCTTGACTTCGACCTTCTGCTCGAGCGACACGAGCAATGTCTCGAAGACGGTCAGCGCCGGGAACAGTCGAGCGTCCTGGAAGCGCCTGACGAGCCTGCGCCGCGCCCGCTCCTCCGGCGAGAGGTTCGTGATGTCGACGCCCTCGTACGTGACCGTGCCATCGTCGGGGGTCTGGAAACCGGAGATGATCTCGAAGAGGGTCGTCTTGCCGGAACCGTTGGGCCCGATGAGGCCGAGGACCTCGCCGTCGCGAAGGGACAGGCCGACGTCGTCGAGGGCGGTGATACCGCCGAAGCGCTTGGTGATGTGGGCCACTTCGAGGACGGCCTGGGTCTCGTTGAGCTCGAGCTGGCGCTGCTGGCGCTCGGAGCGCTGGGCACTCGCCGGCGCGCCTTCCGTCAAGGCGCCCGTGCCCTTCACGTAGACGGCGCGAAGGATGTCGGGCCGGGCGAGGAGTTCGGCCGTGGGGCCGAAGAACTTGACCTCGCCCTTCTCCATGAAGATCGCTTTCTCGGCCAGGGTGAGGGCGACGTTGACCGACTGCTCCACCACGATGATGGTGACGCCGGTGGCGTGAATGCGGCGCACGACCTCGATCAGTTCGCCCACGACGGCCGGCGACAATCCGAGAGACAACTCGTCGATCATCAACAAGCGGGGCTTGCAAAGGAAGGCCTGGGCAAGGGAGAGCTGTTGCTGCTCGCCGCCGGAAAGGGTGCCGGCGAGACTGTCGGCCCGACCGGCGAGGGCGGGGAAGATCTCGAAGACCTGCACGAGGCGTTCGGCCACGTCGGCTTCGTCGTCGTTCATCCAGTTGCCGAGGAGCAGATTCTCCCGCACGCTCAGCCCAGGGAAGACGCCTCGACCACCGGGCATGAACACGATGCCCCGACGGGCGGTCTCATGCGGGGGCATGAACGAGATGTCACGACCGTCGAAGACGATGGCTCCGCCCGATGCCGCCGTCGTTCCCGAGATGGCGCGGAGCAATGTGGACTTGCCCGCGCCGTTGGTGCCGAGCAGGGCGATGATCTGTCCCTCCTCGACGTCGAAGTCGACACCGAAGAGCACCTGCACGCCGCTGTAGGCCACCTCGACGTCACGACAGACGAGCAGCTTCCCTCGTCCCTCGGCCTTGGCCTTCGTCCACTCGTTGCGAGCCAGGGTGGATGCGAAGGCCGATCGAACGTCGAACTCATAGAGCCCGGCCGCCGACAATTTGATGAGGGCGGCGATGACGAAGAGCGGGAACGGGATCAAGAGGCCCGAGCGGAGGCCGTACCGGCTGATGATGATGCCGGCCAGCGGCAAGGCGAACAGCGTGCCGGGAAGGCCCGAAAGATTGCGGACGGCGGAGCCGATGGTGCGAACGTTGGAGGGGGTGATGTTGACGAAGAGGGCGCTGGAGGCGGGCCCGATCAGTGCGCCGCCGAACGAGATCACCGCGCTGGAAATGAAAATGACCCAAAGGGGGGCAGCGGTCGGGAGCACGAGGGTGCCGAAGGCGCTGATCAGGCTGAAGATGCCGAAGACCGTGAGCACCTGGGACG
The DNA here is from genome assembly GCA_046597375.1 of Acidimicrobiales bacterium. GTDB lineage: Bacteria > Actinomycetota > Acidimicrobiia > Acidimicrobiales > CADCTF01 > DATLED01. The sequence continues at coordinate 6,878 of JBKJKM010000004.1, read as the reverse complement.
GTCGCCGCTGGTTGAGGGCGTCGGTGAGACCGCCGCCGATGTAGGCGCCGGGAAGCGCCGCGAGGCCGAAACCGAACGCCAGGAGACCGCGCTCCTCGACGTCGAGTCCGTACTCCTGGAAGAAGAAGGCGATCGAGGCGAGCCCGTAGATGCGGAGGCCGGCCGAGTCGAAGATGTTCGCCATGAACAGGCGCCGCTGCGTCCTGATACCGAAGACCGTCCGTGCCGCCTCGCCGAACGACGGCGGCTCGTCGACGACGATCGCCTCGTCCTCGGTAGCACCGAGCGTCTTGCGCTCGAAGTACCCCCGCACCGGCTCACGAAGCCGGAGCAGGGCGTAGATGCCGACGAGAACCACCGGGATCGACAGGGCGAGGTAGGTGGCCCGCCATCCGAATTCGCCGATGAGCTGTGACACGCCGAGGGGCACCAACACCGAGCCGGCGGTGGCGAACAGCCCGAGCAGGGCGAAAACCTTGCCTCGAGTCTCCGGCGGGTAGTAGTCGGCGAGGAGCGACACCGTCGGCACCCCGGCGACCGTGAGGGCGACGTCCTGCCCCGTGCTCGGCACACCGAGCGACAGGGCCGAACGAGCCCGCGACTGCCCCGCTCCGATGATGCCACCGAGGATCACGCCGATGCCGAACATCGGGACGCGCTTCCGGCGGTCGGCGTAGTAGGCGATGCCCAGCACGCCGAAGATCGACAAGAAGCCGACGAACCCCGAGAAGCGGAAGATGGTTTCCAGGCTGATGTCGAGGTCCTGGATGATGTCGGGCGCCGCCAGTCCGAGCACGGCCCCGTTCAGCCCGATGAAGAACTCGGCCCCGGCGAGCACGAACACCGGCCGCAGGCCATACGGGGTGCGGCGAAGGTCGCGCCAGTTCTTGGCATCGCGGAAGACGCCGGCGACGTTGGCGCGCACGCCCTTGCGGACCGGAGCCGGTTCGTCATGGACCGCCTCCGCGGCACGCTCGTGCGCCTCGTGGAGCGGCTCGAGCGGATCGTCCCTCTCGGGCTCGCCCGGCGGCAGCGCCTTCATCGATGTCGTCATGAACCCACCCTCACGGCCTCGGCCGCAACGGCCTCGTCTTCATCGGCGCGGGCGGCGGCGGCACCGATGGCCGCCGTCTCCCGATTGACCTTGGGTGCCTCGAGCGCCTCCATGAACCGTTGGCCGCGCCCGGCGTACAGCTCGGAAGCCTGGGCGAAGCGGGCATCTGGCGGGAGCGCGTTCAACCCGGAATCGAGCGATGCCTCGGCCAGCGGGATGAGGCGACGGGCCAGGGCATCGGGGTCGAAGTCGGCGAAGAGGCTGGGCACGACGATCTGGCGACGCTGGGCCACGATCCGAAGCCCGGCGTCGCGCACCGAGGTGACGATGGCGATCAACCCACCGGGCGAGGCAAAGAGGATCAGGAACACCAGAAACGGCTTGAAGAACTGCACGATGACGTTCGTCGGGAAGAAGTAGTCGGTCACGCTGAACACACCAGAGCCGAGCAGCGCCCCGCCGACGGAGCTGACGCCGCCGACGATGACGAGCAGGAACAGGTCGAGACTCTTCGAGGCTTGGAACGACTCGGGCGACAAGCCCCGCTGCTGGATGCCATAGATCGCGCCGGCGAAGCCGGCCATGCCCCCCGACACGGCGAAGGCGAGGAGCTTCGTCTTGATCAGCCCGACCCCGAACGACTGCACGTTGGGCTCGTTCTCGCGGATGGCGATGATCGTGCGACCGAAGCGGCTGCGCCGCAGGTTGCGCATGACGACGAGCACGAGGGCGAGGGCACCGACGCAGAAGAAGTACATCGTGCGCTCATCTTCGAAGTCGAGGAGCAAGAGCTGCGGGCGCTCGACTTCCGACGGAAGGAGCCATCCGAAGTACCGGCGGTTGAAGAGCACCCCGTTGATGGCGTAGGCGAACATGAATGTCGTCACGGCCAGGAACAGGCCCTTGATCCGTAGAGCGGGGATGCCCACCAGCACGGCGAACCCGGCGCTCACAGCGGTAGCGAGCGGAATAGAGATGAAGAACGGGATCCCGACCCGTTCGATCAAGGCCCCGCCGACCACGGCACCGACAGAGGCGAAGCCCCACTGGCCAAGGCTCACCTGACCCGCCCAGCCGGTGAGTACGACCATCGAAAGGGCGAGGATCGTGCTGAGGGCCACGACGCCGCCGAGGTTGATCGGCCCGGTGGAAACGAGGAAGGGGTAGACGACGACCAGGATCAGCGCCACGACGGTGAGCACGAGCTTGGTTATCCGGATGCTCGAGATTCCCTCGAGCTCCTTCGGGATCGGACGCTGTTCGTCGACCGCCTTCCACGCCACCCCGCCGCCGCTCTCGCTCCGACCGAAGGTCTTGCGCTGCAACAGGAGCCCGATGGCGACCACCAGGAAGAGGACCACGTTCACCAGAGGGCGATCGTCGCGGAAGCTGAAGACGATCGATCGGCTGATGATGGAGATGCCGATGGCGGCGGCGATGGTGCGAGGCAGGCTCTGGAAGCGCCCGAGGGTGGCGGCGGCCAGGGCGGGAAGGAGCACGCCGGGCGCCACCCCGCCGGCCGATGCCGGCGAGTCGAGGGCACCGGTCAGGAACACGCTGAGACCGGAGAGCAGACCGGCGAACGTCCAAACGATGGCCGACAGGTTGCCGGTGCTGATGCCGAGGAGACTGGCCCGCTCGGCGTTCTCGGCCAGCGCCCGCACGGCCACACCGGCCCGGGTGTAGCGGAAGAACAGCACGACGACGGCGATGGCCAGAATCGACAGCTGGATGGCCATCACCTCGGCCATGCCGAACGGGAGGCTCGAGCCGCCGACGGTGAAGTTGAAGCCCGGGAAGGGCAGGCGATCCCGCAGCTGGGTGCCGAAGATCTGCTCGGTCGTCCGGAACTCCGGGAAGAAGGGAAGCTTGTTGATGGCATCGCGCAGGATGACGGTGGCGCCAGCCCCGGCGATGGTGGCCGTCGTGAGCACGAGCCGTGGCGCACTGAAGAACCGTCGCAACACGAGCTCGAACACGAAACCGGTGAAAGCCGCGAGGAGGAGACCCAACGCCAACGCCGGCAGGAACGGGAACCTCGTCAGGATCAGGAACTGGAACACGAGTTCGGCTCCGGCGGCCCCGATCGCCGTTTGCGCGAAGTTGATGACTCGGGTCGTCCGGTAAATGAGGATGATCCCGGTGGCCGTCAGCGCGTTCACCATGCCGTAGACGAGTCCCGTGAAGAGCGTGGCCGCGGGAGTTCCCCGACCGCCGCCGCTCTGGCCCGGCAGCACGAGCTGGGTCACGACGAGGCCGGCGACGGCGATGGCTCCGCCGAGAAGCAGATTCCTGGCCAGGGCGTTGGTGGGGAGACGGACGGGAGCCATCAGGCCCTCGGCTCGTCGGGCACGAGTTGGCCGATGCTGTAGGTCAACTTGAACGTGCCCTCCGGCGTCGTCGACTCGGTGTCCTCGCTGATGATGATGCCGCCGAGATTGGTCGACACGATGAAGTTGTAGGCCGCCGTGCCGCTCTGCGGCCCGCTCGAAGCGATGGTGGTTTCGACCCGCCAACCCTCGGTGATGGCGCCGCAGGCATCGACCCGGCCGGGCTCGATGATCTGTCCGGTCAGTTGGTAGCTCTGGCCCGTGGTGGGGTCGACGGCCGCCGATTGGAACGACTCTCCCGGCCGCACGCCGAGGGGCATCACCAGCAGGCCCTGGGGCGGCGCGAAGGCGCCATCGAGGGCGCCATCCTTGTCGCGCCGCTCGATCCGCTTGATGGTCAGGCCGGCTTCGGGCTCGCGATAGGCGACGTTGTTGCCCGTCGGGTTGGTGACCGACAACTCGCCGCCTCGGCCGTTGGTGAACACCTGGTACGTCGTGATGACCGTGCCGCTGCCATCGATCTGCGGCTGCACGACCTCGTAGGTGAACTTGGCTCCGTAGCCGTCAGGGTTCGTGTTCGACTTCACGAGGCCACTCGTCTGGGCCGCCACCTTGAGGTTGCGGAAGAGACGCCGCTCGAACCCATCGACGGGGATGGCGAAGGGAAGGTCGGAGCGGGTGATCTGTCCGCGCTTCTTGAAGCGGTACTCCCCCATGAGGGGCAACACCTTGTCGGGCAGGTTCTCGAGAGCGGTCCGGTCAGGGAATGCGTTGAGCGCGGCTTCCGGGCACTCCTTCTTGGGCGCCACCGAGGCCGTCGGACGGGGCCGCGAGGTCGTTGGGGGAGACGTCGTGAACGTCGCCTCGGCGTTTTCCGGCGTCCGGGCCGGGGCGGAGTCGCGGCCGTCGAAGGTCGACGCCGGGAGGTCGAGGTCGGAGATGGCCTGCTCGGCCGTCGGGAGGTCTGGCGACAGCGCCGCCGGCGCCACCGCATCGACGGGCGGAGCGACACCGAAGACGAGATCGGCCTGCAAGTTGGTGATGCCGACGCCCGGATCCTTGGGCGTCACGCAGGCACCGAGCGGGAAGAGAGCGAGGACGGCAAGGACCTTGCGGGAGGGGCTACGCCGCTTTGACACGGTTGGTCTCCGATCGGCGGGTGAGGTCGGTCTCCGGCGCGTACGGCCGTCGAAGTGAGGCACGGGAAACGGCAGCCACGGCGCGAACGGTGCTCGGTTGGGCCTGGGCAAGCCGGCGCCGCAACGCGCGCGACAGCTCCTCGGCCGTGGTGGCCAGTTGCGGATCGGCGTCGTGCTGCAGGTCGCCCCAGAGCACGCGGGTGACCAACCATGCGAATTCCGTGTGCTCCGGGTCCTCGATGAAGCGATCGAGGAACATGAGCGGCGTGTCGGTCGCGTAGGCGAATCCGAAGTCGGCGGCGTAGTCACGCCACTCCGCATACGACAGTGCCACCCGGGCACGCGTGCCGGATGCGGCAGCTGCGCTCCTCCTCCGGGCGCGAACGAAGCTCTTCTTCAGCGCCGGATAGAGCGTGTACAGCAACACCAGCAAGAGGAGGAGCGGCAGGGCGATCAGGAGGACGCGCTTCAGTTGCTCACCGGCGACGCTTCCCGGTGGCACGACGACGGGGAGGAACAGCTGCACCGTCACCTCGTCACTGGGCAGGATGCTGGCGTCGAACTGCTGCTCGCCTGCCTCCCCGCCGACGGTCGGCTTCGCCTTCTTGGGCACGCCGATCACCGGCAGCCACTTGAACTGCGGGAAGTAGACCTCGACGAAGGTGGCACCATTCTTCGGGCGCACCTGGAGCTTGTTCTCGATCAACTCGCCGCCGTCGAAGCCGTAACCGATGCGCGAGGGCACCCCGATCCAGCGGGCCATCATCGCCTGGGCGGCGACGATCTCGAACGGTGTGGCTTCTTTGGAGCCGGCCAGCATGTCCTGCACGATCTCGGCGTCGATGCTCTTCGGAGCACCGGGTCCGGTCGAGACGACGTTGTCGAGAATGTGGGTGCGCAGGAAGTCGAACTTGTCCCACTGGTTTTCGAACGTGGCGTTGGCCTCGTCGATCAATGCCTGGGCCGCCGGAGGCGGATCGATCGGGATCTTGGAGAAGGGTCGGATGGGCGTCGGGAGGGGCGACTGGATCTGGCGCAGGTCGTCGACGGACGGGACGGCGGCCGCCGTCACGGTGTACGACAGGCCCGCCTGCACCTGGCCGGCGGCGACCCGAATGTTGCCGTTGCGGCTGTCGTAGGCGAGCTTCGGGCCTTCGGCCACGATGCCGACGCTGTTGGGGAGGGCCGGGAGGACGGCTCCGCCGAGGCCGGAGATGGTGAAACGGGCTTTCACCCCCGGCTCGAGATCGGGGTCGACCCGACCGCTGCGGGGCACGTCGGCGACCAGGTTCTCGGCGAACGGGGGAAGCCGCCAATCCTTGCCGTCGTAGACGTCGAGGCTGCCGATCCGCCAGGGCCCGGAGATGGTGGACTCCACATCGAACAACGGGCGATCCTCGACCTCGGACAGGGGCACCGTCTTGGGCTTCTGCGGTTCCTGGGTGGGGTCGATGGCCGGGTCGGGGAAGAGGAAGTCGGCCTTGGACAGCCCGAAGAGGCCGGCGACGATGAGGGCGATGAGCGGGATCGACCGCACGGCCTTGCGGATCTCGTACGACAAGGGCGGCCGCTCATCGCCCTCGCCGGTGGCCTGCGAGCTGGCCAGCAGCCCCAGGCCGACGGCGAACAGCACGAGCACGGCGAGACCGCTGGCGACCTGGGCGCTGTCGGGGACGCTGATGCCGGCGAAGCCGGCGACCGGGAGCGGGAGCAGTAGAGCCAGCGAGGGTCGGCGAATGACAATGGCGACCCAGGCGGCACCGAAACCGACGATGCCCATGAGCCAACCGGTGATCGCTTGCCAACCCGGGGTCAAGGGAACGGGCGGTCGAAGGATGTTGCCCGACGCGGCCGCATCGGCCACGGCGCTCCGGAGACTTCCCAGGTTGCCGACGCCCGACGGCAGCACCATCACCACGCCGATGGCGAAGAGACCGACGACCATCAACAGGTTGAGAACGAGCGGCTTGCGAATCCGCCGGAGGCCGACGGCGAAGGCGACACCGAGGAGACCGGCCGCTACGGCGTACACCCGGCCGCCGATGCCACTGAAGACACCGCCGACCATGATGGCGGCCGCCAGCACCGGGAAGGCGATGGCGATGGCGACGCGAAGCGACGACGAGTCCGGCTCGTCAGGCTCGAGGAGTCCGTCCTCGGGCGGCCCGCCGGCGTCGACCGGGGCTGCGGACGCCGGAGGAACGTCCGTCGTCCGAACGTCGTCGAGATCCGGATCGATGGTGGTCGCCATCAGATGCGGTTCCCGGCGCCGATGTCTTGGTACAGCGCCGTCGAGAGGTCCTGGCCGGGGTGCACGACCACGACCTGACAGCCCAGGGGGGCCGCTCGGCCCAG
>JBKJKM010000103.1:0-2515 GCA_046597375.1 Acidimicrobiales bacterium | reverse complement strand
AAGATGGGTGCCCGGGCGGACCTGCAGGATCCCCACCACGCGACGATCGATGGCCCGGCCAGCCTGGTCGGCGCCGAGGTCGAGATCGGTGACCTGCGGGCGGGTGCCTCGCTGATCCTGGCTGCCCTGGCCGCCGAGGGTACGACCACGATCCACGGCGCACACCATGTTCATCGGGGCTATGAGAACATCGAGGGCAAGTTCCTCGATATCGGAGCCGCCATCTCTCGCAGCGCAGAAGGGACAGCAGTCAGCACCTCATGAAGATCGGGATCGACCTCGGGACCGCCAACGTTCTCGTCTATGTCAAGGGCAAGGGCATCGTGATCACGGAGCCCAGCGTGGTGGCCGTCTCGGACGACAACCGGATCGTGGCGGTCGGGGAAGCGGCGCGCGAGATGATCGGTCGGACGCCCGGCAACATCCACGCCATCCGCCCGATGAAGGATGGGGTGATCGCCGACTACGTCATCACTGAGGCGATGCTCAGCCACTTCATCGGCAAGGTCCGCAAGGGGACCTTCGCGTTCGGGAAGCCGGAAGTGATGATCTCGGTGCCGGCCGGCGTGACCAGCGTTGAGAAGCGGGCCGTGCGCGACGCCGCACTCAAGGCCGGGGCCAAGGAGGCCTACCTGATCGAGGAGCCGCTGGCCGCCGCGATCGGCGCCAACGTGCCGATCAGCGGGCCGTCCGGGAACATGATCATCGACATCGGCGGCGGGACGAGCGAGATCGCGGTCATCGCGCTCGGCGGGATCGTCGTGTCGCACAGCCTGCGCGTCGGCGGCAACCGCTTCGATGAGGCGATCGCCACCTACATCCGCAAGAAGTACAACCTGATGGTCGGCGAGCGGACGGCCGAGGAAGTGAAGATCGAGATCGGGGCGGCGCTCCCGCTCGAACGGGAACTGACGATGGAGGTTCGCGGACGCGACCTGATCGCAGGTCTGCCGCGCACGATCCCGATCACCAGCAGCGAAGTCATGGAGGCGATCGAAGCCCCGCTCCAGCAGCTGGTCGCCGCGGTCCGGTCCGTCCTGGAGCAGACCCCGCCGGAGCTGTCCTCGGACATCATCGACAAGGGCATGGTCATGTCCGGCGGCGGCGCGCTCCTACGCAACGTCGACAAGCTGCTGACCCAGGTGACCGGTGTCCCGTGCCACGTGGCGGAGAACCCGTTGAACTGCGTGGCGCTGGGCACGGGTCTGGCGCTCGAGCATTTCGACTTCTTCAAGAAGTCACTGGTCCAGCAGATCTGATGACGCGGTTGGCGGGTCCTGTCACCGGGCGAACCTGCCCACCGTCGTGCAGCCAGCCCCTGGCACAAGCACCAGACCCGTTTTGAGTCGGTGCCGGTGATGCGCTCGTTCGTCGATCTGCATTGCCATAGTCGGGGGAGTTTCGATTCGCTGTCCGTGCCGTCCGAGATGGTCAAGGCGGCGCGTGAGCGTGGGCTGACGCACCTCGCGATCACGGACCACGATCGGATCGATGTCGCGCAGGAGGCGCGTGATCTGGCGCCGGCGGGGCTGACGATCATCGTCGGCGAGGAGGTCAAGACGCTCGACGGCGACCTCATCTGCCTGTTCCTCGAGCGCGCCATCCCGCCCGGGTTGTCGGCGCGCGCGACGATCGAGGCGGCCCGCGAGCAGGGTGGCTTGGTCGGCATCCCGCACCCGTTCGATCGGATGCGCGGGTCGCTCCTGCGCGATGCGACGATGGCCAGCCTGGCCCCGCTGGTCGACTGGGTCGAGGTCCACAACGCCCGCGTTGTCGGGCACGGCAACGAGGATGCCGCCACGTTCGCGCTTGAGCAGGGGTTGCCGGGCGTTGCGGTATCCGACGCGCATTCGATCGTCGAGATCGGGGTCGCCTACACCGCGCTCGATGGCGATCCATCGACGCCTGCCGGGCTACTTGCGGCCCTGTCGAGCCTCGAGATCGTTCCCGGCCGGGCGAGTTTCGTGGTCCGCCTGTGGACGCCACTGGCCAAGGGCATCAACCGGCTGCGCGGCAACGGTCGGGTGCAGCCGTCGGATCCGGCATGACGGATCGGCAGGACCATCGTTCGATGGTCGAACCGACCGACGAACCGCTAGGGTCCGATGCGATGGAGGCCACACCCGCATTCGAGACCACGACCCGTCCGCCGACCGCCCCGGGCGGGCCGGGCGTGCCTGCCGTACCTGTCGGGCCTGCGGCGCCGGGCGTGCCTGCCGAATCAGCCGATGGCGTGCCGCCGTCGCTCGGTCAGCGTCTGCGTCAGCCGCGCACGATCCTGTCGATCGCTGTGCCACTCGGGATCATCGGCTTCTTCCTGTACCTCAACGCGGCTCGCCTGGCTGAGGTCCCGAGCCTGATCCTCAAGGCAAACCCGCTCCTGGCCCTCCTTGCGTTCTTCGTGTTCTACCTCGGCTTCCCGTTGCGTGGCTATCGCTGGAAGCGGCTCCTGGCCGCGACCGACTTTTCGATCACGCTGCGCAATTCGGTCGAGATCCTGTACATCTCGTGGTTC
>JBKJKM010000218.1:0-12999 GCA_046597375.1 Acidimicrobiales bacterium | reverse complement strand
CCACGGGCCGCTGGCACCTCACCGGCGACGAGGCCTTCTTCGCCGGACACTTCCCCGGGCGCCCGACCCTTCCGGGCGTGCTGATGGTCGAGGCCATCGCCCAGCTCGGGGGCATCGCCCATCAGCACGCCCGGAAGGGTCGGGCGCCCGGGGAAGTGTCCGGCGAAGAAGGCCTCGTCGCCGGTGAGGTGCCAGCGGCCCGTGGCGGTGCGTCCCGGCTCGAGATCGACGATCTCGTCCACGAAGAGGAACGGCGGGCGGTGGGGGAGCAGCTCGTCGGGGCGGGGATGCGTCGGCATGGACGAATCCTGCTTCATCCGAGGCCACGGTAGGGTCGACTGATGGACCGAGCGCAGGCCCTCGCAACCTTCCGCGACATCGTGGCCGAACTCCTTGGCACGACGCCCGAAGAGATCGATCTCGGCCGGACGTGGGAGTCGATGGAGGTCGACAGCCTCGCCCTCACCGAGATCGCCCTGGTGGTCTGTGACGCCTTCACCATCTGCCTGCCCGATGTCGACAACGACCAGATCGAGACGGTCGGCCAGGTCTTCGAGCTGACGATGCAGTGCATCCTCGACCCCGAAGGCATGGGGTGCGAGGTGCCGACGGCTGCACCCGACGCCATGGCGGCGGGGAACGCCGGCTCGTGATCGACGGGCTGCCCCGAGTCGTCGTGACCGGGATGGGTGCGGTGACGCCCGTCGGCACCGGTGTGGCGGCAACGTGGGACAGCCTCGTCAACGGTCGTGGTGGCGCCGGTCCGCTCCAGGCCTTCGATCCCAAGGAGCTGTCCGTCCGCATCGCCGCTGAGGTGAAGGACTTCGACGGTGACGCCATCTTCGGCAAGCGGCGGGCCCGCCACCTCGATCGGTTCGTCCAGTTGGCCGTCGTTGCGACGCGCGAGGCGATCGAGTCGTCGGGTGTCGACGTGACGCTCGACCCGAATCGGGTGGGCGTCGTGTACGGAAGTGGCATCGGCGGAATCACCACGCTGGAGAAGGAGATCCTGCAGATGGCCCTGCGCGGACCGAGCAGGGTCAGTCCCTACATGTGCCCGATGATGATTCCCAACATGGCCGCGGGCGAGATCGCCATGGAGTGGGGGCTGCTCGGTCCGAACACCTGCACGGTCACCGCCTGTGCCGCCTCGGCCCACGCCATCGGCGACGCCGCCGACATGATTCGCCTCGGGCGGGCTGACGTGATGATCGCCGGCGGGTCCGAAGCGGCGATCAACCCGATCTCGATGGCCGGATTCGCCGCCATGAAGGCGTTGTCCGAGCGCAACGACGACCCCGAGCACGCGTCGCGACCGTTCGACGCCGGTCGCGACGGGTTCGTCGCCGGTGAGGGGGCGGCGACACTCGTGCTCGAGTCGCTCGACTAGCCCTCGCTCGCGGCGCCACGATCCTGGCCGAGCTCGTGGGCTACGGACTCACGTCCGATGCGTTCCACATCACGGCCCCGCATCCCGAAGGCAACGGCGCCATCCGCTGCATGCAGATGGCCCTCGACCAGGCCGGCATGGCGCCGTCCGAGGTCGGCTACATCAACGCCCACGGCACGTCCACCCCACCCAACGACCGCATCGAGACGATGGCCGTGAAGGCCGTGTTCGGTTCGTCGGTGCCCGTCTCGTCGACCAAGTCGATGACCGGCCACCTGCTCGGCGCCGCCGGGGCGTTGGAGGCGATCGCCTGCGTCCAGGTGCTGCAGACCGACACGCTGCCTCCGACCATCAACTACGACGACCCCGATCCCGCATGTGATCTCGACTACGTGCCCAACGTGGCCCGTTCCGCTCGAGTCGACGCCGTGCTCTCCAACAGCTTCGGGTTCGGCGGCCACAACGGCACCCTGTTGTTTAAGCGCTACCCGACCACGAAGGATGCACCGCCGTGAACCGTGACGAAGCCTTCCGCACCTTCCAGGAGACGCTGGCCGAGGTGCTCGACCTCGAGGCCGACGCCATCAAGCGCGAGTCGATCTTCCAGGACGACCTCGACGTCGACAGCCTCGCCTTCGCCGAGATCACCATCGCCCTCGAGGAGGCATTCGCCATCGATATCCCGGATCCCGAGCCCGAGCAGGTGGCGACCGTCGGTGGCGCCTTCGACTTCGTGGCCGACCTCCTCGGCGTCTGAGGGAGATCTCCGTGATCGATCGCGACGTGGACATCGAGACGGCAGATGGTTCGATGAACACCTTCGTCACGCACCCCGAAGAAGGTGGACCACACCCCGTGGTGTTCTTCTACATGGATGCACCGGGGAAACGGGAGGAGCTCCACGACATGGCTCGCCGCCTGGCCACCGCCGGCTACTACGTCATCCTGCCGAACCTGTACTACCGGGCTCTACGAGAGTTCGACATCTTCTCGGGCGACCCGACGCACACCCGCGAGCGGATGTTCGAGCTGATGACGTCCCTGAGCGACGGCATGGTCGCTCGCGACACCGAGGCGCTGTTCACTTTTGTCGATGCTGACCCCGCGGCGGACGCCGCCCGAATCGGTTGCATGGGCTACTGCATGAGCGGACCATTCGCCTTTGCCATGGCCTGCCGGTTTCCAGAACGGATCAAGGCGGCGGCATCGCTCTATGGCGTGCGCCTCTTCGGGCCAGGCTCGCCGGCGGAACGGGCGAAGGAAGCCACGGCCGAGCTCTACTTCGCCTGCGCCGAGCACGACGAGTACGCACCCAAGGAGATGGTTGACAGCCTCGAGGCGCATCTCGCCGCTGTCGGAGCGAACGCACGCGTCGAGTGGTACCCCGGCACGCACCACGGGTTCGCCTTCCCGACCCGAGGTCCCGTCTACGACAAGGCGGCAGCCGAGCGGCACTGGGAGCGGCTCCATGCCCTCTTCGCTCGCAACCTCGCTTCAGCCTGACGGGCCACGCGACTGGTAGACGGCCAAGGGTTGCCCGGCGAATTTCCCTCGCGCAAGACTGCGGCGGTGGACGCGCCACCGATGGCCGACGAGCTCTTCGAGCGGGTGCGCCTTCGGTGCCTTACGCTCCCTGAGTCGACGCTGCGGAGCGATCCCTTCGCGCACGCCTTCCAGATCCGCCGGAACATCTTCGCCCACCTGCTGGCCCCCGACGATGCGGCAGGAAGGCCGGTGCCGATGATCGTGGTGCGGGCCGACCCGACCGAGCGCGAGGTGCTCATGGCGATCGGGCATCCCTACTTCGGAACGAGGTCGGGCCCGGACCGCATCGGCGTCATCCTCGACGAGCACACCGATTGGGACGAGATCGGTGAGCTGATCACCGAGAGTTATCGGATCCTGGCGCCGAAGAAGCTCGCTGCCCTTCTCGACCGGTAGACGGGGATCACGAAGCCGGAGACCGGGCGTTGCTGGGGAGCGGCTCGTGGGCGAGCTCGGCCATCCGAGTGAGCCCGCGCTCGGCGACGTCGGCCAGACGTGCGGCGGCGGCTTGCACGGCGGGGTTGTTGCGTTGTGACGACTCGATGCGCGCCGGGTTCAGGGCACAGCTGTTCGCCCAGGCGGCGATGTCCGGCTCAGCGCCGTAGGTCTGCGTGGCGATGGTTCCTCGCACCTGCATCTGCGCCCAGCTGGACGAGCTGTCGGGGAGGGTGTTCGGCGGACACAATCGATTGCGTTCTCGGTCGTCGTCCCGGGTTGCCTCCACGTAACCGGCCAGAGCGGCGTTGAAGCAGGGGAAGCCGGCCCGGATCGTCTGGAGCCGGACCTTGTCGGAGCCCCAGATGGGAACCATCGGCGGGTATTGGTGCCCGGAGGCGGCGCAGTGCACGATGAGCGAACCTGGCGCAAGGGGAATCGAGCCGCCACCGAGGACGATCTCGCGGCGAGTGACGTGCTTGATGTGTCCGAATCGCACGACGTTCTCGACGGTGCGGAGGAGATCCAGTTCCCAGGCGCTGAGAGTCGGAGTCTTGGCCATCGTGGGCATGACATCCCGGTCGACCCGAAACAAAACGTCGGCGTCTTCGAGGCGTAGGAAGAGATCGTCGAGCGACTCGGCGTCGGCGGCCGACTCCATGGTGGCGGCCGCGAGGCCGAGAGCCACGACCGGATCTGGCTGGACCATGGCGCGATTGAGCATCCACGGATCCCGCGGACGAACCCAGACGATGCGATCCGGCGGCACGCCGTTGGACAACAGCCACACGATGCCGTCCGTGGCCGTCTTGCCGGAACCGACGATGACGAAATTGCTCGGAGTCTCGGTCAACCTTGCGAGCTCGTTGATGGCGACGACATCGACATCGTCGGCAACTACGTACGGCGGGGGCGTGGTCGCTGGAATCGTCGGCGCCAGGTACGTGGCATCGACGACCCGGCGTCGCACCTCGACATGCGCCGTCTCGCCAGACACCTGCGACGTCACGAGATGCGATGAGCCCTCGGCCCGGTACTCGCTACCTCCGAGGAAGGTGACTCGACCTGAACTGAGGAAGCGACCGTGCAGGAGGGCGTCGTAGTAGCTCCGAATCTCCGACTGTCGGGCTCGCTCTTGGAGCCCGACCTCCGGCCCACGCGACTGCACGGCGCCGGTCCCCAGCACTGTCGAGGCGACGCCGTAGAACACCGACGCCTGATGCAACTGGACGAACGGATATGCCTCCTGCCAATGTCCGCCCGCCGCATGGCGACGATCGACAAGCGTGACGTGCACGTCTGCGTGATCGATCAGGGCGTCGGCGAAGGCCATGCCCGTCGCCCCGGCCCCCACGATGAGGTAGTCGGTCTCCAACGATCGTGTCACCATCAGATGGACCTCCGACGCAGCACGGTAGACCCCCCGGACCACGGCGGTGTCGAGCGGACATCAGGCCCGCGTCGTGGCGCACCTCAGTGCCATGTCGAGGCCGTAGCGGGCGACCTTCGTCCGTTGAGCGAGGATCTCGTTCTGGTCGGACTCGTCGAGGTCGGGTCGGTCGAGCAGAAGGGCGCCGAAGACCGACCGAATGGCCAAGTGCGCGGCGAACGCGCGCTCCACCGACTCGACATCAGATGCGTCGCCAACCCCGTCGAGGAAGCCGTCGAGGATCGCCGTGGCGATCACGTCGGTGTCGAGGTGCTCTCGGCCCTCGTCGAAGCGACCGACGAGCAGCTGTCCGAGGTCACTGCCCAGCGCGTCGACGTTGCCGTATGACCAGTCGATGGCGACGATCGGCCCAGCGCCGTCGCCCGGCTCCCGCAGGTTGTCAGGAGCGGCGTCGCCGTGACACATGCCGGCGGGGAGCGCGTCGAGCGAGGCGATCATCGCCGGCATCAGCTCGGCCAGCCTGAAGAGGTCAGCTCGGTGGTGGTCATCGACGTTGCTTGCTACGAGCGGGTTCGCCCAGAACGCATCGTCCGACTGGATTGCCAGGTCGTTGTTCACGACCTTGCCGAAGAACAGCCCGGCGATCGAGCGGTGACCCATGCCCAGCTGCTCGATCGCGGTGATGCCAGGCCAGCGGGCGCCGAGGCGAGCGAGCGTACCGGCGGAGCGGCGATAGCGGGCGGGGTTCCACGGCGTGACATCCTCGACGTCCTCGAGCCACAGGGTGACGAGATCAGGTTCCTCGTCGATTGCGTAGACGATTGGCATACGCAGCCCGCCAGGCATTGTGTCGGTCAAGCCTGATCGGTAGACGCGAGGCTCGTCGAGCCAGTTCAGCTCGCGGAGGACGTCGGCATGGAATTGCGGAGGGATCATTCCGAAGATCGGTGAAGCAGAAGCCGGCTGCAGGGCCTTCACGACGACCGATGCAACGGTGCCGTCGGGAAGTGTGCCAGTGGCGCGCTCGAGGCTGCGTGTCGTCATGTTGGCCACTCGGTGGCCGAGTGGTGTGCGGGGCCACGTGCGAGCGTGAGCGATCGTCGACATGTGGACAGTAGTAATCAAGGTTGACTAGATTGTCAACATGGTTTACCAGTCTTCCCACCTTCTCGTACTACTCGAGGGGTTCCAGCGCAGGCTCGGACGCGAGGTGAACACCCGGATGCGCGGAACGGGCATCCTCCGGGGCTCGGAAGGGCGGATCCTCGGACTCATCGACCGAGACGGCACGCGGCCGACGTCGCTCGCGGAAGGAAGCTGGATCACCAAGCAGGCGATCGGCAAACGCGTCCGTGAACTCGAGGCGCGCGGGCTCGTCGAAGTGCGGCCCGACCCCGACGACGGGCGGGCCGTGCGCGTGCATCCGACCGCCAAGGGCCAACGCGTCAAGGCCGTCACCGAGTCCCGCGTCGCCGAGTTGGAGGCGGCCTTCGCCGCCGAAGTGGGCGAAGAAAGGTTCCGAACCTTTTGCGAGGTCCTCCACGAGCTTGGTCGCGCCTGACGATTTCCGGCATATCCCCCGCCCGAACGCTTCGCTGCCGCGCGGCCGAGTAGCTATCCCGCGCTCACGCTGAATGGCCGGTGTAGAAGTAGGGGTCGAGGATCCTCACTTCGGAGACGGCGTCGATGGGCAGCCCGTTGGCGATGGCCGCCCGCTCGATTGCCGCTTGGTGCGTGTGCTCCTCTCATGAATGGCAACACGCGCCGGTCCAGCCCTGCTCAAGCCGGTGCTCGGCGAGTAGCGTGGCGGTCGTGCGGGTGAGCCTGCTGGGGCCGTTCCAAGTCGACGACCTTCCCGCTGGCGTCGTCATCGGTGCCGCCAAGGAACGCTCATTGTTGGCCGCTCTGGCGCTCAACCTCAACGCCGTCGTACCCGTCGACTCACTGATCTCCGCGCTCTGGGGTGAAAGCCCGCCGTCCGCCGCGCGCAAGACCCTGCAGACCTACATCTGGAATCTTCGACAGGTGTTCGGAGCCGACGTGATCGCTACCGTGGCCCCCGGCTACGTGCTGCGCATTGCGCCCAACGACGTCGACGTCAGCCGATTCCGCTCGCTCGTCCGGGATGGTGAGGCATCGATGACCGCGGGTGATCCGGCGCAGGCGAGCGTCGCGCTCGGCCAGGCGGTCGCCCTGTGGCGGGGTGAGCCGTTCGGTGGCGTGGCGGCGCACAGCGGTCTCGCCGGAGAGAAGGTCCGTCTCACGGAGGAGTATCTCTCGGCCCTCGAGACCCGCCTCAGCGCCAACCTCGCAGCCGGCCGGCACACCGACGTGGTCGGTGAGCTCGAGGCCCTCGTCGACATCCATCCCTTCCGAGAGCGCCTGTGGGGCTACCTGATGGTGGCGTTGTATCGCTGTGGCCGCCAAGCGGATGCGTTGCGGACCTACCAGCGTGCTCGCAAACTGCTTGTCGAGGAGCTCGGCCTCGAACCCGGCGGCGAGCTCAGGCGGATCGAAGAGGCGGTCCTCCGTCAGGATGACTCGCTCGCTGCACCCGCGCGGCTCGACGTCCCGACTTCACCTTCGGCCGGAACGCCGGGAACGGTGCTGAGATCGCCGGTCCGCTACGCCAGATCGAGTGACGGCGTGAGCGTCGCGTACCAGGTGGCGGGCGACGGTCCGATCGACATTCTCGCCATTCCCGGCTTCGTCACGCATCTCGACATTTGGTGGAACGCGCCTACCGACGGTCTCGTGCGACAGCTCGCGTCGATCAGCCGGCTCATCTCCTTCGACAAACGGGGGATGGGTCTGTCCGACCGGCCGGATGCGGTTGACGCCATGAAGTGGGTCGACGATGCGCTGTCGGTGTTGGACGCAGTCGGCGCAACGAAGGTCGTCGTGCTCGGCGTCTCTGGCGGGGCGCCTACCGCGATCCGGCTTGCATCCCTGCATCGCGACCGGGTGCGCGGGTTGATCGTCTTCGGTGGAGGGGCCCGAACGGTCGCCGGTCCGGGCTATGAGATCGGACACGATCGGGACACGTTGGAGAGTTTCGCGGCGAACCTCGAGAGGGGATGGGGCTCAGGAGTGGCCATCAGCTCGTACGCCCCTAGCCGGTCCAAGGAGCCACACGTTCGCGACTACTGGGCCCGGTACCAGCAGCTGTCCGCGTCACCTGCTGCAGCCATGCGCTCGTTCTGGGCGGCGGTCAACACGGACGTCACCGACTTGCTCGCCACCATCGACGTACCTGCGCTGGTCTTACATCCGGAGCGGGACGTCGTGGCTCCAGTCGAGTGGGGCCGATTCGTGGCGGACGGGATCCCGCACGCGGAGTTCGTCAGCCTGGACTCCGACGTGGATCTCATCTGCGTGTCCGACGTCATCGATGAGATGGCCCAGCACATTGCCGGGTTCATCCATCGGCTGCCGGCCTAACCCGCTCGGCGAATTGCGCCACGTGACACGGTCGGCGCTGGACCAGGCCTGGACCGCCCCATGGTCAGCTGCGTGCAGTCCAGAACGAACGACCAAGGGGAATCCCATGAAGAGGTTCATCGCAACATTTGCCATTGCAGGTGCCGTGCTCGTGGCGTCAGCATCCGGGGCGTCGGCAGGTGGCCCGACCTGTGAGAACATGTTCGACAGCGGGTGGAAGAACCACGGCGAGCACGTCTTGCATTACGTGAACGAAGGCGGCGCAGCCGGCGGCCAGCCAGCGCACCTCAGCGACGACCGGAACTCCGCACCGGCTCCCGGAGCTTCGTTCTGCCTCGACCAGGCGAACAATCCAGGTCTCCACTTCTAAGGGGGCTTCGGTCCAACGACGAGCAGTTTGCCTCTGGCGGCCGGGCGGTTGTCCTTGCGGAACCGAGGGACACCCAGCGGGTTCTCTCGGTTTGACGACACCGCTCATGAGGACTCGCCGAAGCTGTACTAACCCGTCTGCTTGCGCCGCTCAATGACCGCCGCGCGCGGTTGCATCGAGCGACAGCGAACGTCGAGGCATCGCTTCCCGCGGTGGTTGACGCTTTGATCCGACACGACCTCGAGGCCGCCCGGGTGCTTCATGCGCGCTCGCCAGGGCGTGCCCGATTGATCGGCGCCGTCCACCTCCACCCGGCTGAATTCGTCGAGGCGACGGTGGCGGCCCACTTCGCTCCGGTTGCGGAAGCGTTTCGCCCCCATCTCGAGACGGCGTTGTCGCATGTGCCCTTTCCGGTGATTGCATGGCGCATCCGTTGGTGCGTGTTCGGCACCTTGGGTGCGCTACTCGCCCATGACTCCGCACGTTCGAGCGTGAGCGAAGATCTCGTCGCCGAGCTCGTGCGAACCCTCTCGGCGGCGTTGGGCGCCTAGACCGACGATCCGCCACCTTTGAGGATGGCCGCGGCTGTTTCCACATCGCCTTCGACCGTTGCGTCGCCGCGCTTCATGGCGTCGAGGAGATCGAAGTGTCCCGTGGCGATCCCCAACACGACCTCGCCGTCTGCCTCCAGGGTTGCGTCAGCCCCGACCGCCGGACCGATCCCGACCGTGACGTTGTGTTCTTCGTCGGAGAGGACATGGACGGTGGTCCCGCCGGTGTGGATCTGAACTCGGCCCTGTTTGGTCGGCTGGAGAAGTGCGTCGAGCGCAACGACGAGCCATGTGCCGTCGAAGTGGTCGTCGACCTGACCTTCGACCATCAGCGGCTCGGCCCAGCGGATGAGCTCGCGTACGACCGGACGGAGGTCCTTGCCTCGCTGGGTGAGGACGTAGTCGACGCCGTCACGACGCAAAAGGCCATCTGAGTCCAGCCGTCGCAGGCGTTCCGCGAGAAGGTTGGTGGCGATTCCCGGGAGGCCAGCGCGGATCTCTTGATACCGAGAGCGTCCGGCCATCAGCTCGCGAATGATGAGGAGCGTCCAGCGGTCGCCGATCACGTCCAGGGATCTCGCCAGTCCGCAATACTGCCCGTAGTAGTGCACGGTTGACAAACTAAAGCGTGGTGCTTTAGAAAATCAAGTATGACAACGGGGACACAAGCGAGAAGCGAGTCCGGGCTCTCTTACTTCCATGGCGGCCGAGGAGCGCCAGTGCTCTTCCTCCACGGCGTTCCCGGATCCGCGCGGGCATGGGCGCCCGTCCTCGATCTCCTCCCGCCGGACGCCGCCGTGCTGGTGCCGGATCTTCTGGGCTTCGGAAAGAGTCGGGCCACCGTCGACATCGAGGAGTTGGGTATCGCCGGTCAGGCCACGGCGGTCATCGCGATGCTCGATGAGCTGAAGTTGTCTGCGGTCACGGTCGTCACCCACGACTTCGGTGGTCCGGTCGCGCTGTGTATGTACTCGCAGCGTCCTGGCCTCTTCGAGGGTCTGGTGCTCCTCGACGAATGCGTTTCCCGATACGCCGATCCCGTTCCCGCTGTCGTCGATCTTCTGGCCGACGGTCGGGCCGATGGCGGCAGGCGCAATCTTCTCTCGACCGTCGCTGAGGCTCATGCTCCGCACGGGTTCGGGTACACCAGACCCGAAGCTCCTCCACTCCACCTATGTCGGCGACGGCCGCCAGGCTCGCACGATCCGCGCGATCTTCGAACACTCGCTCAGGAACCTGCGCGAGGTATACACGCCGCTCGAAGCGGTTCTGTCCCAACTCGACGTTCCCACCGCTGTGCTCTGGGGCGATCGCGACCCCTTCTTCAACGTCGACCATGGTCGACGCACCGCCGACGCGATCGCTGGCGCCACCTTCAGCGTGCTTCCCGGCGCCGGTCACTTCCTTCCCGGTGAGCGCCCGGACGCCTACGTGGCGGCCATCGAGTCGTTGCGCACATCGACATCACGGTTCCCCTGAGCCAGTTGCAAAACGTCTCTCCTCGGGCGGCGGCCCGATCGGACGCGGCCTGGGCGCTATTCCTCGATGAAGATGCACTCTCCGGGGCACTCTTCAGCCGACTCGACGACGCTGTCGAGGAGGGCGTCGGGAATCCGGGCGAGGCCCTGAAGGCCGTCCGGCGTTTCGGGCGTCGAGCCGTCGAAGATCTTGGTCTGGCCGAAATGCTTGGCCTCTTCCTTCACGATCCATAGCCCGTTGCCGTTCGGATTCGCCATGAAGACTTCACCGGTGATCTCCTCGCAGATGCCGTCACCCGTGCAAAGGTCGGGGTCGATCCAGACGTTCATGTCTCCTCCATGCCTTCAGCCTGCCAGAGTCGAACGGCCACCTCGCCCCTCGCAACGAGATGTTGATGCTTTGCCCCGGATGAGGCACCGTGGCCGGTACGAGCATCCGCTGTCTTAGCGTTGTGCTCGACGCCGGCTTGTACGCTCCAGAACCAACAGGGCAGCTCACCGGCCCTGACCAAGCCTCCGTAGCTCAGCTGGATAGAGCGGTTGCCTTCTAAGCAATAGGTCGCAGGTTCGAGTCCTGCCGGAGGCGCCCGGGCGTTCAGGAGGCCTTCGATCTCTACTTCAGGTGCCGGGCGAACCAGTCAAGGGCCGTCTTCTGGGCTTCGGCCGCCGCCGGCGCGTTGAACCGGGGCCCCGTGTCGTTGAAGAAGGCGTGGTCGACGCCGGGGAAGGTGCGGATCTCGTACTTGATCCCGGAGGTCTGCAGCGCCGCCGTCGCTCGCTCGCGCGACGCATTGACGCGACTGTCGAGCTCGGCATACACGCCCAGGACGGCCGCCTTCGACTTCGAGAAGTTCGCCGGGTCGGGCGCAGGTCCGTAGAAGGGGACGACGGCGGCCAACGCCGGCTCGCCGTCCTGCACCAGCTGCCACGCCAGCCCGCCCCCGAAACAAAACCCCATGGCGCCGATGGTGCGGCCGGGGGCTCGGCGACCGAGCTCGACGATGCCGGCCCGCAGATCGGCGAGCAGGTCCTCCATCGATCGGGCAGCCAGACCGGCTGGGGCGCTGCCGGGATCGGCCAAGGCGCCGGTGCCACCCATGTCGGAGAGGAGGTCAATGGCCATGCTCGTGTAGCCGAGGCCGGCGAACCGCTTGGCGAGTTCGCCGAAGTGGTCGGTGAGCCCGCGGTTCTCGTGGATGAGTAACAGTGCGCCTTTGGCTTCGCCCTTGGCCTCGACGAACGCGGCTTGAAGCTCGCCCTTGGGTCCGGCGAAGGTGGTCGTAGCCGCCCCGACCGGTTTTCCCGGCGCTGTCGTCGACGTCGCGCCGTCAGACCCCTCGGATGTGGTGGGCTCGTCGTCGTCGGCGGCGGTGCTGTTGTCACCATCGCCGGCGCAAGCCGCGAGCAGGGCGCCCGCCGAAGTCACCCCGACGCCCAACAGGACAAGGCGACGGAGCGCCTCCCGCCGAGTCAACAATCCGTCGGCGAAGTCGGTGGTGACCTCGCTGGTCAGGTAGTCGTTGAGGGCCATCGGTGGAACCTATTCGTCGGGGAGCGGGTTTGGTCGACTGGCCTCGGCCATGGGCGGGATGCGTCGACGAGGCGAGCGAGGCGATTGTGCGAAGGTCAGCTGCTCCCCCCGGTGAGCGTGGCTAGGCGAGATCGGCGATGGCGACGACGGGGATACGCAAGGTGATGGCGAGCCGTTCGGGGCTCGACGCTGGTTCCGTGTGCGCAGCCCGCCCGAATCTGCCAGAACACCGAGGTCTTCATCGTCACTGAACCGGCCGAGCTCAGACATCGCGGACATCGTCGCCGACGTTCCTTTGGGGTTGGAGCGCCGCGCTCCGCGACGTGAAGGTTCGGCGGGAGAAGCCGGCCTCGACCGGGAGTTCGAAGTGGTCGGCGATAGCCAGGGACGTTCCCCCAGTGGCTGGTGTGACTGGAGTTGATGTCTCACCCCAGTGGTTCACTGGCTTCATGGGGTTGTCGTTGGCGGAGATCCGGGCGGAGGTGGCGGCGTTGGCGTCGTCGTTCGAGGCCGGGTTGTTGTCGCCTTCGGATGCCGAGGTGGTGGTGCGGGACGCGACGGCGGTGGAGCACATGGCGGCGACGGTGAAGGCGTTGGCGGCGAAGCGGGCGGCCGAGGGCGGCGGGTGGCGTCGCAACGGGGCTCGGAGCCCCGAGCACGACCTGGCTCGGCGGACGGGTTCGAGTGTGGCCAAGGCGCGGGAGGCGTTGGCGACGGCGGCGGGTTTGGAGGCGTTGCCGGAGTTGGATGCGGCGGCGCGACGGGGGGACGTGTCGCCGGAGCAGGCGGCCCCGATCGCCGATGCGGCGGCGGCGGATCCGGGGGCGGAGGGCCGGTTGTTGGACAAGGCGCGTCGGTCGTCTTTGGG
>JBKJKM010000208.1:0-20281 GCA_046597375.1 Acidimicrobiales bacterium | reverse complement strand
TCGGTGACGAAGTAGGCGGAGATGTAGCCCTTGTCGAACTGCATGCCCTCGACGAACTCGAGCTCCATGCCGAAGGTGTTGGACTCCTCGACGGTGACCGTGCCGTCCTTGCCGACCTTGTCGATGGCGTCGGCCAGGATCTCGCCGATGGCGGGATCGGCGGCCGAGATGCTGGCCACCTGGGCGATCTCGCTGCGGTCGTCGACTTCCTTCGACTGGCTCTTGATGGACGCGACGGCGGCCTTGACGGCCTTGTCGATGCCCTTCTTGAGAGCCATCGGGTTGGCACCGGCGGTGACGTTGCGCAGGCCTTCCCGGACGAGCGCCTGGGCCAGCACCGTGGCGGTGGTGGTGCCGTCACCGGCGACGTCGTTCGTCTTGGTGGCGACCTCCTTCACCAGCTGGGCGCCCATGTTCTCGAACGGGTCTTCGAGCTCGATCTCCTTGGCGATGGTGACGCCATCGTTGGTGATCGTCGGGGCACCGAACTTCTTCTCGATGACCACGTTGCGGCCCTTCGGGCCGAGGGTGACCTTGACGGCGTCGGCGAGCTTGTTGACGCCCGCCTCCAGGCCGTGGCGGGCCGCCTCGTCGAACTTGAGGATCTTGCTCACTTGTTCACCTTGGCGAGGACGTCGCGGCCCGTCAGGATCAGGAGATCCTCGCCGTCGATCGTGATCTCGGTGCCGCCGTACTTGGAGTACACGACGGTGTCGCCGACCTTGACGTCGATCGGGATGAGCTCGCCGGTGTTCTCGGCGCGACGGCCAGGCCCGGCGGCGAGAACCTCGCCCTGCTGGGGCTTCTCCTTGGCGGTGTCGGGGATGACGAGGCCGGAAGCGGTCGTCTCTTCGGACTCGTTCGGGCGCACGACGATGCGGTCGTCCAGGGGCTGCAGGTTCATCTGAGTCGCCTCCATTGGCGGTGTTGTGCTGACTGATGGCCTGTTGCGGAGTGCCGTTAGCACTCAGGCCTTGCGAGTGCCAACGATACTCAGCCCCGCTGGCACTCGCAAGGCCGGAGTGCTAACGGCCCCGGTCGCCCGACCGTGATGGCGGCCTACAACATCGCTTCTTCGCCCTCGACGACGAGCTCGTCCCGCCAAAGGCGTCGCATCTCGGGCGCCGACCGCAGGAGATGCCCGAGGTCGCCGGCGGCGGCCACGCGGCCGCGGTCGAGGACGACGACGTGGTCGGACCGCTCCAGGGCCGCTCGCCGATGGGAGACGACAAGACAGGTCGTGCCCGAGAAGGAGCCGAGCCGGTGCCACAGCCGGCGCTCGGTCTCGACGTCAAGGGCGCTCGACAAGTCGTCGACCACGAGCAGGGAGGGGCGGCGCACCAAGGCGCGAGCAGCCGTCGCCCGCTGCAGTTGACCGCCGCTCAGGCGGACACCGCGTGGCCCGACCATCGTCGCCAGCCCATCAGCGAACTCGGCCACGTCGTGGTCGAGGGCCGCCAGCGACAGTGCCGCCGCCAACTCCTTCTCCGAAGTCGGCCATCCCAGGCGGATGTTCTCCTCCAGCGACGCGCTGAAAAGCCGGGGAACCTGGCCGGCGTAGGCGGACCTGGGGGGCACGAAGAACGATCCCGGGTCCTCGACCTCCGACCCGTTCCACAGCACGATCCCGGACTCGACGGGCAAGAGTCCGAGCAACGCCCGGACGAGCGTCGTCTTGCCCGCCCCGATGGCGCCGGTCACCACCGTGAACCGACCACCCTCGACGACGAGATCGACATCGATGATCCCGCGACCCGACGAGCCGTGCCGCGCCGTGAGGCCTCGGACATCGAGACGCGAGAGGGCGTCGGAGGCCACGCGTACGGGCGGTGCCAGCGGTGGCGGCGGCGTTCGCACTGACACCATGCGGGAGGCCACGACGTCGTCGGATGTGGCACCCGGCGGCAGGAGGCGCACCATGCGTCCCAGGGCGACCGTCGCCTCACGGTGTTTGCCGAGCATGCGACCCGTCCATCGCGGAAGGCCGGTGAGGGCGGCCGCATAGGTCGTGAAGAGGGTCAAGTCACCGACGGTGAATTCCCCGCTCCGGATGGCCGGGGCGGCCAGGATCAGCACCATCCCGATCGACAGCGCAACGGCAATCTCGCTGCACATCGGGATCAGATTGGTGAGGAGCTCGGCCTTCACCCCGTTCTCCCGGCGCAGCCCGTTCTCGGTGCGGAGGCGTTGCATGGCCATGCCTTCGGCGCCGCCGACCTTGACGGCGAGGACGTTGGTGAAGAGCTCGGCGACCAAAGAGGCGACCGTGGCTCCGGCCTGACGGAAGACCTCGTGGTAGGTCCGTATGCGTCGGCTCAGGAGGCGGGTCGTGATCACGACGGCGACCATTGGCAGAACCACGACGAGCGTGATCAACGGATCGATCCTCGCCATGATGGCGACGGCAACGACGGTGAAGAAGATCCCGCCGGCGACGTCGACCCAGATGTCCACGAACCAGACGAGGTCGGAAACGTCTTCGCGGAAACGGCCGACCGCCTCCGCTGGTGAACCGGGCAGTCGCACGGACGGCGGCACCCGATCTTCGAGGATGGATCCGAGAAGGTTGGTGCGCACCAGCGCGAAGACCGTGTGCCACCACGCAGGCCACAACAGGAGGGCGCCGTAGAACACCAGCGCCTGAACCACCTCCACGGCGACGAGGACGGCGACCAGACCGAGGGCGGCGTCGGCCAGCGGCGCGGGGCTCTGGCTGACCCGGTCGAAGATGGCCTTCAGGACGAGGCCAGTCAGTACGGGAAGGCTGTGGTGCAGCGCCCAGCAGGCCCCGCCGGGGAAGTAGCGGCTCGGCAGGTAGGTGGCGAGAGAGGCGCCGGCCCGCCAAGGACGGATTGCCGCGTCCGAGCGATCGGTCATCACCGTGTCCCGGGTTCGGCCACCGACAGGAGGTGCGCGAACCGGCTCGACGGATCGGCGGCCAGCATGGCCCGAGGACCGTGCTCGACGACGCGGCCGTGGTCAAGCACGGCGATCTCGTCGACCCGTTCGAGCGACGAGAGACGGTGGGCGATGATCACTGCGGTCCGGCCGTCCAGCAATCGGTCGATGGCGCGGTCGATCAGGATCTCCGTGGCTGGGTCGAGTCGGCTCGAGGCCTCGTCCAGGACCACGAGACCCGGATCGGCGAGGAACACGCGGGCGAACGCGAGGAGCTGTCCCTCACCGGCCGAGACGCCGCCACCGTTCGGCTGTAGCACGGTGTCGAGCCCGTCGGGAAGCGCAGAGAACCACTGGCCGAGTCCGAGTTCTTCGAGAACGCCGACGAGGCGGGAGTCGGGGATGTCCCTGGCGAAGAGGGTGAGGTTGTCGCGTAGGTCGGCGGCGAAGAGCTGCACGTCCTGGGTCACGAGCCGCACCCGATCGCGACGCGAGAGCGTGGTCGCTTGCCGAAGGTCGACGCCACCGACGACGACCGCGCCGCCCGTCGGGTCGTAGAGCCGGAGCAGGAGCCGGGCGATCGTCGTCTTCCCCGACCCCGTCCGGCCCACGAGCCCGAGCGATCGACCAGGAGCCAACCGCAGCGACACCTCGTGCAGCACGGCCTCATCCGGGTCACTGGGATAGGCGAACGTGACGCCGTCGAGCACTACCGTCAGCGCGCCCCTCGCCGCCAAAGGACGGGCATCGTCGGCCTCGACGATGGTCGGTTGCTCGGCGAAGAGTTGGATCACGCGGGTGGCGCCGGCGGCCGCCTTCTGCAACTCCTTGAACTGTTGGATGACCTGCTCCAGCGGCCTCCGCACCATCACCGTGTACGAGAACAACAAGACGACCGTCCCCACGGTGAGCGAGCCGCGGCGCAACATCACGATGCCGAGCACGAGCATCAGCGCCGTGCCCAGCGCGAACAACAGGTTGGTCAGCACCAGGAGCCCACCGGATCGCACCTCCCAACGGAAGTTGGCGCGAAAGGCGGCGGCGTTCACCTCCTGGAACCGGTTGAGAACATGAGCCGACGCGCCCAGTGCCCGGATCTCCTCGGCGCCGGCGAGGCGCTCCTCCAGATTGCCGATGACCTGCGCAGTCGCTTCCCGTTCGGCCGTCGCCAGCGGAACGGTCATCTGCTGGAAGCGGACGACGACGAATCCGGCGAAGGCGAGGAAGACGACGAGGGAGAGACCGATGCGCACGTCCTCGCGCAGCACGAGCACCACAGCGCCGACGAGTAGCAACAGGCTGCCGAGCACCTGGAACAAGAATCGGGACAGGAAATCGCCGAGGGATGAGACGTCGCCGTCGACCCGTTCGATCAGCTCCCCCGGTGTGTGCTGGGCGTGGTAGGCGAGGTCGAGTCCGAGCACGTGCTCGACAAGATCTTCCCGCATGCGATTGGTGGTCGTCCACGCCAGCCGGCTGGCGACAAAGGTGGCCATGACGGAGATGACCTGACCGGCGAGGGCCACGGCGAGGTAGATGCCGGCGGTGCCGACGAGAGACGACACCGGGGCAGCCGCCACGGCCTGGTCGATGAAACGACGAAGCAGCTGCGGGCCGGCCAGGGGGAGCATCGTGGACAGCACCAGCGCGGCGCTGAGCCCGATCACCAGCCGGCGGTCGGGCCGCAGATACGCGCCCAGGAGGCGCCGGACGCCGGCAGGCGGGCTCGTGGACACAGCCCGCCGACGCTACGGACCGGCCCGGCCACCGTCCAACGCTTTCCCAGCCGTCAGGGCTGGAGGAGCAACCGCAGGTTCGGGTCGGCTCCGACGTCGAGACCCGTAGGTCCGTCGGACTGCAGCCGCCACCAGCCGGCCGTGGCGATCATCGCCGCGTTGTCCGTGCACATCGAGCGGCTGGGGAGGTAGGCGTTGAGCCCGTCGGCGATGCAGGCGTCGAGGGTCCGCTCCCGCAGCGACGAGTTGGCAGCCACGCCGCCGGCCAGGCAGATCGCTTTGGCCCCGTGCGCCTTCGCCGCCGCCCGGGCCTTCGTGACCAGAACGTCGACGACCGCCTCCTGGAAGGACGCGGCGACATCGGCGACCTCGACGTCGGGATGCTTGCGGACGTAGGTGATCACTGACGTCTTCAGCCCGCTGAAGGAGAAGTCGAGACCGTCTCCCTTGAGCCCGCGGGGGAAAGCGATGGCCGACGGGTCGCCCTCCGTCGACAGCTGATCGATGACCGGACCACCCGGGTAGCCGAGACCGAGGAACCGGGCGACCTTGTCGAAGGCCTCACCGGCGGCATCGTCAATCGTCTGGCCCAACAACCGGTAGCGGCCGGGAGCCTCCATGAGGATCAACAGCGTGTGGCCGCCCGAGACGAGGAGGACCACGGCCGGCAGCGCGAGCTCGGGCTCCTCGAGGAACGAGGCGTACAAGTGTCCTTCGAGGTGGTTGACCCCGACGAAGGACACGCCCCAGACGAGGGCCAGTGCCTTCGCGTGAGCCACGCCGACGAGGAGCGAGCCGATGAGTCCGGGGCCGACAGTGCAGGCGACCGCTGCGGCCTCCGGCCCTTCCAGGCCGGCGTGGAGCATGGCCTCGGCGACCACGGGCGTGAGGAGGTCGAGGTGGGCTCGGCTGGCGATCTCGGGCACGACGCCACCGAACCGGGCGTGCAGATCGATCTGGCTGCTCACGACCGACGAGAGCACGGTGCGACCGCCGGCAACCACGGCTGCCGCCGTCTCGTCGCACGAGGTCTCGATGCCGAGCACGAGATCCTTCATTCCGTCATCCCCTCGCCTCGGACCGTCGCGCCCGGTATGGACGACTCGATGGCGCGGAGCCGATCGCCAAACGCGGGCTCGTCGATGTGCTCGGCCCACATCACCAGCGCATCCTCGTTGGTCTCGACGTAGTAGTTCTTCCGGATGCCGGCCGACGCGAATCCGAAACGCTCGTAGAGCGCCTGGGCGCCGGTGTTGCCCACCCGTACCTCGAGGGTGAGGTTGCGGGCCCCCCGCTCCAACGCCGCACGCGCCAGTTCCACCAACAACCGCGTGGCGATCTTGGCGCGGTGCCATGCCGGATCGACGGCGATCGTGGTCACGTGTCCATCGTCGCCGGTGTACATGAGCCCGGCATAGCCGACCACCATGGCGTCGACACGGGCCACGAGGTAGTAGCGGCTGTTACGCAGCGAGAGCTCGGAGAGAAAGAGGCTGAGCGACCAGGGACGCGGGTACACCTGCGACTCGATGCGCAGCACCGAACGCAGGTGGCGTCGACGCATGGCGACGAGATGCACCTCCAGCTGGTTCGGGTCGAGGGTGGCGGCGCGTGCGGCCATCACATGCTCCTCGCGTCCCAATTGATCTCGGCGTCGGACTTGCGGAGGTACAGCGCCTCGAGCTCCCAGGGCTGCACGAACTCCTCCCGCACCGCACGTGGGTGGGCGAGCTCGACGAGGTCGCCGGCCGAGGGCCACTGCGTACCCACCGTGCCCAGCTGGATAATGCCGGCGTCGCCGGTCAGCACATCGGCGTAGCGCAAAGCTCCGTCCCCGACGAGGAGGGCCTCCTCTCTGCGTGCCTGGAGCGAGTTGGCGAGATCCTCGGCCGTGCCGACGTGCGGCTCGCTCAACCGCTGGATCCCGCCCTGCACGTGGCGGTACGTGGCGCTGAACACCTCGCCGCGCTTGCCATCGATCACGGCCACGATCAGCCGCGAACTGTGCCGCACCTGATGGGCCAGGAGGTCGAGGCTCGACAAGCCGACAACCGGAACGCGGAGGGCGGTCGCCATGGCCTTGGCCGTGGCGATGCCGACCCGCAGCCCCGTGAAGAGCCCCGGGCCGATGTCGACGGCGATGGCGCTGATCTCGTGCAGCTCGATCTGGGCGCTCGAGCAGACGAACTCGATGGCGGGAACGAGGGTCTCCGCATGTCGACGGCCACGCGCCGCATGGAACGAGGCGAAGACCCCTTCGACCCCGCCGATGGCGCAACCGACCTGGGCGGTCGCCGTCTCGATGCCGAGAACGATCACGGAGCGATCCACCGTTCGAGGCTGACCTGGAGCGCAGCGGTGCGATTGGCCCACGCCGCGCCGACGGGGCGGAAGAACAGGCGGCGGCCGTCGTCCCGGTCGTCGTCGTAGTGCAGGCGGATCTCCAGAAAATCCGCCGGCAGCACGGGCTCGGCCATGTCTCCCCACTCGATGACGGCGACGGCATCTCCATCGACAAGCTCGGAGATGCCGAGATCCACGATCTCCTGCAGGTGCTCGAGGCGGTACACGTCGCAGTGCAACAGCCGGAGAGCGCGCCCGTCATACGGACGCATGAGCGTGAAGGTGGGGCTCGTGATCTGCTCGATCACACCGAGGGCCCGGCCGAAGCCCTGGGTGAAGCACGTCTTGCCGGCACCCAGCTCCCCCGCCAGCAGCAACACGTCTCCCCCCTTCACCAACGGGGCGATCGCGGCCGCCAGCTCACGCGTGTCGTCCGCCGACTTCGTCGTCGCGTTGATCATGCCGCCGCCAATGCTTCTTTCACCCGGATCAGGTCAGCTCGCACCTTGGCCATCGGCTCGCCACCGCCGCGTAGCACCGCCGCCGGATGGAACGTCGGTATCAGTACCCCGTTGCGAAACGGGTAGCTGCGTCCGCGCAGCTTGGTGATGCCCTCCTTGGTCGCCAGCAAGGTCCTGGTGGCGAAGTTGCCGAGGGTTACGACCACCTTGGGATCGATGAGGTCGAGTTGGGCCTCCAACCACGGGCGGCAGGCCTCGATCTCGAGGGGCAACGGGTCGCGGTTGCCCGGAGGTCGGTCCTTGACCACGTTGGCGATGTAGAACCGCTCTCGCGTGAGCCCGAGCTCCTCGAGCACGAGGCGGTCGAGCAGCTGGCCGGACCTTCCGACAAAGGGCACGCCCAGCAGATCCTCGTCTCGCCCTGGCGCCTCGCCGACGAAGACGAGCCCCGTCGTGGGGTCGCCCGCCCCGAACACCACATTCGTGCGCGTCGCCGACAGCGGACAGCGGGTGCAGGTGGAAGCCGCGACGGCGAGGTCGTGCAGAGCGGTTTCGACCACGACGAAACGGTACCTCCCTACTCGGCTAGCAGTTCCGATCGGGCGGCCGGATCGGAAACGTGAACGGTGCCGCCGGCGGAGAGGGCCCGCCACAGGGCGCGATAGCTCGGGTACTCCAGCTCCGGGGTCACCCAACCAGCGGCGACCAGCTCTCGGTGCAATGCCGGAAGCCGGCGGAACGGGATGCCGGAGTCCACGTGGTGGGCGAGGTGCCAACCCGTGTTGTACGGCACCATCCAGAAGCGCGCCAACAGCGTCTGTCGTACCACGTGGGTAGTCAACCGGCGATCGTCCGAGCGCACCATTCCCCCATGCTCGGCGATCGCCCGCAGCCGGTTCAGCACCTTCCACACCGACATCCAGGGTGCCAGCCACAACAGCGGATAGAGCCAAGGCTTGCCGGTGGTGAGGGTAATGAGCGCCAACACCCCGATCTGAGTCGCGAGAATGCGCAGGGCGAGCGGCCGGCTTCCCGGTTTGGTCACGCCCTTCAGCAGTGGCCGCAGGTTCTTCCATCCGGAGATGAACAGCGCATCGCGCTTGAGCTTGCGGCGGAACGAGGCCATCGGGATCGGGTAGCCGGCGTAGAACCCGCGGTCGGGTTCGTTCGGACCCATCTCGTCTTTGTGGTGTGACATGTGGGCCCGCCGGTAGAGGTCGAAGGGCGTGAAGCTCGGATAGGCCAGCATCCACCGACCGATGCCGTCGTTGGCCCGTTTCGACTTGAAGAGCAGGCGGTGCGCCGCCTCGTGGCCGAGGATGCTGAGGAGGCAGTGGGCCCGACCGAGCAGGAAGAAGGCGGCCACGTACGCCAACGGGTGACCAATGCGGTCGGCGGCCACGATCACGCCGAGCGACTGGGCGACGACACCGACGACGCTGACGGCGTTGTGGCCGTTTGGGATGCGGCGCAGGGCCTCGCGTACGGGCGGGACAGGCCGGCCCGATGCACTCAGTCGCTCGGTCGGCAGGACGTCAGGCAGGAAATCGGCGGTCGGGACCATCGTCGAGGTGTCGGCCACGACGTCACGTTACACTCCTTTCACACGTGATGTCCGATCGTAATGACCCCCGCCCGCTCTCGGCCCGTTCGGTGGTGGCCAGCACCCTCCTCGGCATGCACCCGCCGGAGCTGCCGGCGCGCGTGCTGGTGCGTTCGGGGGAGCTGTTCGGGATCGCCGAGGGCACGACACGCACGGCCCTGTCGCGCATGTTCACCGCCGGCGAGCTGGAGGCGGGGGACGGATCGGTGTATCGCTTGTCGGGCCGCCTTCTCGATCGTCAAGCTCGACAAGAGGTGAGCCGCAACCCGCCCCGCTGGGGCTGGGACGGCCGTTGGTGGCGCATGGCCGTGGTCGTGGCCGACCGACGCTCGCCCGAGGAGCGCTCCGCCCTACGCGCCGCCCTCCTCGCCGCCCGCTACGCCGAGCTACGCGAGGGGGTCTGGACCCGCCCCGACAACCTGCCCGGCGACCGGCCGACAGCACCAGGATGCGAGTGGATCAAGGGCGAGTTCGCCGAGCCGGCGGCGATGGCCGCAACCCTTTGGGACCTCGACGGTTGGGCGGCTGCGGCGCGCGCCCTTCACCTGGAGCTCGATTCGTGGACACCCCGCTTGCGCAACGAGGGCGTCGCCGTGTTGGCGCCCACCTTCATCGTCTCGGCCGACGTCCTGCGCCATCTCCAAGCCGATCCCCTCCTCCCCCGCGAGCTCCTGCCTGCGGGTTGGCCGGGTGTCGCCCTTCGGTCGGCTTACAAGACCTTTGACGCCGCATTCCGATCCGTCTGGACCGACTGGTACCGCTCCGTCCGCTGACCCACCCCCCGTTGCGGTTGCCCTTCCGGTCGCCGCAACGGCAACGGCAACGCGATTGCACGACCGAAGAGGCAACATCAACGCGCTTCGAGGGCGCTCCGGATGGCGGCCTCGACGGCGCGAGCCGCAAGGACGCGTACGCGGTCGACGGGGGCAAGGACGGATCCCGTGGCGCAGGCCACGATGGCGTCGCCGTCGACGGTTGCGTGGGCCGGTTCGAGCGCCCGCGCAAGCCCGTCGTGGCCTCCCTGGGCGACCAAGAGGCATGCGGTCTTGTCGAGCCGGGCATTGGTGATGACGACGCCGATGGTGGTGTTCTCACCGAGAACTGAGGGCACCGGTGGAGGCAGCGCCGGCGCCGGTCTCGTCGGGTCGACGAGGTCGCCGAAGGCGTTCACGGCCACCAGCGCGGCCACCAGCACTTCGCCATCGCGCTCGACGGCACCACCGAGACCGCCTGGGCGCACCGCCTCCGGCCCCCGCCACTTCCCGACCGTTGCGCCGGTGCCGGCGCCCACGAGACCAAGGGGGACGTCGTCCCCTGACGCCATCGAGCACGCCGCATAGCCGGCGCCAGCATCCGGACGGACAGCTGCGTCGCCGACCGCCAAATCGTAGAGAACGGCCCCGACGACGATCGGCACTCGGCCACCACGAGTGGGGAATCCGCGGCCGTGCTCCTCGCACCAGCGCATCACGCCGTCGGCGGCGGCAAGCCCGAACGCCGACCCGCCGGTGAGAACGACGGCGTCGATGTGATCGACGAGCCGCTCGGGCCGGAGCAACTCGAACTCCCTCGTGCCGGGGGCGCCACCTCGCACCTCGCCGGAGGCGACGGTGCCGTCGGGAAGGAGGACGACGGTGCAACCGGTGCGGGCGGCCGCGTCGCTCCAATGACCCACGAGCACCCCGGCGATGCCGATTCTCATGGGTGGCGCTCGACGAAGTCGCGGATGGCCTCGGACACCTCGCGTCGTCGTTCGAGCATGAGCATGTGACCGGCGCCCGGGAAGCCCCGCAACGGTTCGCTCGTCGCCAAGGAGGCAACGAGCTGGCGGGCCGACGACGGAGGCGTGAGCACGTCACGCGTCCCCACCATCACCATCGCGGGGAGATCGACCTCGTGCAGTCGCGACCTGACGTCGAATCCGGCTACTCCGGACAGCAGGGCGCCCCACACGGACACCGGCGTCGACGCCGTCATCCGACGGTTGAACTCCACGTGCTCGGCCGACGCCGCCCGTCCCATCCCGAGCCGGAACACGAGGTAGGACAGGTCGTTGGCCCCGAACATGCCGCCAGGTAGGCGGTCGCCGAGGTTCATGGCCTGGGTCAACGATGGGACGAGGGCTTCGGTGACGGCATTCCACGCCGCCAGCTGCACGACCGGCCCGCCCGAGGTGGACATCAAGACGAGTCCCTTGATCCGGCGGCGGACGAGATCGGCGTGGTCCAGCGCGGCTTGAAGGACGACCATGCCACCCATCGAGTGCCCGACCAGCACTGCGCCGTGGAGATCGAGATCGTCCAACAACTCGACGAGGTCGAGGGCGAGGCGGTCGATGTCCCACGCGCCGGAGCCCGGAGTCGAAGTGCCGTGGCCTCGGTGGTCGACGGCCAGCACTCGGTATGCGCCGGCCAGGTCGGCGAGCTGGTAGTGCCACGTCATGGCCGAAAGCGTGATGCCGTGTAGAAGGACGATCGGCCGCCCGGAACCGACGTCCACCACATGCAGCGACCCGCCATCACTGAGCGGAACGTCGAGGTGCTTCGCACCGGGCGGGTAGTCGAATCCATCGACCACGGACGGATCCAGCTTCGCCCGCGGCCGTCCGATGAGGAGCCGCTCGGCGGCGTAGGCCGCCACGACGCCGCCGGCCGCCAGGCCGACCGTACGGAGCTTCATCCGACGTACACGCGGGGAACTCTCGCGCCGATGCCACAGAGGATCTCGTAGCTGATGGTGCCGAGCCGCGCCGCCCAGTCATCGGCCGTGATGCGCTCCCCGCCCTGTCCACCGAGGAACACGACCTCGTCGCCTCGCTGTACCGATGCATCGGGCCCGCAGTCGACCAGGAGCTGGTCCATGGTGATGGTGCCGGCGATCGGTCGCCGGTGGCCGTCGATCAGCACGTGGCCGCCCACTTCGGCGAGCCGACGAGGCACCCCGTCGGCATACCCGAGTGGGACCGTGGCGATGACCGACCGCTCCTCGAGCTCGTACCGCCGCCCGTAGGAGAGCCGCTCGCCGGCGTCCAGCTCCTTCACGTGGGATACCTGGGCCTTGAGGGAGAGCACCGGTCGGAGACCGGCCGTCCGGCGGGTGGGATCAGGGTCATAGCCGTACAGGGCGATGCCGGGTCGGACCAGGGCGAAGTGGGCTCCGACGTACAAGGTGCCGGCGGCGTTGGCAGCGTGGCGTTGAGGCACGGCCACGCCCGCCGACTCGATGCGGTCGCACGTTTCGACGAATATCCGTTGCTGACCCTCGGTGAAGGCCGCTTGCGTGGCGTCATCGGCTACGGCGAAGTGGGTCCAGACCGCATCGAGACGAAGGGCCGGATCGGCGTGGATGCGGACCGCGAGAGCGACAGCTGTGCCGGGGTCGACGCCGACCCGATGCATGCCGGTGTCCACCTTGAGCTGCACCCCGAGGGGCCCGACGCTGCCGCCGGCGCCAGCTGCGGCCGCAAGCGCATCGACAACCTCGTCGGAGTAGACCGTCGGCGTGAGACGGTTGCTCACGACCACCGCAGCCGCCGAAGTCGGTGGTTCCGACAACAGCAGAATCGGCGCTTCGATCCCCGCCTCCCGCAGCACCATCCCCTCCTCGACCAATGCGACGGCGAGACTGGCGGCCCCCGCTTCCAGCGCCGCCCGCGCCACCCGCACCGACCCGTGCCCGTACCCGTCGGCCTTTACCACGGCGCACACATCAGCCTCGCCGGCGATCCCGCGGATCACGGCGACGTTGGAACGCAAGGCCCCCAGATCGATCTCCGCCCACGCCGGCCGGAACCGTTCGGTGAAGCCTTCTGGTCGCTGGAACTCGTCTCCTGAAGCCTTTTGGTCGCCGGAACGCTTCACCGAACGGGCTCGCCGAGACCGGCGTCGTCGCTGAGGAACTGCGCCAAGAGGTCAGGGAGGTCGCCGGCGACGAGGCCCACGCGATGCCCCGACTGGGCGGCGGCACCGTGGGCCGTTGCGGCCAGTGCGGCCGCCTCGAGCGGCGGGAGCCCGGCCGCCAGGAAGGCGACGACGATCCCGGTCAGTACGTCGCCCGTGCCGGCGGTCGCCAACGCCGGCGTCCCGGACCGAGAGAGGAGCACGGAGCCCGTGGGGTCGGCGACGACGGTGACCGGACCCTTGAGAAGCACGACGGCGTCGAATCGGGCGGCCAGATCGCGAACGGCGTCGATGCGCTCGGCGCCCGCCGGTGGATCGGCACCGGCCA
Organism: Acidimicrobiales bacterium; assembly: GCA_046597375.1. Classification (GTDB taxonomy): domain Bacteria; phylum Actinomycetota; class Acidimicrobiia; order Acidimicrobiales; family CADCTF01; genus DATLED01. The sequence goes on along the minus strand of JBKJKM010000208.1, from coordinate 7,013 downwards.
GCCGGGCGAACTCCCCGTCGTGCGGCGTGAGGACAGTCGGTGCGGTGCGACGACGGAGCACCTCACACGCCTCGTCGATCGAGCCGAGGGCGAACAGTCCGTCGGCGTCGATGACGGCCGGCAACCTGGCCTCGGCCACGACCCGCCGCACGGCATGCGTGATGTCCGCTGAACGGCCCAGGCCCGGCCCGAGTGCGAGGGCGGACATGCGCTCGCACGCGGCCAGCGCCTCGTCCGCCCACCCGGTCGCCGGCAACGCCACGGCCACCACCTCGGGCGTGGTGGTTGCGGCCGCGTGGAGGCCCGGGATGCCGAGCCGGCAGTAGCCCGAACCCGCTCGCATGGCCGCACGTGAGGTGAGCGAGGCGGCGCCCGTCATCCCCGGCGATCCGGCAATCACGGCAACGGCAGCCGCGTACTTGTGGGCGTTCCGGCGGCGGACCGGCAGGCGCGGCGACACGTCGCCCGCCTCCACGAGGTGGATGCGCGCACCGGTGACATCGAGGCCGATGTCCTCGACCAGGACGACGCCGCTGCGACCGTCGAGGTCGAACACCGACGCCGGCTTGATGGCGGCAAATGTCACGGTGAGATCGGCCCGGACGTCGGCGCCCGACGGCACGTCGACGGCCACGACCAGGGCATCGCCGACCTCAGGCGCGGCGTACGAGCCGCGAAAGCCCGTGCCGTAGGCCGCGTCGACCACGAGGTCGCACGCCGGGAGCACGGCGCCCTCGGCGTCCACCGCGTCGACCTCGACGACGCGCACGCCACGGGCCCGCAGCCGGCGAGCCGCCACGCGACCGTCGGCTCCGTTGTTCCCCCTGCCGCACACGACCACCACTCGCCGGCCGTACGTCCCGCCCAACTCGGCCAGCACGACCCGGGCCACAGCCGCTCCCGCCCGTTCGACCAACTCGTCGAGCGGCACTCGCGAGGAAGCATCGATCGCCCGCATCTCCTCCGGCGTGACGACGGGTTTCACGAGTTCACTGGGCGATGACGATGGCCATGGCGATGAGGTCGGAGTGAGTGATCGACACCTTCCACTCGGTGATGCCTCGGGCCACGCCGAGCTCGGCGGCCCGGCCGGAGAGCGACAGCGTCGGCTCTCCCGAGCGCAGCTTCACCACCTCGACATCGTGGAACTTGAAGGCGCCGAGGCCGACCCCGAGCGCCTTCATCGTCGCCTCCTTGACGGCGAACCGCGCCGCCAGACGCTCGGTCGGATCGTTCTTCCGCAGCGCATACGCCCGCTCGCCCTCGGTGAAGACGCGCGCCACCATGCCGGGGGTGCGCCGCAGGGCCAGGCGGAATCGATCGAGATCGACGACGTCGGTACCGATCCAGAGCACGCCCACGCCGGCCCTACCGCTGCCAGCGAGAGGCGAGAACGTGCACGGGCTCGACCAGGAGATCGACGGGCGCGATGTCGCCCAGCACGGCATCGTCGAACGCCGGCTGAGTCTCGGTGACGGCATCGACGATGGCGTTGTACCGGTTGCGGTACCCGGTGAGGACCTGGCGCGCGACGGTCGCATCGAGGTGCGCCGCCAGTTCGACCTGCAGCAGCGTGATCCCGGTGACCTGATTGTCCTTGGTCTCCGGCACGATCACGGTCGTGCGGCCGTCGTGCGAGCTCCGGCTCACCGTCACCTCCCGCTCGAAGGCGGCCCGTCGCTTGGTACCACGGAGCGACGGGTCGGTGTCCGTGCGCGACGGCAGGTCGCGTGCCATGCCGCCGCTGTCGATGCGGTGCACGGTCGCCGTGCCCGCGGCCACGTCACCCTCGACGGCGTAACGGGAATACCCGTGCACCGCAGCGACGGCCGGGTCGAGCTCGGCCAGCGTGCGCAAGGCCTTGTACCCGATGCGGTCGCGTCCGGCGCCAGCCCGAAGCACCTCCTGCACGAGGGGGACGTCTGCGTAGCTCTCCTCCGAACGGGAGATGCCGACCGTGACCGTCTTGGCCTGGTGCTTGATGGCGTCGATGGGGCGGGTGAGCTCGTCGATCGCATCGTTCAATGCGTCGAGGAGGTCATCGACGAGCGCCGATGGCGACGCCAGCTTCCCGTGCTCGAGCTCGTAGGCCTCGAGCGGGATCGTGCCCCGCGCGTAGCGCAGCAGCGAAGACAGTCGGACGGCCGTGGACGCTTCGAGGTGCCCGTTGAGCGAGCCCTCGCGGAGGTCGGCGAAGAAGCGGTCGGCCGACGCGGCGATGGCCGGCGACAGACGATCGAGCAGCTCGTGAGGTTGCGGCGAATCAGACACCAGCTCTTCCACTTCGCCCCGCAGCTCCCGAAGGCGGCGGGCCTGACCGTCGATCGCCACCGCCGCCTCGTAGCCGAAGAGGTGGCCAGCCATGGCCGAGAGGACGAAGTCGAGGTCGGGGTGGACCGATGGCACCGACAACACCTCGAAGGCGGCGCCGAAGCGGTCCTCGCCGTCGCTGGCGATCACGATCGGCGCGGCCTTGTGGGCCCGGAAGATCGCCACCTCCTTGGCCACGTCGTCGGCGTTCGGTCCGGTCAGGCCGGCGGCGCACACCAGGATCAGCGGCTCGGACGACAGGTCGACGTGCTTCTTGTCCTCGGTGATGTCGAGGGCGATGGACTTGTAGCAGAGCTCGCTGAGCTTGATCCGGAGCTCAGCCGCCGCCACCCGGTTGGGACCGTTTCCGACCATGGCCCAGTAGCGCCGGGGCGGACCATGGCGTTGGGCCGCTGCGGCTATCAGCTCGCGACGGCCGAGCACCTGCTCCATGGCTTCGGGGAGTCGACGTAACGCGTCGAGGAGTTCGGCTGATCGGTGTCGGTCGCCGACGCCGGCCGCCGAGGCCAGTCCCCAGGCCAGCAGCACCCCGGCCGCCACCTGTGCGTAGAACGCTTTCGTCGACGGCACAGCCATCTCGACATCGCGGCCGTCCGACGTGTAGAGCACGCCGTCGGCCTTGTCCGTGAGGTCGCTGTTCCGTCGATTGACGATGCCGATCACGACGGCGCCACGCGCCCGGCACAGGTCGACCGTGCGGTTCGTGTCGGTCGATGTCCCGCTCTGGCTGATCGCGACGACGAGGGTGTCGCTCATGTCGTCGGCGAGGGAGAAGCCCGAGAGTTCGGCCGCATTCAGCGACTGCACGATCACCTCGGTGCCACGGAACGCCTCCATGATTGCCGTCGCCGCCGCTTGCCCGGCGATGGCCGCCGTGCCCTGCCCGGTGGCGATGATGCGCCGGACAGACCCGGCCTTCAGCCGCTCGAGCAACACGGCGGGAAGCGTGCCTTCCGGGAGGCGCACGGCCAAGAGGCCCTTGTGGTCTTCCAGCTTGCCGCGCAGCGTCTTGCGGATCGACTGCGGAGCCTCGCCGATCTCCTTCAACAAGAAGTGAGGCGCGCCACCGCGGTCGATGTCGCGCGTCGTGATCTCGGCCGTGGCGAGATCGCCGTCGGACACCGGAAGGTCGGTGCCGTCGTAGGCGAGACGTCGAAGGGCCGACAACGATCCGGCCCCGTGGCGATCGAGCACGACGACCTGGCCGGGCGAACCGTCGGTTCCGGTGGCGCCCTCGCCCTCGAGGCGGAGGAAGCGGCTGGTCTCCTCCACCAACCCGTAGGGCTCGCTGGCGACGAGAAAGCAGTCCTCGGCCAGGCCGACGTAGAGCGCCTGCCCCGACCCGCGAAGGGCCAACAGCAGCCGACCCGGGTCGCTGGCCGACGCTGCGCCGATGGCGACCGATCCGTGGAACGTGGCCACGGTGGTGCGGAACGCTTCGACGAGGCCGAGGCCATCGGCCGCGGCCCGGCTGACGAGCGTCGGGATCACCTTGGCATCCGTGGTGATCTCCGGCGGAATGCGCAAACCGGCGGCGCTGCGGAGGTCAGCGTAGTTGTCCACGTCGCCGTTGAGGGCGCCGATCACATACGGCCCGCCGACTCCGTCCGCATGCTCCTCATCGGAGTTCAGCGGGTGGGCGTTGGGCTCGGAGATGATTCCGACGCTGGCCCAGCGGGTGTGCCCCAACACCGTGAGCTCGGCGGTGTAGGCGGCCAGCGCGCGACGCAAGAGGTCGTCGCCGGCGATGGCGGCGCGGAGGGCGGCGGTGTTGTCGCCCAGCTCACCGATCTCGGCCGCCGCCTTGTAGACGAAGCCGAGGTGTCCGTCAGCGACTCGCACGCTGCCGTCGGTGAACAACCGCTGACGGCGACGGTCGAGTTCGGCGGCGATGTCGGGGGCGGTGAGATCGAGGCCATGACCCTCGACGAGGAGGTGGAGCCCGGCGGAGTCGCGGCCGCGCACTTCGAGACGGTCGAGAGCCGACAGGGCGAGCTGTACCGACAGATACCCGGCAAGGGCGGACTCGTTGATGTCGCCGCCGGCCAGCGCCGCCACCTCACGGGCGGTCCGCAGGCGGTCGCGCCCGACGGCCCAGACCCCGTCCTTGAGGGCGAGGAGCGCTGCGTTGGTCGCCTCCAGCTCGTCGCCGTCGAGCTCGAGCGCACCGCCGTCGAGGGCGGCCTCGATGACCGCGCTGCGCTCGCGGATCTCCTCCAAAGCAGCGTCGAGGTCACCCGCCAGCGACGGCGACGAGATCAAGGCGCGCACGCCGGCCACCCCCCGGAGCAGCACGTCGACTCTCCCGACCTCTTCGGCGGCGGCTTCCACCTGGCCGGCGAGTTCAGCTCCGACGGTGGCACCACGGAGGACTGCGCCGGCACGGGTCAACGCCGCCACGAGGTCGGCGCCGTCCGGAACGGCCCGGGTACCCCGTTGCCGCAGGACAGCGATGATTCCGCACATGGCCGGTCAGCTTACGGCTGCGTTGTCGTTGCCCTTCCGGCTCCCCACGTGCGTTGTTGTTGCCCTTCGGGCGGCCGCAGGTGCAACACCAACGCGTTCGAGGGACCACAAGGGCAACCGCAATGCGCCGGAGTGGCCGGTCAGGCCGGAGGGAGGGCGGTCGCCACGACGGCGGCGAGGTGGTCGGCGGCCGCCTGAGCCTGCTCGGCCGTCGGCGCCTCGACCATGACCCGCACCAGCGGCTCGGTTCCGCTCGGGCGGAGCAGGACCCGACCCTCGGCGCCGAGCTCGGCTTCGATGGCGGCGACGGCGGCGGCGACCATGGCGTCGTCACCGACGCGCCTCGGCTGGTCGACCCTGACGTTCACGAGCACCTGAGGCAGCTTCCGCATGACGTCGTTGGCGATCGAACGCAGCGTCCGCCCGCTCCGGCGCACGAGGTCGGCCAGCAGGAGACCGGTGAGCACTCCATCACCGGTCGTGGCGAACGACGTGAAGATCACGTGCCCCGACTGCTCGCCGCCGAGCGCGTAACCACCGTCGGCCAACGCCTCGAGGACGTAGCGATCTCCGACCTTGGTCTCGACGACCCGGATGCCGGCCGCCTCCATGGCCAGGCGAAAACCGAGGTTGCTCATCACTGTGACGACGACCGCGTCCCCGGACAACTGGCCACGCGATCGCAGGTCGAGGGCGGCGAGGGCCAGAATCTGGTCGCCGTCGACCAGGCTGCCGTCTTCGGCCACGGCCAGCACCCGATCGGCGTCGCCGTCGAAGGCCAGGCCGATGGAGGCGACCCCACCGGCGCGGCGGACGGCCGACTGCAAGGACGCCGGATGGTTGGAGCCGCACTGGGCGTTGATGTTCGTGCCGTCCGGCTGGGCGTGGAGGACCGTCACATCGGCTCCCGCCCGCCGGAAGATGTCCGCGGCGACGGCCGATGCCGCGCCGTTGGCGCAATCGAGCACGATCCGCATCCCGCCGAGTGTGCGACCCTCGAGGGCGCCGACGACACGGTCCTCGTAGACGGCCAGCGCATCGGCGGCGCCATCGCGGAGCGTGCCGACGGCCGCGCCCATCACGGCCTCGCCCGCCGACGACTTCCCGTGGAGTTCCTCTTCGATGCGGTGCTCGATCTCGTCGGTCAACTTGCGGCCGCCGGGCGCGAACAACTTCACGCCGTTGTCGGAGAACGGGTTGTGCGAGGCCGAGATCATCGCCCCCGGCAGGTCCCGATCGGCGCAAGCGGCCGCGAGGGCCGGCGTCGGCAGCACCCCGAGGTCGATCACCGCGGCGCCTTCGGCCGCCAACCCGGCGCCAAGGGCGGCGCCGAGGAACGGACCGCTGACGCGAGTATCACGCCCGACCAGCCATGGGCCGGGTCCGAGGACCCGGGCGGCGGCGCGGCCCAGCGCGAGCACCAGCTCGGGGGTCAGCTCTCGGTTGGCGACGCCTCGGACACCATCGGTTCCGAAGGTCAGCGGGGCCACGGCGGTGCCGCTGGGCTTAGCGCTTCGAGTACTGCGGTGCCTTGCGGGCCTTCTTCAGGCCGTACTTCTTGGATTCCTTCTCGCGTGAGTCGCGGGTGAGGAAGCCGGCCTTCTTCAGGCTGTCGCGCAGCTCGGGGTCGAGCTCGACGAGGGCACGGGCGATGCCGAGGCGAAGCGCCCCCGCCTGGCCGGCGATCCCGCCGCCGTCGATGGTGGCATCGATGTCGTACTGCTCCTCGGTGGTCGTCAGCCGGAGGGGCTCCGTGACGATCATCCGGTGGCTGGCCGACGGGAAGTACTCCTCGATCGGCCGCTTGTTCACGGTGACGGCGCCGCCGCCATCGCGGAAGCGCACGCGGGCGACGGCCTGCTTGCGGCGGCCGGTGGACTGGATGAGCGGCTTGGGCACGACGAACTCCTCTAGGACGCCGTGCGCTTGGCGATCGGCGCCAAGTCGAGCGGCTGGGGACCCTGGGCTTGATGGGGATGGGTGGGCCCCGTGTAGATCTTGAGTTTCTTGAGCATGTCCCGGCCGAGCGAGTTCTTCGGGATCATGCCGCGCACGGCCTTGCGGACGGCGTCCTCCGGCTTCTTGGCGGCGAAGTCGGAGTAGCGCTGCGTCTTCAGGCCGCCCGGGTAGCCGGAGTGGGTGTAGACGAGCTTCTTCTCCGCCTTGCCCGAGGTCAGGACGACCTTCTCGGCGTTGACGATGATGACGAAGTCGCC
>JBKJKM010000009.1:0-7318 GCA_046597375.1 Acidimicrobiales bacterium | reverse complement strand
GAAGGAGGGCAAGAAGCGGATGAAGAATATCGGCCGCGTCGAGGTGCCCCAGGAAGCGTTCATCTCCGCGCTTCGACTGGAGGAGTAGAGCGTCTCGAGGAAGAAGGGCGTACCCTCGGCTCGACACCCTTGGAAGGGGGCCGCATGCACCGGATCCTGGTCGTGGCCAACGAGACCTTGGAAGCTGCGCACCTGCTGGAGGAGGTGGGGCGCCGAGCCGAGTCCTCGGGCGGTGTCTGTGCCGTTCATCTGATCGTGCCCGCAGCCCATGGCAAGGGCACGTGGACGGAGGGCGGGGCGAGGGCCGAGGCGCAGCATCGTCTCGATGATGCTCTGGTGGCCTTCAAGGCACTCCACGTCGAGGTGACCGGCGAGGTCGGCGACCCGAGTCCTGTCCTGGCCGTGAGCGACGCCCTCGTCGCCCGCCACTACGACGAGATCGTGTTCTCGACGCTGCCGGCCGGGGTGTCGCGCTGGCTGAAGCAGGACGCACCCTCGCGCATCCGACGGAACCACCCGACGATTCCGCTGACCCACGTCGCAGGGTCCTGAACCCAACATCCCCGCCGGGTCGATCCATCCGAAGCCGGCGTTGCCGTTGCCCTTCCGGCGGCCGCCGGGGCAACACCAACGCGATTCGGCGACCGGAAGGGCAACCTCAACGCGCCTTGGCTTCGTAGTCGTCGGATGAGCGTGAGCGTGATGTGGTTCCGACGCGACCTTCGGCTGGCCGACAACCCCGCGCTACTGGCGGCGGCCGAGGAGAGCGATGGCAACGTCCTCGGCCTCTTCGTCCTCGATCCGCAGCTGTGGAAACCCTCCGGGCCCAATCGGCTGGCGTTCCTGGCTGACAACCTGCGAGCGCTCGATGCCGCCATCGGGGGGCGCCTGGTGGTGCGTACCGGCGATCCGCTCGAGGTCGTGGGCGCAGTCGCCAAGGAGGTGGGCGCCTCGAGCGTCCACGTCGCGGCCGACTTCGGCCCGTACGGCCGCGGGAGGGACGAATTGGTCGCACGGGCCCTCGAGGCCGGCGGACGGCGACTCGTCCGCACGGGCTCGCCGTATGCCGTTGATCCCGGTGTGGTGCGCAAGGGCGATGGCACGCCGTTCAAGGTCTTCACGCCGTTCTATCGGGCGTGGTCGACGGTGCAATCGCCATCGCCGGCCTCGGCACCCGACGGTGTCTCCTGGCGGACGGGTCGAAGCGACGGCATCCCCGACGACCGACCGACTGCGCCGGATCTGCCGGCGGCCGGGGAGGACGCCGCTCATGCTCGCTTCGACCAGTTCGTCAGTGGGATAGGGGGCTACGCCGAGGGTCGCAACCTTCCTGCCGTCGACGCCACCTCCCGGATGTCGCCCTACCTCAAGTACGGCGTCGTCCACCCCCGCCAGTTGCTTCACGGGTTGGGCCCGAGCAAGGGGGCCGAGCGTTTCCGCACCGAGGTGGCGTGGCGAGAGTTTTACGCCGACGTGCTGTGGCACCACCCGGACTCGGCGAGGCGCTCGCTGGTGCCCGCCATGCGGAAGATGCCCTACGACGTCGGTCCCGAGGCCGACGAGCGGTTCGCCGCCTGGGCCGAGGGCCGCACCGGCTTTCCGATCGTCGACGCGGGAATGCGTCAACTCGTCCGTGAAGGATGGATGCACAACCGGGTTCGGATGATCACGGCCAGCTTCCTGGTGAAGGACCTGCACCTCGACTGGAGCCGCGGGGCCCGGTACTTCATGCACCACCTGGTCGATGGCGACCTTGCCTCGAACCAACACGGGTGGCAGTGGGTGGCCGGAACCGGCACCGACGCCGCGCCCTACTTCCGGGTCTTCAACCCCACGTTGCAGGGCGACAAGTTCGATCCCGATGGGTCCTACGTCCGTCGCTACATCTCCGAGTTCGCCACGCCTGCCTACCCGGCGCCGATGGTCGACCATGCGGAGGAGCGACAAGAGGCCCTGGCCCGATACGGCACCGTGAAGGGCACGAAATAGCCAGAGCGAACGGCCCGAACGCGCCATGGACGTTCACGGTGCCAACGCCCAGGATGTGGTTGTGCACCGCCGTCGCCACCTCGGACTCGCGTTCGCCCTCCTCATCGCTGCGGTTTCAGGACTTCCGTTGGCGCCGGCGGGCGCCTTCGGTCCGGCGCTGCCGGCGCCGATGGACGCCGTACTGACCGAGGCGCTGACCAGTGCCGCAGCGGGGCAGGACCTCGAGGCGGCCGTGGTGTTCGACTCGGCTCCGACGAGCGCCTTACTTGCGACCATCCGGTTGCTCGGCGTCGACACCGTGCGACTCACGAGTCTGCCGATGGCCATCGTCCGGGGCACCCCCGCCCAACTCCGAGCGGTCGCACTGCTCGGCCCGGTCGCCTCCCTCTGGGGCAACCACCCGCTTGAACTGGCCCTGCGCGAGAGCGTGCCGCAGATCCAGGCCGACGCCGTCTGGGCGGCGCCTTACGGCTTCACCGGACGAGGCGTCGGCGTCGCCGTCCTCGACTCTGGTATCGACGGTACCCACCCTGATCTCGCCTACGGGACGACCACCGTCCAGAACGTCAAGATCCTCGGCTACCAGAAGTACGCGTCGCCGACGTACGTCGTCGAGGACCTCACCACCACCGACACCACTACGGGCCACGGCACCCACGTCGCCGGCATCGTGGCAGGACGGGGCACGGCTTCGGACGGCACCTATACGGGCGTCGCGCCGGGCGCTGACCTGATCGGCGTAGGTGCGGCCGACGGCACGGACATGCTCACCGCGCTCGCTGGTTACGACTGGATCCTCGCCAATCGGGTCGAGTACGGCATCAAGGTCATCAACAACTCGTGGGCCGACGGCAAGATCGCGTACGACCCGAACGACCCGCTCAACCGGGCTTCGCTGGCCGCCGCCCAGGCCGGCATCACCGTCGTGTTCGCCGCCGGCAACGACGGGCAGGCCAGCGGAAACGTCTTGAACCGCTACGCCTGGCCGTCCTGGGTCGTGTCGGTGGGCGGTTCGACCAAGCTGGGCACCCTCGGCGACTACTCGAGCGCGGGCGACGACGTCCACCACCCCACGCTCGTCGCTCCCGGCTCGTTCATCGCCTCGACTCGTGCAGTGACCGGGTTCGCCACCAACGCCAACTCCTCCCCGTTCGACCTCACCGACCCGATGGCGCCTCGGATCATCGCCCCGGAGCACACGCTGCACTACACGGCAACCATCGGAACGTCGATGTCGGCCCCCCACGTCGCCGGCGTCGTCGCCCTCCTGCTCGAGGCCAACCCGGCGCTGACGCCGGCCCAGGTCCGCAACCTCTTGGCGACGACGGCCACGCCGATGGCCGGGTGCCCGGTGGCGCACTGCGGAGCCGGCCAGGTCAATGCGCTCGCCGCCGTCCAGGCGGCGTTGGCTGCCCTGAACCACGCTCCTCTCGCCTCGCTCGTCGCCTCGCCCGGCGTTGGGGAAGCGCCGCTCCAGGTCTCGCTCGATGCCTCGGGATCGACAGACGCCGACGGCGACGCCATCGTCGAGTACCGATGGGACACCGAGGGAGACGGCGACATCGATGTGGTGACCACCCTGCCCACGCTCGCCCAGGTCTACGGTCCCGGCGCCTTCGCCCCGTCCGTCCGGGTCGTCGACGACCGGGGCCTGGCATCGGCCGCCGTCGCCGTCGCCGTTCGCAGCTCGAACCCCCCGTCCGCCTCGGCCTCCGTGCCCGCGAGAGCCAAAGCCGGTGCCACCGTCACCTTCGACGCCTCGGCCTCGTTCGACCCTGACGGCTCCATCGTCTCCTACACCTTCACCTTCGGCGATGGCACCACGATCACGTCGTCGTCGCCGACCGCCACCCACGCCTACAACCCCGATCGCCCCCGGCTGTTCGGGTGGAGCGTCCGGGTCACCGATGACGCTGGCATCTCTGCCGCCACCACCGGCACGATCAAGATCACGGGCTGATACCGGAGCTGCCGGTCACCCCTCGGGGACCGCGGGTGCTCAGCGCACGCGCACCGTTCGGCGGTCAGGGCGGAGGCGGACTGTTCCCAGCCCTTAGCACTCGGTACCATGGAGTGCCAATGGAGGACCGCTCGACGCTCGACGACCGAAAGGCCGAGATCCTGCGAGCCGTGGTCGAGGAGTACATCGACACGGCGCAACCAGTGGGGTCTTCACGCCTGGTAGCCGCTGGTGGGCTGCAGGTGTCGCCGGCGACCGTGCGCAACGAGCTGTCGGTGCTCGAGCGCGAGGGCTATCTCACCCAGCCACACACCAGCGCCGGACGGATCCCGACCGAAAAGGGCTATCGGTTCTTCGTCGATCAGTTGGCGCCCAAGGGGTCGCTGCAGCCGGCGCAACGCCATGCCGTACAGAGCTTCTTCAACACCACCCACGGTGCCCTCGAACAGATGTTGCACGACACCAGTCGGCTGCTGTCCAACCTCACCGATTACGCGGCCGTCGTGGTGGGTCCGCCGCACGAGGCCGCCCACGTCCGGTCGATCCAACTCGTCGGGCTGGCGCCCCGAGTCGCACTGCTGGTCGTCGTCCTGTCGAACGGTGTCGTCGAGAAGCGTTCCCTCGAGTTCGCCGAGGACACAGGCGACGAGTTCCTCGCCGCTGCTTCCGCCCACCTGGCCGCCGCCGTTATTGGTCATGTCCTCGGTGAGGACGCCGTCGTGCCGGCGAGCGGCGACCCGGTCGTCGACGCCGTGGCCGCCGCCGCCATGGCTGACCTCCGTCGCAGCCACGACGACGAGCCCGACCACGTGTTCGTCGGTGGGGCCTCGCGTATGGCGTCGGCCTTCGACGCCGTCGGCACCGTCGGCCAGGTGCTGCAGATCCTGGAGCAGCAGTACGTCGTCGTGAGCCTCTTGAAGGATGTGCTCGATCGCGGCCTCTCCGTCGCGATCGGGAGCGAGGTCGGTCACGAGTCGTTGGCCGAGTGCTCGGTCGTGGTGGCGCCGTACGAGGTCGAGGGCGAGGCGGCAGGCACCATCGGCGTGGTCGGCCCGACCCGCATGAAGTACCCGCAGGCACTCGCAGCGGTCGCACTGGTGAGTCAGCGGCTCGGACGCCGCCTGTCCGAAGGCTGATCGTGGCGACGGACTACTACGAGCTCCTCGGCGTCAGCCGTTCGGCCGACGACGACCAGATCAAGAAGGCCTACCGGAAGCTCGCCCGCGAACTGCACCCCGATGCCAACCCGGACGACCCCTCGGCCCACGAGCGCTTCAAGGACGTGAGCACGGCGTACGAGACCTTGCGCGATCCCGAGCGCCGCCGCCGCTACGACCATTTCGGTCCGGAGGGTGCGGCCCGGACGGGCGGCGGCGACCCGTTCGGCGGGACGGCCGGCGGCGGGCTGGGCGATATCTTCGACGCCTTCTTCGGCGGCGCCAGCGGAAGTGGCTTCGGCGGTGGGGGCCGTCGCGGCGGGCCGGCGCGTGGCAACGACCTCGAGCTGCTGCTCGAGCTCGACTTCACCGAGGCGGTCTTCGGCGTCCGCCGTGAGATCAAGCTGCGGGCGCCGGTGCCCTGCGACGCCTGCGAGGCCACGGGTGCGGCGCCGGGGACGTCCGTCACCACCTGCCCGGGGTGCGGTGGTTCCGGCGAGGTCCGGCGCGTGCGCCAGTCGATCCTCGGCCAGATGGTCACGGCCAGCCCCTGCCAGCGCTGCGCGGGGCAGGGCCAGGAGATCGCCACCCCGTGCACCGCCTGTCGTGGTGAGGGTCGGCGCACCGAGGAGAAGACCTACGAGGTCGACATCCCGCCGGGCGTCGACGACGGCACCCAGCTTCGCCTGCCCGGTCGCGGCGGCGCCGGTCCCCGGGGCGGCCCGTTGGGCGACCTCTACCTGCACACGCGGGTGCGCCCTCATGAACGGTTCCGTCGCGACGGTCACGATCTCTGGGCCGATCTTCATGTGACCATGACCCAGGCCTCTCTCGGCGCCCACCTCCGTTTCGAGACCCTTGACGGTGAGGAGGATCTCGCGCTGCCGCCGGGTACGCAGTCCGGTCGGGTCTTCGAGCTCCGAGATCGCGGGGTGCCGGCCGGTGCCGCCCGCGGAGGTCGTGGTCGGGGGGACCTCCGGCTGCAGGTGTTCGTCGATACGCCCTCGGATCTGACCAAGGAGGAGGACGAGCTCCTCCGCCGCTTGGCTGCGCTCCGGGGCGAGGACGTGGCCCCGGCCGACACCGGCTTCCTTTCCCGCATCCGCTCCGCCTTCAAGTAGCGGTCCCGTGCCAGACAGAGTCGCGGCGCACCTTTTCGTCGACGACCTCGAATACCCGGTTGTCGGCGACGGCGACCGACACCACATCGAGCGGGTGCTCCGACTCCGTGCTGGCGAGACGGTGACGGTTTCGGATGGTCGGGGCGGTCTCCGGGTGTGCTCCTACGGTGCGGGCGCCGTCCTCGAGTCGGTCGGCGAGATCGAGATCGAAGCGCCCCCCGTACCCTCGATCGCCGTCGGCTTCGCCCTGGTCAAGGGGGACAAGCCCGAATGGATCGTGCAGAAGCTCAGCGAATGCGGGGTCGACCGTATCCTCCCGTTCGTGGCCGCCCGTTCCATCGTCAGGTGGGACCCAGCCAAGGCGGCCCGCAACCTCGAACGGCTCCGCCGGGTGTCCGTCGAAGCATCCATGCAGTCGCGCCGGCGCTGGCTGCCCAAGGTCGAACCCCTCAAGGAATTGCCCGCTCTCCTCGCCGCCGAGGAGTCGGACGTCGCCCTCGCCGACCTCGCCGGAGACCCGCCGAACCTGGGAACCGGGTCGACCGTCCTCATCGGTCCTGAGGGGGGCTGGTCAGACGAGGAACGCGCCTTCACTGGGCGTTTCGTCCGATTCGGGCCGACGGTGTTGCGCGCCGAGACGGCGGCGGTGGCGGCCGGCGTTCTGCTCAGCGCGCTCCGCTGGGGTGCGGTGATCGCCGTCGATGGACGCATTCCGCGGTCGTGAATAGCGTTTATGTTCACGGAAGGTGGGTGTTTCGGCATCCGGCGTGGAATACTTGAGGTGAGATGTGAGGGGGTCGTACCCGATGACGGAAAACGAGATGCCGACGAACTACGCGCGCCGCGTCGGCGAGCGCCTTCGCCTCATCCGGAAGCAGAAAGGCCTGTCGCTCCAGGAGGTCGAGTCCTCCTCGACCCAGGAGTTCAAGGCATCGGTGCTCGGCGCCTACGAGCGAGGCGAGCGGGCTATCTCGGTGCCCCGGCTGCAACGCTTGGCCAAGTTCTACACCGTGCCCGTCGACCAGCTCCTGCCCCAGGAAGGTGACGACTCCGTCGGCCGAGCCCGTGACGACGAGGTCATCGACCTCACG
>JBKJKM010000007.1:0-4195 GCA_046597375.1 Acidimicrobiales bacterium | reverse complement strand
GGCATCTACGGCACCGGTCAGGCCTACGAACAGCTCCTCCTCCGGATGCGGGCCCACCCGCTGCCCGAGAGTCGGGCCTATGCCGACCTGATGCTCACCGAGCTCCGCAAGGTGATCCCCAGCTTCCTCGTGCGGGTCGACCGCGCCGATCGGGGCGGGGCCTGGTCGGCCTACCTGGAGACCAATCGCAAGGCGATCGACCAGGTGGCGGCCGAGTTGCTCGGAGGTCTCGAGAACGAACCCGACCCGCCGATGGTGCAGCTCCTCGACTTCGACCCCGATGGCGAGGACAAGGCCGTCGCCGCCATGCTCTACGCCTCCAGCCACCTGTCGGAGGAGACGATCCTGCGACAGGTCGAGCGAATGTCCGTCGACGACAAGCTGGCCGTCGTCCGGGCCTACGCCGGCGAGCGGTCGAATCGCCGCCACAAGCCGGGTCGGGCCCTCGAGCGGACGATGTATCGCTTCGACGTCCTCTCTGACTACGGCGCCTTCCGCGATCTGCAACGTCACCGCATGCTCACCATCGAGTGGCAGACCCTCTCGCCCCGCCACGGCTATTCGCTCCCGGAGGCCGTCGTCGAAGCGGGTGTGGGAGAGCGGTTCGAGGAATCCATGGCACGGAGCGCCAGTCTCCATGACGCCATCGACGCCCAACACGGATCGGCCCAGGCCGGCTATGCCGTCGCCCTGGCCTACCGGATCCGCTACGTGATGGACATGAACGCCCGCTCGGCCATGCACCTCATCGAGCTCCGCTCCGGGCCTCAGGGCCACCCGGAGTACCGCCGGGTGGCCCAGGAGATGCACCGTCTCATTCGCGACGAGGCCGGCCACGCCGCCATCGCCGAACTGATGTCCTTTGTCGACTACGGCACCTACGACCTCGAACGCCTCGACGCCGAGCGCAAGGCCGAAACCCGCCGATTGTCCAGAAATTAAGCCGCCCGTCCTCAAGGAGCGCGCCTCGAACGGCGATGTTTGTGCTGTGCGTGATGTTGACAATGAGGACGTTGTGGCTATTCTGTCCCTCGGGCGGGGACGGGAGACCTGGATGAAAAGCGCGCGCCTGCTCGCCCTCGTTGTACTGATGTGCATTGCGGGGACCGCTGCGTCCACGAGCTACACCCTCAAGGAGGGCGACACGCTCGGCCGGGTGGCTACCACGTTCAAGATCCCATTGGCGGCGCTCACGGCGGCCAACCGGGGGATCACCGATCCCAATAAGGTGCGCGAGGGCCAGACGGTCACGGTGCCCGATGCCAAGGCGGCGGCGGTGGCCATCGCCAAGCCGATCGCCACGGCGGCGATCGCCGCTCCCGCCGACGGCTCCAAGCTCTACACCGTCGGGGCCGGAGACACCCTGGGGAGCATCGCCAGGCGGTTCGGCACGACCGTCGACGACCTCGTGACCCGCAACGGCCTCAAGGGTGCTGGCGCCCTCATTCGCGAGGGCAGGCCGCTCAAGTTGCCGGGAACGGCCAAGGTGCCCCATCCGGAGGCCCCGCTGTGTCCGGTGAAGGGCGCCGACAAGTTCGCCTTCTCCAACAGCTTCGGTGCGCCCCGTGAGGGGAGTCGGAGCCATGCCGGGAACGACCTCTTCGCCAAGCGCGGGACACCGGTCGTGGCTGGCGTCGACGGGACCGTGCGCATCATTCGCGGAGGTCGAGCCGGCATCGGGTACTACCTCGACGGCGTCGACGGCGTGACCTACTACGGCGCCCACCTGAACGACGCACGGGTGGCCGACGGCCAACAGGTGCGTCGCGGCGACATCATCGGCACCGTCGGCGCCTCCGGAAACGCCGTCGGCACCCCGCCCCACCTGCACTTCGAGGTCAAGCCCGGCAACGGCGGGGCCATCGATCCGTACCCGCTGCTGCGGGTCTGGTGCAACTGACGCCGGTCGAATAGCGGTCCGCCGTAGTCCTGTCAACCCTCGATGAGAACTCGAGGGTGAATTTGCGGTGTCCGTGACCAGCACCGACGCGCGACGTCCCAGGCCAGAGGATTTTTTGGACACCTCGACACGGTTGACGACACCTTGGCCGGCGTGAGAGAACTACCGAGTCCTTTGTCATCCCGATCTCCCAGGTCGTGGGCCTTCGCAACACTCGCAAGGGTGCGGCGGAGGGGGTGCTCGGAGGGCGTGTGCGGAGCCCAGGATCCAAGTAGAGAACTTCCAAATAACCCCGTCCTCGCTTTCGAGCAGGGTGGGGCCAACGGATGGCCCCAACGGACCCTGGGTTCTCACGCGTCCCACGACCAGTAGACACCGACGGCGCGCTACAGTCCGCCCCGCCCGACCCCCCAAGGACGCTTGCACATGGCTGATGAACCGGACGAGGAGCTGATCGACGCAGAAGTCGAGGAGCCCGAAGACCTCGATGAGGACGACCTCGAGGACCTCGAGGACGACGTCCTCGTCGATGACGACGATGCGCTGGTCGACGACGCGCTGGTCGATGACGAAGACGACGACGCCGTCGAGGTTCCGGTGGCATCCCCGGCGGCCGTGCTCGAAGGCGAGGACGACGACGACGAGGACGACGACGACCTCGAGCCCGACGATGTGGAGGCCAGCCTCGACGAGATACTGAAGGAGCGTCTCGTCGTCGTGGAGGACGAGGAGGACGAGGACGAAGAGACACCCGACACCGACGATCGGCCCGATGCCACCACCAAGGTCCTGCCCAAGCAGCCCGACGAGTTCGTCTGCCAGTCCTGCTTCTTGGTGAAGCACCCGAGCCAGATGGCCGACGCCAAGCGCCAGTACTGCAGGGACTGCGTCTGACGCGTCGCCGGTTCGGGCAGGATTTCCCCTGCTGTGCCCGGCGATGTGATCATCGTTGGCGCAACGCATCACCGAGCCGGCGCCCCGGAGGCCCTCCCCATGACCGAAGACCCGAAGACCCCGCTCGACGCTGTCGTGGAGCTCGCCCTGTTCGCCCCGTTGGGCTTGGCTCTCACGGCACGCGACCATTTGCCCGAACTCATCGCACGAGGGCGTCAGCAGTTGAACCAACAGGTCACGCTCGCCCGCATGATGGGCAAGTACGCCGTCAAGGAGGGGGAGAAGGACCTCCGGAAGCGGGTCGGCGACCTCTCCGAGACCCTCTCCGGACTCGGCCTGCTGCCCGAACCGAACCCGAAGGCGCCGGCTGCCTCTGCATCCACCTCGATGCCCATGCCGCCACCGGAGACCGTCGATGTGACGGTGCCGACGGGTTCCGCCAAAGGCTCGTCGAACAGCTCCTCGAACGGTTCGGGAGCCACGACGCCGGCCGAGGTTGACCCTCCGCCCCGATCGCGAGCGGATCTCTCCATTCCCGGCTACGACACGCTGTCGGCTTCCCAGGTCGTGCAGCGCCTTGCCGGGCTGTCGGCGCGGGAGCTGGCCGATGTGGAGGACTACGAGTCGGGTACCCGGGGACGCCGGACGATCCTGTCGAAGATCGCGCAGCTCCAGTCCGGTCCGAGCACCTAGACGTGGAGGCCGCCCGTCCGGCCACGGCCTCTGATCTGCCACGGCTGGCCGAGTTGGCGCGAGGCGCGCGCGATGAGCTGGCGCCGACGCGCGGTGGGGCCGTGTTCGTGGCCCGGGAGGGCCGGGCCGACCCGATGGCCGACACCTTGGCTGTCGACCTCGCAGATTCCGAGGCCATCGTCCTGGCCGGCACGATCGACGACACCGTGGTCGGGTACGCCACCGGACGCACCGAAGTCCTCCGCGACGGCAGCCGACTCGGCACCATCGACGATCTCTACGTCGAGGAGGGCGCGCGCTCCGTCGGCGTGGGTGAAGCGATGATGGGCGAGCTTCTGATCTGGTTCGGTGCCCACGGTTGCGCCGGCGTGGACGCCACGGCGCTCCCTGGCAACCGGGCCACCAAGAACTTCTTCGAAGAGTCGGGGTTCACGGCCCGACTTCTCGTGATGCACCACCGGCTGCCGTGAGCCCGCCGACGCCCGAGGTCTGCGTCGGCGCCGTCGTGGTCGACGAGGAGGACCTGCTCGTCATTCGTCGCGGGCGAGGACCGGCGCAGGGGGAGTGGTCGGTGCCGGGCGGCCGGGTGCTTCCCGGGGAGCTCCTGGCCGAGGCCGTCGTGCGTGAGCTCTTGGAGGAGACGGGCCTGGAGGGCATCTGCGAAGAACTGATCGGGTGGGCCGAGCGCATCGACGACGAGCACCATTT
>JBKJKM010000311.1:0-2893 GCA_046597375.1 Acidimicrobiales bacterium | reverse complement strand
TCCTTGGCCGTCGTCCGCTCATGGGGGAGGATGCCGCAGCCCGGCGGTTCGAGGTGCAGCGTGCCCAGGATGCCCGTGGTCTGGCGGGGTCGGCCGCCCTCGTCCTTGAACCCCATGCGGTACGCGTAGAACGAGGGCTCGTCGTCGGCCACCAGCACCCGCTCGTGCTGCCACTGGTTCCAAAGCTCGGCCGCTACCTGGTAGCGATCGCGACCACCCTCGTCGGCCGGGAGCTCGAGGCGCACGGCGTTGTGCTCGCTCCGGGCCACCAGCGCGGCCCGGTCCGACGGCGAGATCACGTCGTACGGCGGCGCGATCACGTCATCGACGAAGCCCCCTTCGGCGTTGTAGCGGACACCACGGAACGGAGCGAAGCCAGGCACGGACCCGAAGCTACCGGCAACATCAAGCGGCGTAGTTTCTCGGGCGTGACCTGGTTGCTCGACCTGGACGGCGTGGTGTGGCTGGCGGAGGACGCCATCGCCGGGTCGGCCGAGGCCATCGAAGAGTTGCGACACCGACGCGGGCAGCGGGTCGTCTTCCTGACCAACAACTCGTCGGCCACCATCGGCGAGTACCTGGCCAAGCTCGACCGGTGCGGGGTGCCCACCGAGACCGGTGATCTCCTCACGTCGGCGCAGGCGGCGGCCACCCTGGTCGAGCCCGGCGAGACGGTGCTCGTGTGTGCGGGTCCTGGGGTCGAGGAAGCACTGCAGGCGCGCGGGGTGATCACCGTGCGGGCGGGGCGGGCCGACGCCGTCGTCGTGGGCTGGCATCGCGACTTCGACTTCGCCCGGCTTACCGCCGCCTTCGATGCCGTCCACGGCGGGGCCCGACTCATCGGGACCAACGATGACGCGACGTACCCGACACCCGACGGGCCGCTTCCGGGCGGCGGCTCGATCCTGGCTGCCGTCGCGTACGCCTCCGGAGCCGTACCCGTCGTCGCCGGCAAGCCCAACGCGCCGATGGCCGAGCTGCTGCGGGCCCGGGTCGACGATGCCGAGATCATGGTGGGCGACCGGGCCTCTACCGATGGTCGTTTCGCTGATCTCATCGGCGTGCCCTTTGGCTTGGTGCTCAGTGGCGTCACCGACGCCGCCACGCCGGTCGAGCCGGCGCCGGCGCGCATCGCCGCCGACCTCGCGGCTCTCGTCGCTCAGGCGTACGGCGGCTCGTTGGCGTAGCGGACGCGGGCCGGACTCCGACCAGCGCCCCGTGCCTTCCACACCAGTCCGACAAGGACGCCGAACACGAACCCGCCGACGTGGGCGGCCCATGCCACCCCGGAGTCCTGTCCGATGAAGAACTGCGAAACGAACCAGAAGCCGAGCAGCCAGCGGGCCTGAATGTCGCGGAACAGGATCAGGAAGAACATGATGAACGTGCGGATCTGTACCTTCGGAAACAGCACCAGATAGGCGCCCATTACCCCGGCGATGGCGCCGGAGGCACCGACGAGTGGGATGGTGCTCCCGGGGTCGAGGGCCACGTGGGCGAGCGTGGCCACCACCCCGGCGGCCAAGTAGAACAACAGGTAGACCGGCTTGCCTTTGGTGTCTTCGATGTTGTTGCCGAATACCCAGAGGTAGAGCATGTTGCCGCCCAGGTGGAGCAACCCGCCGTGGAGGAACATCGAGGTGAACAGGGCGGCGATCACGCTCTTGGATCCGAAGAGCGGGTCCTCGGTGTCTTGGCGGGTGCAGTCGCCGGTCTCGATCTCCTCGATCGTCATCGGCTGGCCGGTCACCACTTCACACGGCACGGCGGCGCGCCGGTACGTGAACTCGTTCTGATCGCCCTGCTGCTGGAAGCCGAAGTAGGCGACCACGCAGGCGATGATCAGCACCAGGGTCACGATCGGCGTCGTGCGGGTCGGGTTGTAGTCCTTGATCGGGATCACGGGCCGACCCTACCCAGCACGTCGCAACCCAGTGCGTACTTTTGCAAGCAGCGCAGCCTCCGCAGTAAAATGCAGGACATGGCTCAAAACGACATCTTCAAGCGCTACCTCGACGCCGGGATGGCCTTTACCCAGGTCAGCCGGGAAAAGGCCGAGGAATTCGTCAAGGACCTGGTGAAGGCGGGCGACGTCCGCCGCAAGGAAGCCGAAGAGGTCATCGAGACACTCGTCGAGCGCAGCCGCAAGAACACCGAGGACCTGGTGGCCATCATCCGCAAGGAGATCGCCGACCAACTCCGTAGCCTCGGACTCGAGGATCTGGTGAAGCGGGCCGGACTGCCTGGCGCCACCGGCGACAAGGTCGAGGAGCTGGCCGGCAAGGTCGACGCTGCCGCCGACGATGCGGCCGCCGTCGTGGCTCCGAAGAAGGCCACCGCCAAGAAACCGGCGCCCAAGCCCGCCGTCCCGTCGGTCGGGTCGCCCCTCGTCGTACCCGGTGCGCCCAAGAAGGCCGTCGCCAAGAAGCTCGTCGTACCGAGCGGCGTCTCCGTCAAGAAGGCGGCCCCGGCCAAGAAGACCCCGGCCAAGTCGGTCAAGGCCTCGAAGAAGTCCTGAGCGGCTCCGGGCGCCGGCGTCTCGACGCCGAGCTCGTCCGCCGAGGCCTGGTGGAAACCCGGCAACTGGCCCAGGAAGCCATCGCCGCCGGGCGGGTGCTCGTCGGGGGCGCTCCTGCCGACAAGCCGGCCCGCATGGTCGGCGCCGACCAGCCCGTCGTTCTCGTCGGACCTCCGCCCCGCTTCGTCGGGCGCGGGGGTGAGAAGCTCGAGGCCGCGCTTGCGGGCTTCGGTGTCCCCGTCGAAGGGACACGGGCCCTCGACGCCGGCGCGTCGACCGGCGGCTTCACGGACTGCCTGTTGCAGCGGGGAGCCCGGCACGTGGTGGCCGTCGACGTCGGCTACGGGCAACTGCACGAGCGCCTGCGGGCCGACC
>JBKJKM010000001.1:0-12947 GCA_046597375.1 Acidimicrobiales bacterium | reverse complement strand
TACCAGCTCGAGGCCGTCGAGGGCGTTCGGCAGAAGTTCCGCGAGAAGCACCGGCGAGTACTCCTCACCTGCCCGACCGGCGGCGGCAAGACGGTGGTCTTCAGCCACATCGTCCAGCGCGCCGCGGAGCGCGGCTCTCGCGCGCTCATCCTGGCCCACCGCCGCGAGCTCATCGCCCAGGCCAGCCAGAAGCTCGGCAGCTTCGGCGTCCCGCACGGCATCATCCAGGCGGGCTTCCCGATGGCGCTGCAGCGGCCGGTGCAGGTGGCCAGCGTGCAGTCCCTGGCGAAGCGCGTGGGGAAGCTCACCCGCGTCGACCTGGTGGTGGTGGACGAGTGCCACCACGTCACCGAAGGGAACGGCTACGGGAAGCTCCTGAAGATGTTTCCGGATGCGCTCGTACTGGGCGTCACCGCGACGCCCTGGCGCCTGGACGGGCGCGGTCTCGGCGACGTCTTCGACTCCCACGTCCTCGCCCGCACGCCGCGCGAGCTCCGCGACGAAGGCCACCTCGTCCCGGTCGGCGGCTGGGAGTACGAGGGGATCGACACCACCAGGGCCCGCGTCTCGCGCGGGGACTTCGTGGTCAGCGACCTTCACGACTCGGCCACCAGCACCAAGGTGGTCGGCGACGTCGTCAGCGAATGGCTGCTCCACGCCAATGGCGGGCGCACCGTGCTCTTCGCGCTGAACGTCGAACACAGCCAACTGATGGCGGAGGCCTTCCAGAAGGAGGGTGTGGCGGCCGAGCACGTCGACGGCGAGATGCCGACCAGCGAGCGCGACGCCGTCCTTGCCCGGTTCCGCGCGGGCGTCACCAAGGTGGTGACCAACTGCAACGTCCTCACCGAGGGCTGGGACTGCCCGGAGGCGGAGGTCTGCATCCTCGCTCGCCCCACCCTCTCCACCGCGCTCTACCTCCAGATGGTCGGCCGAGTACTCCGCCCAGCGCCGGGCAAGACGGTCGCGCGGATCCACGACCACTCCGGCTGCCTCCGCGCCCACGGCCACCCCTACGCCGACCGGGACTACAGCCCGACCACCACCGCCCGCGCACCTCGCCAGGCGATGGAGGACGGCGCGGCACCGAAGCGGTGCCCTCAGTGCAAGTCGGTCCTGGCCCGGTACCCCTGCGACGGCTGCGGCTACGTAAAGACTCCGGCCGAGCAGGCCAAGGAGCTCTTCGAGGAAGCCGCCCGGAGGCGGGAGATCACCAACGACGCCCAGGGTGGGCCGCCGAAGAAGATCGACACGCCGCAGGAGCGCGCGGCGCGCTGGGCCGCTCGGTACGCCGACAACGACGAATGGAAGCGCGGGTTCCTCGAACGGATGGTGGTGAAGCACGGGCCGGACCGGGCGCCAGGCGTGTACCGCTGGTTCACCGGGGGTCTTGAGAGCGCGCCACGTGAATGGCTGAGCGACATCGTCGCCCGGCTGGGGGTGATGGCGTGAGCACGAGGGAGGGGGAAAACAAGCAACGCATCGACGAGCTGCTGAGGAACTTCGGCGAGGAGCCGATTCTCCGCGAGGCGGAGACGATGGGCCTGTCGCCGAAGGGGAAGCGGATGCGCTGCCCGTTCGCGGGCTGCGCCGACAAAGGGAAGGACCGGGAGCGCGACGCCCAGCTCTACGCCGGTCATCACCCCCGGCTGTTCTGCTTCGCCTGCGGGACGAAGGGCGACCTGATCGACGTGCTGCAGCTCGCGCGTGGTTGGTCGAAGGCCGAGGCCATCACCCACCTGACTGGCGTGCCGGTGGCCATCAGGCAGGCGCCGCAGCTCCGGCTGGTCAGCCACGGGAGCGCGGACGATCCGGACAAGCTCACCCCCGCGGAGGTCTCGCGCATCTGGGAGGGCATGGCCCGGGAGGACGACCTCGGCCAGAAGTACCTCGAGGGGCGCGGGTTGGGCGACGCGATCGATCTCGGCCTGGTGCGCTTCGCCACCGAGCAGCACCCAGACAAGGGCGTCGCGAGCTCGGCGCGTCGCGGGTACCGGATCGCCGTCCTGGTGACCGACGTCGTCGGCAACGCCCGCGGCATCCAACTCCGCAAGGTGAGCGAGCCCCGGGCCCGCGAGCCCAAGATTCTCTCGGTCAAGGGCAGCTCCTCGAGCAAGGCCTTCTTCGGCCTCGCGGACCACATCGAGGCGGAGCCGATCATCGCAGTTGCCGAGGGATTGGCCGATACGCTGGCGCTCTCCGCCTGGGCGCGAGACCGGGCCGGTGTGGCGGTGGTCGGTGCGGCCGGGAAGAACTCCCTGCCGAAGCTGGCCGAGGAACTCGAGGCTGCGGGCATCCCGCTCGCCGACAAGATCTTCGCGCTCTTCCCTCAGAACGACCGCCCGAAGAATCACAGCCGGCGGGAGTTCGTTCGCCTCGGGCAGATGCTCACCAAGCTCGGCGCCCGCGCCGTGATGGTGCAGACCGATGACGAGTTCAAGGACCTCGCAGAGTGGCTGCGCGCCAAACCGGATGCCGAGTGGCCGCCGCGCGAACTCGACAAGGCCATCATCCCAGAGCCGGGTGACGAGTCGTCCCGCGAGAACAAGCCGGTGCTGGCGCCGGGCTCGGCGGTACCGCTGCCGGCCTCGGTGAAGGTCGACAACTTCGCGAACAACTTCACCACCCTCTGCGCCATCCTCGATGACCCGATGCACCGCGAGACCGTCGCGGGTACTGGGGATCTCACCTGGTGCGAGATGACGTGGCGCGTCCGCATCGGGGGGCGCGAGCTCGCCGAGCACGACTTCTCCACCATTCGCCTCGGCCTCGAGAGCCACCACCGCAGCACCGACGGGAAGCCGCTGAAGTTCTCGGAGGAGGATATTGGCAAGGCCCTCGCGATGCTGGCCCGCCGCAAGGTGGTGCACCCGCTTCGGGACTGGGTGAGCTCGCTGGCCTGGGACGGGAAGGAGCGGGTCGCGGTGGAGCTGCCGTGCGTCCTCGGTCACGAGCCGGGCGGCCTCGCCGCCACGTTCCTCACCCGCTGGATGATCTCCGCGATCGCGCGGGCCATGCAGCCGGGCTGCAAGGTCGACACGGTGCTGGTCCTGGTCGGCGACCAGGGGGCGCGGAAGTCGAGCTTCTTCGACGCGCTCGGCGGTGCCTGGTTCACCGACTCCCCTGTCCAGGTCGGCGACGACAACGGCAAGCAGCTGATGCGGCAGGTGTGGATCATCGAATGGGCTGAACTCGACGCCATGCGCCGGGCCCGCGACCAGGAGGCGACGAAGGCCTTCCTCTCCGCGCGGGTCGACATCTTCCGCAAGCCCTACGCCCGCGAGCACGCCCAGGCCCCGCGGCACTGCGTCATCGTCGGCACCACCAACAACGGCGAGTTCCTCCACGACTCGACTGGCAGCCGGCGGTTCTGGCCTATCCAGGTGGCCGGCCGCATCGACATGGACTGGGTGAAGGCCCACCGCGAGCAGCTCTGGGCAGAGGCGCTTCACCGCTACCGCGCCGGCGAGCAGTGGTGGCTCACCGATGAGGAAGACCAGATCCGCGCTGCGGCTGCTGTGGAGCACGAGGCCTCCCACCCCTGGACCGAGGTGGTGTCGGACTGGCTGCGGGACAAGCTCTTCGCCGAGGTGACCGCGACGCAGATCCTGGTCGAGTCGCCGATCGCGATGGCCATGGAGCGCGTGACGCCCCGGGCGGAGGTCGACATCGGCCGGGTGATGAAGAGCCTCGGCTGGGAGCGGAAGCGTCGCCGGGCCGGGGGCGGGCTGCGCTGGGTCTACGTCTCGCCGGAAGTCGGGAGCTTCGCGTGATCCCGGTGATCCCAGTCGTGATCCCAGTGAATCGACCTCACTGGGATCGCCTTTTCCCCTGTGGTCCCAACGACTTACCTGAGGTGATCCCAGTGATCCCAGTGAACTCTCTTAAAAGGTCTGGAGAAAAAAGGACCACCCCGAGTGGTGAGCGCCGGGGAGAAATGTCGGTCAACTCACTGGGATCACTGGGATCACCGCGCAAGCCCGCGAAAGCAGGGGCCAAAAAGCGCGGCGAGCCCGAAAACCACTGGGATCACCACCGGGATCAACCGGGATCACCGCCGCCTCAGAACAGGACCCCTGCAGGCCCGACCACCCTCACCGTCGTCCTCCCCTTCCGCACCAAGAACATGGCCAACAGCCGCGAGAACCCCCACGCCAAGGCGCGGCGGGTGAAGGCGGAGCGGAAGGCCACCGGGCTCTTCTTCCTCGTTGCAGGGTGGCCGTCCTGGAAGCTCCGGCAGATCTTCGCCGCGGGCTGCACCGTCACCTTCACCCGCTTCGGTCCGCAGCTCATCGATGACGACGGCCTGCCCACCACGGCCAAGGCCATCCGGGACGAACTCGCTTCAATGCTCGGCCAGGACGACAGCCCCCGGAACCGTCTCCTGCGCTGGCGGTACCGGCAGGAGACGGGCCGCTACGCCGTGCACGTGCACCTCGAAACCTTCACCCCTCCGGAGCTCCCGTGATCGCCCTGCTCGTCCTTGCCGCGCTCGGGTGCGGCTTCCTCGCCGGCATCATCGGCGGCGCTTTCCTGGTGTTCGAGATGCAGCTCCGGCCCGGAGAGGTCGACGCCAAGCCGCTGCATTCCATCCCCTCGCACCAGACCTTCCGCGCCGGGGACGTCTGCGGCGGATCGAACTGCGACAGCTACCCGTGCCGCCTCGCCCAGCTGGACCACGTGCTCGAGGCCGTCCTCAACCCCTTCCCTCCGGTGAACCGCGCTTGAAGAACCTCGTGCAGACGTCTCCACGCCGGGCCAAGCGCACCAACGCCCCGGCCGGGAGCACCCCGAGCTGGTTCACCGACAAGGCGTGGTTTCTGGAGACAGAAGCGAAGCTACTGGCTGACCGCCTCATCCCCCGCCCCTTCGACCTGGACCCGTGCGGCCACCTCGAGGCGCCCGTCTCGCAGCTCATCCTTGCCCGGGGCGGCGTCGTCCACACCGAAGCCGACGACGGGCTGACGCGCAGCTGGGCCCGCAGGTGTGCATGGATTAACCCGCCTTACGAGTCCAGTCAGATGGACGCATGGGGCCGGGCCATTCAGCGGTGGAGGTCCCGGGCCGATGGGCTGGTGGCGCTCATCCCGGCCTGGACCGACCGGGCCTGGTGGCATGACCACATCGAGCCGGAGCGGATGAGCGGCGCGGGAGTGGTGATCTTCGTCCGAGGCCGGCTCCGCTTCGGCTGGCCGGGCAATCCGGTCGGCGAGGACGGGGACAGCGCCATGTTCCCGAGCGCGCTGGTGGCGTGGAGGCTGCGCTGATGTCCTGGACGCCAGAGGGGAGGGAGCGCGCCCACGCCGCGATAAGGCAAGAGGCCGTGAAGAGGGCCGAAAGGGCCCGCGCGCTGAAGACGTTGGGGCAGTCGGTACCGGAAATTGCGAAGGCGCTGAGGGTGTCTGAGTGGACCGTCCTGCGGGACCTGAAAGGGAGGCAGCCATGATGCAGAACGCGGTGGTGGTGCAGGACACAAACGAGGCGCGGGCGGAGCGTCAGGAGCGGGCAGAGCGGTCCAACCGGCTACTCGTCGAGGTTGAGCGGGAAGGGGCACGGTGGGCCAACGTCCCGGCGATGCTCAGCTGGTACTACCCGATGCGGGAAATCATGACCGGCGCCCAGGCCATTGACCCGTCCAAGGAGGCCATCCAGGGCGGCAGGAAGGGCGACCGCGACGAGACCATCGCCTGGATGGGGAAGATTGGCCGGGCCCTCCTGGAGTTGGCCGTCGCGCACGAGGGCCCGCACGACGTCGCGCTCCTGCAGCTCGTCTTCCGCATCGCCCGCGAGAACGGGACGAAGGTGGTCGACGGTCGGCGCCTCACCGCGTGGACGGACGAGCCGGTCGCCATCCGCGAACTCTACCTCCACGACCGGGTGCTTCAGCGGTCCCGCGGGCGGTGCATTACCGCCTTCTGGGCTGCGGTCGAAGAGCTGGAAACCAAGGCGCTAAACCGGCGCTGGGTGGCCGGGCGGGTGGAGCGGAAGACCCGGGTTGAACAGGTGTATCGGCGGGAACAGGAGGCGGCGCGATGACCGACGAGGAGGCCTGCGCCGCGGTGGAGCGGCTCTTTCCGGAGGTGCGCAGGTTCCCCGACGGGACGTGGTGCGCGACGGTGGTTTACCCTGTCTTGGTGGTGCCTCGGTCCGACTGGGACGGGCTCGCGCGGCGGGAGGCGGGTGCGCACGGCGCACGCGGGATGACCGAGGACGTCACGGAGATCGAGCGGCTCAAGGCCGAGGTCCACAAGCTGAAGGCCCTGCTGCGGGAGACGCAGTACAACCCGGAAGGGGACACGCCGGAGATTGCCGCCGCCCTCCGCCCCAGGCAATCGACCAACCGATAGCCGACGCCCATTGACACCGCCGGGCCGGGGAATGTACGAAGTTGGCACGCTGCAAGAAGTGTCACTGAGCCGCCCGAGAAATCGAGGCGGCTCTTTTCGTTTCAGCGTCCCCGCCCATGCCCAAGCCGAAGCCCACCGCCAAGAAGCCGGTGGCGAAGCGGACGGCCAAGGGCACGTTCGCCAAGGGCGCCTCGGGCAACCCGGGCGGACGGCCTCAAGGGCTGATGCAGCTGGTGCGGGAGCGCACCAACGATGGCGTCGAGTTGGTCGACTTCGCCATCAACGTGCTGCGCGGTGTCCCCGTCGGTGCTGACCTGGAGAAGCTGGTCGAGGCCGGGGTCGACGTCGCCAAGGGGCTGGAAAGGGCCCTGGGCGTGCCGGAGATGAAAGACCGGATGGCGGCGCTCGCCTGGCTCGGAGATCGCGGCTTCGGCAAGGCGCTTCAAGCGGTGGAAGTCACGGGCAAGGACGGCGGCGCGGTGAAGGTGGCGGCTCTTGGGAAATTCACGGACGACGAGCTCGAGGCGCTCGAACGCGCGGCTGATGTCGTCGCTCGAGCGGCTGCCCTCGAAGCAGGAGATTCGGCAGGAGAAAGCCCGTAGGCACCTCGCCGACTGGTGCCGGTACGTCGATGACCAGTACGAGGTAGCCCCGCACCACGCGAAGCTGATTGCCGCGCTGGAGCGGGTGGAGCGCGGGGAGTGCAAGCGCCTCATCGTCTCGATGCCCCCTCGGATGGGGAAGTCGATGACCACCAGCTGGCGATTCCCGGCCTGGTTCATCGGCAGGGACCCGGACCGCCAGGTGCTGCTCGGCTCCTACTCGGCGTCGCTGGCCGAGGACATGAGCCGGACCTGCCGGAACGAGCTTGGCGAGTACGGTCCCGAGGTCTTCGGGGTTGGCGTCTCGGACGGCTCGTCTGCTGTCGACCGCTGGGCCATCGAAGGCCACCGCGGGAAGTTCGGCGCGGCCGGCGTGGGCGGCTCGTTCACCGGCAAGGGCGCGGACCTCTTCATCATCGACGACCCGCTCAAGGGCGAAGAGGAGGCCAACAGCGAGCTGATGCGGCAGCGCGCAGAGCGCTGGTACCGCACGACGGTGCGAAGCCGGCTCGCTCCGGGCGGTCGCATCGTGTTGGTGATGACGCGCTGGCACGAGGACGACCTCGCGGGCGCGCTGCTCACGCGGGCCAAACAGGGCGGCATCCAGTGGGAGGAGCTCCGGCTCCCGATGCTGGACGACGACGGCGCGCAGCTGTGGCCGGGGCGCTTCTCCGATGAGGAGATCGCCGACCTGAAGATTGCCGCCGGCACGCGAGGGTGGGAGGCCGTCTACCAGCAGCGCCCGGCGCCGGCTGAGGGTGGGCTGCTGAAGCGGCCCTGGTGGAAGTACTACCGCGAGGCGCCCCGGTTCGACTCGGTCCTGCAGAGCTGGGACATGGCCTTCAAGGACACGAAGGGCAGCGACTTCGTGGTGGGTCAGGTCTGGGGAAAGAAGGGCGCGAGCTGCTACCTGCTCGACCAGGTGCGCGGCCGGATGAACTTCCCGGCCACCTGTGTCGCGCTCGAAGCCCTGTCGCTGAAGTGGCCCGAGGCCACGCTGAAGCTGGTGGAAGACAAGGCCAACGGCAGCGCGGTGATCGACTCGCTGAAGGAGCGAATCCCCGGCCTGGTAGCCGTGGAGCCGGATGGCGGGAAGGAAGCCCGGGCCGCTGCGGTGTCTCCGCTCATCGAAGCGGGCAACGTGTTCCTGCCGGACCCGAAGCTGCCGGAGAACGCCTGGGTGGAGGAGTTCCTCCTCGAGGCCACGTCCTTCCCCTACGGGCGGAACGACGACCAGGTCGACGCGGCCACGCAGGCGCTCAACCGGATGCGGGGCCAGGCCGAAGTGGTGGCCACCATTAGCGCTCCGAAGCCGCGCCCCCGTGGCGTGACGCAGTAGGGAAGCATCCGCCCTTGGGCGGTAGGTCCCGCATCAGCCTCCGTCAGCGCAATGCGCGGAGCCGAGGGGCAGGTCGACAGGGCGGCGCCGATGGCGTCCGCAGGCTCGACTCCCCGGCACTGGAGCCGCGGCAAGGCTGGCCCGGCTGACCGGCAGGGTAGTTCTTTCGAGGCACGTAACTCAGGAGCGCATGGGCATCTTTGACGGACTGAAGAACCGACTGCGTGGCCAGTCGGGGACGGAGTCCGTCGAGGCGCCGAAGCCCACCGCCGCGCTGAAGGCGCTCCCCGCCGCCAAGGCCCCGCCGCAGGGCGAGCAGGGCCTCTCCGGTACCGCCATCCTCGGCGGCCGCATCTACGCGGAGGCCAACCCGAAGCTGAAGGGCGAGCTCGCGTACGGGCGCCCCGCCTCCGAAGAGTGGGGCGAGTGGGAGAAGCTCGAGCGGACAGACCACGCCGTCTCGACCGCGCTGGACTTCATCTCCGCCCCGCTGCGTGACGCGAGCCCTGAGGTCGAACCCGGCGACGACAGCGAGCTGGGGCTGAAGATCGCCAGCTTCGTGAAGGACAACCTGGTCGAGTGGCTGGAGCCGCGCTGGCCGACGCTCAACGAGCAGATCGTCAAGGGCGGCCTCGGCTACGGCTTCAGCCTCCACGAGCGCGTCTGGGGCTGGCGAGACGACGACCGCGTTCCGGGCGGCCGCGCGGTCTACCTGCGCAAGCTGGCGCAGCGGCTGCCCTCCTCCCTCGCCTACGACGCCTGGGTGGTGAAGGACGGCGAGCTCTCCGCCGTGAAGCAGATGGGCCTGAAGGACGGGCTCTGGGTCCAAAACGTCGAGTTGCCCGCCGACAAGATTCTCCTGGCCACCTGGAACCGCGCCGGCCAGAACTTCCAGGGCTACAGCGCGTTTCGCCCGGTCTGGTACCTGGCCACGCTGCGCAGCGAGCTGCTCCGCATCCTGGCGATCGGCCACTCACGCGAGTCGCTCGGCGTCCCCACCGCCTACGCGGACAAGGACACGAAGCTCAGCCAGAAGCAGTTGGACGCCATCCAGGCGATGCTCGAGGGGCTCGTCTTCCACGAGAACGCCGCCTACTCGCTGCCTCCGGGCGTGCGCATCGAGTGGTTCTTCTCCCCGGGCGCGAACAAGGGCCACGTCCTCGAAACGTGGAAGGCGTTTGGCCTCGCCATCCTCGAGACGGTCCACGCCCAGCAACTCTTCCTCGGCACCAACGGGACCGGCTCCCGCTCCGTCGGCGAGGTCCACGACGACAGCAAGAACCTGTACGTCGAGGGCGTCCGGGCCTGGATTGAGGGCGTGTTCAACGGCGTCGGCGAGCAGCCCTACACCGGCATCGTCCGGCAGTTGGTCGACTTCAACTTCGGGCCGCAGAAGCGGTACCCGGTCCTCAAGCTCGTCACGAAGAAGGCCAGCATCCCGGTGGGCGAACTTTCCACCGCGGTGAAGACCCTTTCCGACGCCGGCGGGCTGATGCTCACCGAAGACGACGAGGCTCACTTCCGGCAGACGCTGGGGATGCCTGCCATCGATCCGGAGAAGCGCGCCGAGCTGGTGGCGCAGAAGGAAGCCGCCAAGGCTGCGATGGCGGAGGCGATGAAGGCCGGCGCCGACAAGGGCGAGTCGGACGAGTCGGACGACGACGAGGCCGCGCCGCCGAAGAGGGGTCCGCCCAACCTGAAGGCTCTCTCGGACAGTGCAGACGTCTTCACTCCGTCCCGACCGCTCCGCCCCACCGAGCAGCACCTGGACCTCACGGAGATGAACGCCTTCCACACCCGGGGCCGCCTCGACTTCGAGCGCGACGTGAAGGCCATCTGCCGCGAGATGCTCCGGGGCGCTCTCCCCGCAGTGCGCGAGGCGATGAAGGACGGCGACCCGTCCGAACTCTCCGGCCTGGCGCTCGACGGCAGACTGCTCGGCAAACACGTCGAGTCCTTCGTCGAGCGGGCACGGCTCTACGGCTACCGCACCGCAGAACTGGAGCGGCGCCGTCAGCCGGCGGATCTTCTGGCCAAGCGCGCCGCAGGCAGCCCCGGCATCAAGCCGATCGCCTTCGCCGACCGGATGAGCCGCGTGCTCGCTCTGGCCTCCGCCGAAGAAGAGGACGACAAGGCGCCTATCTCCGAGCCCGACACGGCCGGCGCCGAGTACGCGCCGGCCCCGGTCGAGAAGCTGGTGAAGGCGCAGACCCAACTCGTCACCAACCGCATCAAGAACCGGCTCAAGCAGCAGGTGCAGGACTACGCGATCGACGTGGCGCGCGCGGGCGGCTCTGCGGAGCGCGTCATCGAGGGCGTGCTCGACGACGTAGAGGAGTCAAAGACGCTCCGGACGGATGCGGGCCTCGTCATCGCCCGGTCCTTCTCGATGGGCCGGGAGGAGTTCTTCGAGGCTCACGGCGATGACCTTGCCGGCATGGAGTACTCGGCGATCCTCGACCCGAGCACCTGCGTCGAATGCGCCTCGCTCGATGGCCGTGAGGTCGAGTTCGGCAGTGCTGAACACGACGCCATCACCCCGCCCTACGCACAGTGCCGCGGGGGCGCGAATTGCCGCTGCCTTTTGGTGGCTGTGTGGAAGTCGGGCGGCGGATTCCAGAAGGTCGAGGAGTAGCGATGGCCATCCGTACGAAGCGGAAGACGATCCTCTTTCAGGACGAGCAGGCGATCGCGTCCAAGCCCGAGGGCAAGCGCGAGCCGAAGTGGAACCCGCTGTTCCGGATTGGCCGCCGTAAGTTCTTCGAGGACGGCAGCTCGGTTGAGTTCACTGAGCAGCTTGCGCGAACGATGGAGAAGAACGCGCGGAAGTGGCTCGACGGCGGGCACGCGCTCCAGTCGAACTACCATCACTTCGGCGGAGCGGTCATTAAGCCGCAGACCCCGCTCGAGAACCTGATCGCCTCCGGGAAGATTCTCGACGTGAAGGTCGAAGGAGGCTGGTTCAAGGCCCTCTTCGACTGGACGCCCCGGGCCGCTGCGTTCATCGACAGCGATGAACTCATGTACCTGTCGATGGAGTTCGCCGAGGACTTCTTCGACAAGGACACCGGCAAGCGCCAGGGCCCCACCCTCCTCGGCGCCGCGCTCACCAACACCCCCTTCCTCAAGGAGCTACCGCGCGTTGCGGCCTCCGACACCCAGGCCGACGAGGCCGACGCAGGAGCACCCCACATGGACCGCAAGAAGCTGATCGCCATCCTCTGCCTCTCCGACACCGCCACCGAGGCGGACATCGAGAAGGCCATCGCCGACCTGAACGCCAAGGCCACCGCCGGGGGCGCGAGCGAGGCGACCATCAAGACCCTCTCTGACGCGAAGACCGCGATCGGCGACCAGGTGAAGGCGCTCTCCGAGCAGGTCACCGCGAAGGCCACCGAGAACGCGACCCTCGTGAAGGAGTTGTCCGACCTGAAGACCGCCGCGAAGGCCGGCGAGGTCGAGACCTTCATCACCCAGATGAAGACCGAGGGCCGCATCACCCCCGCGATGGAGCCCTCTGCGCGGAAGTTGCTTCTCTCCGACTTCGCCATGGGCAAGGAGGTCTACGCCGCCGCCCCCAAGGTCGTTTCCACCACCGAAGCGGGGCACTCGCAGCCCGCGCCGAACGTCGCTGAGGCCGCGCAGGCGAGCCGCAAGCAGTACGTGGCGCTGATGGATACCGCGATCGCCACCGGCCTCAGCCCGCACGAGGCCGCTGGCCGCGTCAACCGCGAGAACCCCGAGTTGGCGAAGGCCGTCGCCTTCACCGCCTAGCCACCCTCCACCCTCCGAAACCGAAGGCTCCTGAGCGCGTTGCTCGGGGGCCTTCTTTCGTTTCGGGCCACCCGAACCCAGGAAAAACGAAATGGCCAACCTCAGCAACAAACTCGGAGTCTCCCCCGCTGGCTTCGTCGCGGGCGGTACCGTCGTGAAGAACCGCGCCGTGAAGCTCGACACCACCGCGGGGCAGGTGATTGCCGCGACCGCGATCGCCGGCCTCACCATCGGCATCGCGGAGAACGGCGCCCTGGTCGGCGAGAACGTCTCGGTGCAGACCTACGGCATCGCCAAGGCCGAGCTGGGCACGGGCGGCGCCACCCTCGGAGCCCAGTTGATGGTCGAGGCGTCCGCCGCTGGCGTGCTCGTCATCGCCGCTGGCGCCACCGCTCACAGCGTCGCCATCGCGCTGGAAGCCGGCGACGCGGGCGAGACCATCCGCGTACTCCTGCGCCCGGCCCTCAACGGCCCGGCGAACGCGTAGCCCCACCCCCTCCACCCTCCGAAAGACGAAGGGCCCTGAGCGCAGTCAGTTCGGGGCTCTTCGTGTTTCGGGCCCACCCCTTTCCAAGGACCCGACATGCTCGACATTTCGCAGTTCAAGACCACCAGCGCGCTGGAGGATTTCTCCATCCGCCAGGCGAACAGCCTCACCGATTTCATTTCGGATGAGGTCGCCATCCCCGCCTACATCTCCAAGGCGGACTTCAAGAAGTACCAGTACGACGCCTCGAACCTGAAGGTCGTCGACACCCAGAAGTCCTCGAAGGCCGAGGCCGACAAGATCGACTACGGCGTCTTCACCTCGACCGGCCTGGCGAAGCTGCACAAGCTGGCCGGGGAGATCGACCCGAGGGACGAGCGCGATGCGGACGGCGTGGT
>JBKJKM010000200.1:0-10526 GCA_046597375.1 Acidimicrobiales bacterium | reverse complement strand
GGCGCCGTCGACCTTCTGGTGGATGACGTCGGGACGGGCCTGGCGGCAGTGGTTGCGAGCGCTGATCGTGTCGGCGTGGAGATCACCGGTATCACGACCAGCGAGCCCGACCTCGAGGCCGTGTTCCTTCATCTCACCGGCAAGGCGCTCCGGGATTGAAGGCTCCCTGGCCGGCGCGAGGCGCCGTCCCCATCGCGCTGCGGGTGGCCGCGCTCGACTTGCGCCGGCGGTTCAGGGATCGCTCGATCATCATCTTCGGCGTCGTCGCTCCGATCGCCTTGGCGGCGATCATCGGCCTTGCCTTCGGCGACGGCGACGACTTCGAAGTGCGCATCGGCCTCGTCGATGAGGATCGATCGAGTGTGTCGACGGGGATCACGGACACCCTCGCCGGTCTCGGTGACGACGCGCCGGTCCGCTTCGAGTCTGTTCCCGATGTCGACGAGGTCCGCCAGAGGATCGACGACGACGAGCTCGGATCCGCCCTGGTCATCCCGCGCGGCTTCGAGTCGTCCCTGTCGACCGCTTCTCCCCTCGGGATGACGGTCGTGCGTGGATCAGATGATCTCTTCTCGAGCGAGATCGCTCTCGGCGTTGCTTCGGGCATCGCCGCCCGGGTCGACGCTTCTCGGCTGGCGATCGCCACGGCCACGACGGCAGGTGCGGACGCGGCGGCGGCCGTCGCGGCGGTCGCCGAGATGGACGCTGCGCTCGAGGTCGGTGAGTCGGTGCTCGGCGGCTCGTTCAGTGTGGCCAGCTACATGGCGCCGTCCATGGCCTTGCTGTTCCTCTTCTTCACGGTCGGTACGGGCGCCCGGAGCCTGTTGACCGAGCAGCGGGAAGGAACGCTGACGAGACTTCGCGCCGCGCCGATCAGCACCGGGCAAATCCTCACCGGCAAAGCCATTGCCGTTATCGTCACGGGACTTTCGAGCCTGCTCGTCGTGTACGCCACGAGCTCGCTTGCCCTCGGCGCCGAGTGGGGTGATCCGATCGGCACCGTTGCCTTGATCGTCGGTGCGGTGCTCGCCGTCGCCGGCATCGGCACCTTGGTCACGGCGCTGGCCCGCACCGATGCGCAGGCGCAGGGCTACACGATGGTGACGACCTTCGTGCTCGCGCTCCTGGGCGGTAACTTCACGCCGCCGGGCAACATGACCGACACGATGCGAGCGCTCTCACTCGCCACGCCCAACGGCTGGGCGCTCCGAGGCTTCACCGAGCTGGCCGCGGGTCGGGGCGGCATCGGCGACGTCCTCATTCATCTCGTCGTGTTGTTCGTGATCGGCGCGGTCGCCGGCGTCCTCGGCCTCCGGCTCCTGGCGGGACGGATCGCGCGATGAGAGCTGCATTGGTGATCGCCCGCAACGAGCTCCACCGGGTGTTCCTCGACCGCACGGCGCTGTTCTTCATCGTGGGGCTCCCGGTCGTGATCATGGTCATCATCGGGTCGACCTTCTTCGGAGCCGAAGACGACTTGGCCGTGGCCGTCATCGACGATGCCCGAAGCGATCTCTCGGGCCGGGTGGTGGCGGGGGTCGAGGACGCACCGGCGATCGAGACGGTCACGTATATCGACATGGACGCACTTGCTCGAGACGTGCGCACCGGCCGTGTGGATGCCGGCCTGGTGCTGCCGCAAGGATTCGGTGCGGGGTCACCCGGGGGGAGCGGCGTCAGGGCCGAGTTGGTCACGGACCCCACCCGCCGGTCCGCAGGCGCCATCCGCAGCGTCATTCGCGGGGTGCTGGCCGACGAGGGCGCCAGGCTTGGCGCGGCGTCGGTCGCCAGCACACTCACGGGAGGCGACTTCAAGGCGAACCTCGTTCTGGCCGACGGTCTGGTCGGGAAGCAGGGCGCGGTCGCCGTCATCGTGGAGGACGCCGGTGGGCCGATCGGGGAGCCGGTGAACGCGTTCTCCTACACGGCGCCGGCGAACCTGGTGCTGTTCGTGTTCGTCAATTCACTGGCGATCGCGGCGTCGCTGGTCCAGGCGCGACAGCTCGGGGTGGTCGACCGGATCCGAGCGGGACCGGTCCGGATGTCGGCGATCCTGTTCGGGTTCGGGCTCAGCCGGGTCGTGTTCAGCGTCGTGCAGTCGGCGCTCCTCGTCGCCGTCGGCGCGGTCCTCTTTGGTGTGGACTTCGGTGATCCGATCGGCGTTGCCCTCGTGGTGCTCGCCTTCTCGTTGGTGGGCGCGGGAGCCGGTCTCCTCGTGGGATCGCTGGTCCGCAACGAAGAACAGGCGCAAGCCATCGGGATTCCCGCGGCAGTCGCCATGGGGATGTTGGGTGGTGCCATGTGGCCTCTCGAGATCGTCGGCTCGACCATGCGCACCGCCGGACACGCCGTTCCCCACGCCTGGGCGATGGACGCTTGGGTCGAACTGGTCTTCGAAGGTGCGTCCACCCGGGACGTTGTCGGAGAGGTGGCCGTGTTGTTGGGGTTCGCCGCCGTGTTTCTCGCCTTCGGAACGCGTCTCCTGCATCGCCAGCTGATCGCCGCCTGAGCTCCTGCCTATCTCGGCGCGGACACCTAGGTTGGCGCCATGCCGCCCGAGGACCTGCCGCCGCCCGAGCCCAATCAGTTGCTCGCCTACTGGATGGAGTGGGAGAAGGGCGACACCATGCCCGGCCAGGCGCTGGCCAACCTCAAGAAGGGCGGTTTGCGGCAGCTCCTCGAAGCGACCGTCGCCGCCCATGCCGAGGTCTTCGGGGGCGCAACTCCCGAGTCGTGAGCGAGTCGTCGCCCGATCACCACGTGCAGCGCATTCCCCGGCCGGAGGTGTCGCGCCCCGGGGGCCCGCCCCCGTGGAGCGGCTGGTGGCAGGGCGAAGGCCGTCCACGGGTGTCGATCGACGAGGTGCGCCAGGCCGTGAGCGGGCATCCCGACCTGCCGTCGATCGGCGATGAGGACCTGGGGGCCCCGAACTCGGCCGTGCTCGCGCTGGTCTGGCAGGAGGACGGCGAGGCCCGGGTGCTCCTGACGCGCCGAACGGCGTGGCTACGGTCGCACAGCGGCCAGGTCGCCTTTCCCGGTGGCCGGGTCGAGCCGGGGGAGTCCCTCGAGGATGCGGCGCTCCGGGAGGCCCAGGAGGAGGTCGGCCTCGATCCGGCGACCGTTCGCATCCTCGGTCGGCTGAGTCGCATGCACACCATCTCGAGTGGCGCCGGCATCTTCCCCTTCGTGGGCGAGGTGAAGGGGCGACCGACCCTCGAAGCCAACCCGGACGAGGTTGACCGCGTGTTCGACGTCCCACTCGGCGAGCTGATGGCCGACGGCGTGTTCCACGAGGAGATCTGGGGACTTGCGTCGGAGTCTGGAATCGGCACCGAGCGGCCGATCTACTTCTTCGACCTCGCCGGTGAGACGGTGTGGGGCGCCACCGCTCGCATGCTCTTCGAGTTGCTGGTGCTCGTCATCGGGCGAACGGTTTCATCGAGCGAATAGCGCCACCAGTACCGGTGCCAACACGAGCGCCGGGAGGAGCGAGCCCACCCGAATCGACTTGAGGTCGAGGAGCCGCATGGCGATGCCCATCACCATGATCCCTCCGGTCGCCGTACCCTCCAGGACCATGCGCTCGCTCAGGATCGCATCTGCACTTCCAGCCGCCAAGGTCAACAGCCCCTGGTAGACGAGCACGGGCACGATGCTGAAGCCGACGCCCCAACCGAGGGTGGCGGCGAAGATGACGCTCACGAGGCCGTCGAGCGCCGACTTCACGACGAGCAGTCCGACGTCGCCCTCGAGCCCGTCCTGGATCGAGCCGAGGATGGCAAGCGGGCCGACGCAGAACAGGAGGCTCGCCGCGACGAACCCCTCGACGAACGTGTTCGGTGCCTCGGGGGCATCGTCGGCCAGGTGAAGGGCGGACTTCGAGCGGCGCTCCACCCGACGACGGATGCGCTCGCCCAGCGACTCGAGGCGGTCCTCGATCCGGAGGGCCTCGCCGAGCAGGCCGCCGGCAACGATGGCCACCAGGGGGAAGACGATGTTGTCCGTTCGGATGGCCTGGCCCACGCCGAGCGCCAGGACGATCAGCCCCACGCTCTGGAGGACGGTCGTCTTCGCCCGTTCGGGAAGGCGTCCGCCAACGGCCAGGCCGACGCCGGTGCCGGCCACGATGGTGGCGACATTGATGGCGGTACCGAGGCCGGGCATGACGGGGCGACGGTAGCCTCGTGGACGTGGCCGCTCTTTCGTTCGAAGGTGAGACGCATGACGAGATCGTGCGCAAGGTGCGGCGTTGGCTGGCGTCGCTCGACGGTGCGCCGGAGAAGACGATCACCCCGGTCGAGGCGGTCGAGCGGGCGTCGGAACTGACGAAGGACGCGCTCACCGTGATTGCCCAGGCTGCACCAGCGCCAGTCGCCCGCAGCGAGGTCATGAAGGCGCTGACCCGGATGGGCTACGAGGCCACCGACGCCACGCGAAAGGCGGTCGTCTCCGGCCTCGACGCCTTGGCGGACGCCACCGACAACGACGTCGTCAAGAAGCTCGAAGGGAAGCGCAACTCGATCGTCTACGAGATGAACGCCGCCGTCACCAAACAACTCCTCCGCTCGCTGCGCGGCTGATGCTCCCGGCCCACGTCGAGCGCCGGCACCTGCTGCTCGCCGGTGGCGGATGCGCCGTGCTCGCCGTCGTGGGCCTGGTCGACCCGTCCCGGCACGCCCTTGGACCGCCGTGCCCGCTCCGGGCCCTGACCGGTCTCGACTGCCCGCTCTGTGGTGCGACCCGTGCGACACACGCGCTGATCCGCGGTGACCTTATTGCCGCCCTCGACTTCAATGCGCTCTACGTCCTGGCCCTACCGCTCGCGGTGCTGGCGGGGCTTTCCTGGCTGCGGTCGGGGACCATGCCCTCCTTCGTCCGGCACCCACGTGCTGGCTGGGCCCTGTTGGCGGTCGGAGCCGCCTTCTTGGTGGTCCGAAACTTGCCGGCGTTCACCCTGTTGGCTGCATAGAAGAAAGGGAAGGATGTCGGAATGCGTCATCGCCTCCTTTCCCTCGTCGCGCTCACGGGCCTGACATCGGCCGCGCTGGTGGCGATCGGCTCGCCGGCCAATGCCGGGGCGCCCGAGACAATGGCGTCACGTGTACGCATCGGGGCGGCACCGGTCGAACCGGGCTTCCCCATCGACGTGGTGGGTGTGCAATGGGACGGAGAATCGGGGGAGGCCACGTCCGGCGCCGTCCGCTTCCGCTCGGACGGACGGTGGGGTCGCTGGCAGCCGCTCGGCGAGGACGGGGTCGACGTCGTCGGCCGGTACGCCAGTTCGCTGGTGGCCGGAAACGACGCCGATGCATATCAAGTGCGGCTGCCGCCGGGACGCTCCGATGCCACCGCCGTCGCCATCAACACGACCGACGGACGGCGCCGATCGGTCTCCGGATCGGCCGCCGGGGCCGCCACTTCGGTCGTCTCCCGGGCGGCCTGGGGCGCTGACGAGTCGCTGCGCTTCGATGCCACGGGGCGCGAAACGTTCCCCATCACCTCATACCCGGCGCAGAAGCTCACGGTCCACCACACCGACACGGTCAATGCCGATCCCGATCCTGCGGCGACGGTCCGAGCCATCTACCGCTACCACGCCATCGACCGCGGTTTCGGCGACATCGGCTACCACTTCCTGGTGGCGGAGGACGGCCGGGTGTT
This sequence comes from Acidimicrobiales bacterium, assembly GCA_046597375.1. Lineage (GTDB taxonomy): Bacteria > Actinomycetota > Acidimicrobiia > Acidimicrobiales > CADCTF01 > DATLED01. Next base: position 4,865 of record JBKJKM010000200.1, on the reverse strand, counting down.
CGAAGGGCGTTGGTCGGGGGCCGACGGCGACGCCGCCCACGACAGCGCCGGAAAGCTGGTTACCGCCGCCCACGTAGGCGGCTGGAACTCCGGCAACGCTGGCGTGGCCCTCCTCGGCACACTGACGTCCCAGGAGCCGAAGGCGCCAGCCCGCACGTCGCTCGAGTCGATACTGGCCGACCTCGCCGCCCGCCACGCCATCTCGCCGACCGGCAGCGGTACGTACACCAACCCGGTCAACGGCTCCACGTGGGTCGGCCCCAACATCCCCGGCCATCGCGATTTCGCCGCCACCGAGTGCCCCGGTGGGACGCTCTACGCCCAGCTGTCGTCCGTCCGCTCGGCCGTGGCCGCCCGGCTGTCCGGGGCTCCCACCAGCACCACGAGCACCACTTCCACCACTTCCACCACTTCCACCACGGCAAGGCCGAAGGCCCCGAAAGGCCGGCGTTGACCGGCTTGCAGCTCCGCGTCGTTGGACGGTCGCGGCACTAGACTCTCCTTTTCCCCTGGGCAGAGGAGTGTGCGGTGGCTGAGTTGGAGATCGGCATCGGCAAGTCGGGCCGCCAGGCCTACGGGTTCGATGACATCGCCATCGTCCCGAGCCGGCGGACCCGCGATCCGGAGGACGTCGACATCTCGTGGGAGATCGATTCCTACAAGTTCGAGCTTCCCCTCCTCGGTGCGGCCATGGACGGCGTCGTGTCCCCGTCGACCGCCATCGAGCTCGGTCGCCTGGGCGGCGTCGGCGTGCTCAACCTCGAAGGGCTCTGGACGCGCTACGAGGATCCGGAGCCGCTGTTCGCCGAGATCGCCAAGCTCGACAACGAGAAGGCCACGGCGCGGATGCAGCAGATCTACGCCGAGCCGATCAAACCCGAGCTCGTCACGCAGCGCATACGGGAGATCAAGGATGCGGGCGTCTACTCCGCCGCCTCCCTCACGCCACAGCGAGTCGAGCAGTATGCCGCCGCCATCCTCGCCGCCGAGCTCGACCTCTTCGTCATTCAGGGCACGGTGGTCTCGGCGGAGCACGTGTCGAAGACGGTGGAGCCCCTCAACCTCAAGAAGTTCATCCGCGAGTTCGAGATCCCCGTCATCGTCGGTGGCTGCGCCTCCTACCAGGCCGCCCTGCACCTCATGCGGACCGGTGCGGTTGGCGTGCTGGTCGGCGTCGGCCCAGGAAATGCCTGTACGACCCGTGGCGTGCTCGGCGTCGGTGTACCCCAGGCGACGGCCATCGCCGATGCCGCCGGCGCCCGTATGCGCCACCTCGACGAGACCGGCGTCTACGTCCAGGTCATCGCCGATGGCGGCATGTCCAAGGGCGGCGACATCGCCAAGGCCATCGCCTGTGGCGCCGACGCCGTGATGATCGGCTCGCCCCTCGCCTCGGCCCACGAAGCTCCCGGGCGGGGCTACCACTGGGGCATGGCAACCTTCCATCCCACCCTGCCCCGCGGCGCTCGAGTCAAGGTCGGTGCGCTCGGCACGATGCAGGAGATCGTCACCGGGCCGGCCCACGAGAACGACGGTCGCCTCAACCTCTTCGGCGCTCTGCGCACGTCAATGGCCACCTGCGGCTACCAGACGGTCAAAGAGTTCCAGAAGGCCGAAGTGATGATCGCTCCCGCCCTCCAGACCGAAGGCAAGGCCCTCCAGCGCTCGCAGCAAGTAGGAATGGGTCACTGAGTTGTCGCTCTCGCTCTGCGGCGCCGCCGACCGGGCCGGAGCCTTGCCGCTCGAGTGCCGCTCCTCGCTGGCGCTTCCCTCGCGACATGGCTGACCTCGAGCGTGAGTGAAGACGTTGATGTTGTACTCGTTGTTGATTTTGGAGCGCAGTACGCCCAGCTGATCGCCCGACGCGTGCGCGAGGCGCACGTCTACAGCGAGATCGTTTCTTGCACCATGCCGGTGGCGGAGATGCTCGCCAAGAAGCCCAAGGCGATCATCTTCAGCGGCGGCCCGGCGTCGGTCCACGTCGAGGGCGCACCCTCGATCGATGCGTCGATCTACGACACCGGCGTCCCGATCTTCGGCATCTGTTACGGCGCCCAGCTGGTGGCGCTGCAGCTCGGCGGCGCCGTCGCCAAGACGGGCAAGGGCGAGTACGGACGCACGGCGCTGCAGGTGACGGACAGCTCGATCCTGTTCAAAGAGCTGCCGCCTCAACAGGACGTGTGGATGTCGCACTTCGACTCCATCACTGGTGCGCCCGAGGGCTTCCGCGTCACGGCGGCGACGGACGGCACGCCGGTAGCGGCGTTCGAGTCGGCGGAGCGGGCGATCGCCGGCGTGCAGTTCCACCCTGAGGTCATGCACACGCCGAGGGGCCAGGAGGTGCTCAAGAACTTCCTCTACGAGGTGGCCGGGTGCCGTCCGACGTGGACGATGGCCAACGTCATCGAGCAGTCGGTCGAGGCGATCCGCAAGCAGGTCGGGACCGAGCGAGTGCTGTGCGCGCTGTCGGGCGGGGTCGACTCGGCCATCGCCGCCGCCCTCGTCTACCGGGCGATCGGCGATCAGCTCACGTGTGTCCACGTCGACAACGGGTTGATGCGGGCCGGGGAGAGCGAGCAGATCGAGGACACGTTCCGCCGCCAGTTCAACGCCGATCTGGTGCACGTGAAGGCGGCGGACCGGTTCATCGACGCCCTCGACGACGTGCTCGATCCCGAGCGGAAGCGCCAGATCATCGGCGAGACGTTCTGGCGGGAGTTTGCCGCCGCCGCCCACGACCACGGCGACCCCCGGTTCCTCGTCCAGGGAACGCTGTACCCCGACGTCGTCGAGAGCGGCTCGCACTCCGAGTCATCGTCGACGATCAAGACCCACCACAACCTCATCGCCTTCCCCGAGGGGCTGCACTTCGAGCTCGTCGAGCCGCTGCGCCAGCTCTTCAAGGACGAGGTACGGGCCATGGGAGAACAGCTCGGCCTCCCCGAGGAGATCGTGTGGCGCCAACCGTTCCCCGGACCGGGGCTGGGTGTTCGCATCATCGGCACGGTCACGCGGGAGCGGCTCGAGATCCTGCGGGCCGCCGACGCCATCGTCACCGACGAGATCAAGAAGGCGGGCCTGTATCGCGAGATCTGGCAGGCCTTCGCTGTGCTTCCGGCCGTGCGGTCGGTCGGCGTGCAGGGCGACGAGCGGACGTACGCTTACCCGATCATCATCCGGGCGGTGACGTCCGATGACGCCATGACCGCCGACTGGGCCCGCCTTCCCTATGACCTGCTCGAGCGGTTGTCGTCTCGGATCATCAACGAGGTCGCCGGGGTGAATCGCGTGGCCCTCGACATCACGTCGAAGCCACCCGGCACCATCGAGTGGGAGTAAGGCCCGAACGGCGCGTCGCGTCCGGACCGGTTTCGTGAAGCGTTTTGGTCGTCAGAAGGCCCTTGATGAAGCGTTTCGGCCGCCCATTCGCTTCACCAAACCTTGAGTTCTCGCCTCGTCGAGCGGCGCCCTTCGGCGACGGCCGATCAATTGGCGGCGCGGTTCTCACCGCCCGAGCGGTTCGCCGAGGTGCGATTCGACAATTTCCTGCCTGACCCAGCGCACCCGTCGCAGGCCGTCGCCAAGGTGGCGCTCGAACGGTTCGCCGCCGCTTTCCAGGGCGCACCCGAGCGCGGAAATGGGGGGTGGTTCGGTCGGCGATCATCGGCACCACGGCCAGTCACGGCGGACGTGGGCCAGCCGGGAAGGTACCTCGACGGCGGTTTTGGCGTGGGCAAGACCCATCTGTTGGCGTCGCTCTGGCACGCCGTCCCGGGTCCGAAGGCCTATGCCACCTTCGAGACGTTGACTGCCTTCATCGGTTTTGCGGGGATGGCGACGGCCACCCGGGCGTTCGCTGGCCACCGCATCCTCTGCATCGACGAGTTCGAGCTCAACGACGTGGCCAACACGCGGATGGCGGTCTCGTTCCTACGGGCCGTCATCGCCGGTGGAACGAAGTTGGCCGCCACGTCCAACGCCATTCCGGACCGCCTCGGGGAGGGACGATTCAACGCCGAAGACTTCGAGCGGGAGCTCCTCGAGATCGGTTCGCATTGGGAGGTGCTCCGCCTCGACGGTCCCGACTACCGGGCCACGTCGCGTCCCTCGCGTACCGAAGCGCTCGCTCCGGGCGAGGTCGAGGTCTTGGCCAAGGATTCTGGCTCCGCAACCGTCGACGATTTCGACGGGCTGCTCGCCCACCTCCGTCTCGTCCACCCGGTCCAGTACGCGCCGCTGCTCGACGGCATCGCGACCGTGATCATCGAGGGCATGCACCCGATCGAGAATCAGGGCAGCGCGCTGCTCTTCGTCCAGCTCGTCGACGAGCTCTACGACCGGGGCGTGCGCTTCGGCGCCACTGGTTGTGACGTGACCGAGCTGTTTCCGTCGTCGTACCGCAACGGCGGCTATCGGAAGAAGTACGGACGCTGCGAGAGCCGCCTCGGTGCGATGCTGGGGGAGCGATGAGCATGTTGAACGTCCGGATCATCGGGGAACGCATGCCGGGCCTCTCGTTCGCCGAGCACGCCAACGTCCACGTCGGCGTGCAGCGCGGCACCGACGTGGTCCAGCTCCAGCCAGGCGATGCGCCCAGCGCCAAGTTCGCCTTCGGAATCGTGCTTCGGGAGACCGACGACGGCCTCGACTTCCGCAGCCCCTTCGTCCACGGCAAACCGGGCGACCGGTTCTTCTACCTGTCGTGGGGCAATGTCGACGACGACGGCACGTTCACCATGTTCCGACGGGCCAAGCTCATGCTCGCCGGCCTCCCGCCCGGCCTCGTCACCATCGACTCCGGGTCGATCGAGGGCTACTTGAGCCTCACCGACGCCAAAGGTGGGCCGTTGTGCGCGGCCGTCCGC